>NZ_JACJOU010000016.1 GCF_014695725.1 Microcoleus sp. FACHB-672 | reverse complement strand
TACCCTTCATTCCACCGCCTTGCTTTTTGGGTTCTAGATGACCTTGAGTTTTCTTAAGTTGGAGAAGCTTTTGTACATAGCTTTTCGCTACACCAAATTGAACGGCTACTTTTTTAACCGACGTGTTGCCTCTGTCGTAAGCATTGACTATTTTTTCTCGCAAATCTACTGAGTACGGTTTCATTATGGTCCTCAATACCCTTAATGTTCCCTTGAGTGTACCTCATATCTCTCAAAAGTGCTGTAACTTAGCTGTCCGAATTCTATCGCTGACGCGCCGTTGTGCTATCTTCCTAATTAGGTTTCTTAGGATTAATGCAGGGCAAAGCATTCGGGTACAAATCTTTTCGTAACAACATAAAGAATTATCGCCCGAATACTTTGCCCCTACGGGTTGAATGTAGCAAAAGATAAAAATTGAAATGGCGTTTTAAATTTAACACAATGTTATAAAGGCTTTTGCATTATAGGGGTAATTCATCTAATTTACAGATCAAAAAAAGTAGAGACAATTTACGAATTGCCCCTACATTTTTACTCTAATGAGTCAAATTTGAGAACTAAGTTCTAGTAGCCTCTGGTGTTCGGCTTGTGTACGATAAAGCTGAGCACTTGGCACTGCTTGATGTTGTCAAAGCCGACAACGCGCACGAAGCAATTGGAGTATTCAGACCGGCAGCCTTGAACTTCACTGAGAACTTCTTGGACGCTTCTGGCGTTGAACAAAGGCAACTTCCACAGTGTCCAGTAAAATGTGGTCGGTTCAGACACTTCATTGAACTCGATGGCAGGAATATAACCTTGATCGAGGATGTACTGAATTTGTTTGGCAATCTGCGCGTCGCTGAGTGGCGGCAGATAGGAAAGGGTCTCGTAACGCCGCTCTTTAGGTAGGGTTTTCATGTCTTCCTTAGTGTCTTTCTGGTGTAGCTGCAATTCTTGGCTAATTGCGATGAAGCGATTAGCCATTAACTGGATAAATTATCCAAATTAGGCTCTGAAGAGGTTTCCATTTCTGACTGGGGGGCGGCGTCAGGTACGCTTAGTTGCGTCATGCGCTCCAAATGCCGGCGGCGGTGTTCCATATTTGTTTGACTGATGCCAGTGCAAACCATCTCAGGTAAAAACTCTGACACTTCCTGGGCCAGATGTTCTCGCACTGTCATCAGTCGAAAGGCTAATTCTGGCTTTTCCTGAAGTAATTCCCGCAGGTAGGCTTCGCCATCTTGGATTTTGCCAGTGGAGGAAAAGCTTTGCAACCAGAGCGCCAAGGGAGGATTCGTTTCACTGAGCTGAGCAAAAACAGTTCGCATCGCTTGATAAGTCAGGTAGCTAGTCAGCACCTTCGCAGTATCTTTGGCGATTTGTTTTATATCCATACTGATGTGAATTTTGAGAGGGTCAGTTATCTTTTACTAAAATCTTTAGTAAAAGCTGATTGCTGCAACCTTTACTGGGTACAACACCATACCCGCTCTCCCTTGCCAAAATAGCATTGGAAAATACCTAAGACTCACATCCACAGGATTTCGCTTTCAACTTGCCATCTTGTGGATAGCCACCGCTTTTTTAATACCCCACTCCAGCCCAGTCAGTCCTGAATCCTAAGTTCTGAGTGGAGATTATTCACCCCGCACTCAGGACTTTTCATCAGACCGTATCCATTGCCTCGAACTCGAACTTGATTTCTTTCCAGAGTTCGCAAGCTGCGGCCAATTCAGGAGACCACTTACAGGCTTCGCGGATCACGTCGTTGCCTTCGCGGGCAAGTGACCGGCCTTCGTTACGTGCCTGGACGCAAGCTTCGAGGGCAACGCGGTTGGCTGTTGCGCCTGGAGCATTACCCCAGGGGTGGCCCAAGGTGCCGCCGCCGAATTGCAGGACGGAGTCATCGCCGAAGATTTCCACGAGTGCTGGCATGTGCCATACGTGAATACCACCGGAAGCAACTGCCATCACACCAGGCATAGATGCCCAGTCTTGGGTGAAGTAAATACCGCGAGACAAGTCTTGCTCGACATAGTTTTCACGAAGCAAATCAACGAAGCCCATCGTGATTCCGCGTTCGCCTTCCAACTTGCCGACGACGGTGCCGGTGTGGATGTGGTCACCACCAGACATCCGCAGACACTTGGCCAAGACACGGAAGTGAATCCCGTGGTTCTTTTGCCGGTCAATCACAGCGTGCATAGCACGGTGAATGTGTAGCAAGATACCGTTGGCGCGGCACCAGTGAGCTAAGGTGGTGTTAGCTGTGAACCCTGCAGTCAGGTAGTCGTGCATGATGATGGGCATTTTGAGTTCTTTGGCGAACTCGGCGCGCTCCAACATTTGTTCACAGGTAGGGGCGGTGACGTTCAGGTAGTGACCCTTGATTTCACCTGTTTCAGCCTGGGCTTTGTGGATGGCTTCTGCTACGAACAGGAAGCGATCACGCCAGCGCTGGAATGGGGCGGAGTTGATGTTTTCGTCGTCTTTTGTGAAGTCCAGACCGCCGCGTAGGCACTCATAGACCGCCCGACCGTAGTTTTTAGCCGACAAACCCAATTTGGGTTTAATGGTGCAACCGAGTAGGGGACGACCGTACTTGTTGATTTTGTCGCGCTCTACTTGGATACCGTGGGGAGGCCCTTGGAAAGTCTTCAGGTAGGCAACGGGAATCCGCAGGTCTTCCAGACGCAGCGCCCGCAAGGCTTTGAAACCAAATACGTTCCCCACGATGGAGGTCAACATATTGGTGACAGAACCTTCTTCAAACAGATCCAGTGGATAAGCAACGTAGCAAATAAACTGGTTATCTTCACCGGGGACTGGGGTGATGTCGTAGCAACGACCTTTATAGCGATCCAGGTCCGTCAGCAAGTCTGTCCACACGGTTGTCCAAGTTCCGGTGGAAGACTCTGCAGCCACAGCAGCACCCGCTTCTTCAGGGGGAACTCCAGGCTGAGGGGTAACGCGGAAAGCCGCGAGGATATCAGTGTCTTTCGGTGTGTAATCGGGGGTGTAATAAGTCAGTCTGTAGTCTTTTACACCGGCTTTGTAGCCTGTTTTTGTTTGTGTTTGGCTTGAAGCGTAAGTCATAATCCCCCTTCCTAGGAATCATGGAATGAGCAGGCAGCTTTAGTAAGCTCTTAAACAATATACCAGGGATCAAATAAGTTAAACTTCAAATCTTATTTAGTAAGCTATAATCTCGGTTTATATTTTATGACAAAATATTAATTTTTTGTTACAAACATTGTGCCAATTTCTAAAGTACGCTAGCAAGCCAGGGCAGGCGATGGTTTGCTAGTCTCAGAACTCAAGAAGTTAGGGAAAGGAAGCCGTGAAAATCCCGTCTAGTCTCACCGGCAAATGTAAAATAAGCGAGCAGTCGTCAATAAAAATTAGAGGGAAGACACAGAGACGGGGAGAGGGGCAGAGAAGGAGAACAGCCTAATCCCATCGCTTTGCACCAAGCAAGACTACGTCTATAACGAATTACCAAAGACTCGCGATCCCCAATACCCCATTTCCCATTAACCACTTCCGACTCCCGATCCCTCGTCTGTGGTGAATAAACCCAGACTTGCCCCATGCCCCATTCCCCAAATTACGGTTGTGCCTCAGTCTTTATATACCCACTGCATTAATCCAGACTGCACCGGCCCTTACCCTCAGGCTTGGGGCAACAAGTTTTGTCTGAGTTGCGGGGCACCCTTAGAATTTAAAGGGCGCTATATTCCCTTACAGCAGCTTGGCACCGGCGGCTTTGCCGTTATTTACACGGTCTGGGATCTCAAGTCCCAGAGAGAACGAGTTCTGAAAGTGTTGGTCGTAACTTCTCCCAAGGGACTCGAACTTTTTGAGCAAGAAGCCGCCGTTTTAGCACGCCTGCGCCATCCTGGAGTCCCCAGAGTCGAGTCAGATAGCTATTTTGAGGTGCGTCTAGCCCACCCGAAACCCCGGCATCTGCCCTGTCTGGTGATGGAAAAAATTAATGGGCCAACTTTAGAGGAGATTCTGGATCAGTATCCGCAGGGGTATCCAGAAGCCCTGGTTTTAGACTGGCTTTCTCAGGCAATCGATATTTTGCAGGTATTACACCGGCGTCAAATTGTTCATCGCGACATCAAACCCAGCAACTTAATGTTGCGCCAGGAAACTTACCAACTTGTCGCGATTGATTTTGGTGGGGCAAAGCAAATTCGTGCCGGCAGCGCCCCTCAGGTGAGTTCTACGCGCTTAGTGTCTCCGGGTTACAGTCCGCCCGAACAGATTGCCGGCGGAGTGGTGGGACCGGCAGCCGATTTTTACGCCCTGGGGCGAACCTTTATTCACTTACTCACAGGTCGGTATCCTGGAGATATAGAAGATCCCGTAACCGGCGAGTGCCGGTGGCGTCAGTATGCCAAAGTTAGCCCCGCTTTAGCCGATCTGCTGGATGAGATGGTGCGCCCAGTGGTAACTCAACGACCGGCAAACGCGGCAGAAATTCACTCACGCTTGGCCCGCATTTCCCGACGCAGAAGAAGGGCAGCAAGGGCACTGTTCAGTTTTGATCGCCTCAGAGCGATAGTAGAAGGCATTTTTGGCCTTGTGGGCAACCCAGTGGCAGCGGTCGCTATTTTCCTCTACCGGCTCGTTATGGGTGGAGTGAAAAGCTGCGTAGCGGTTGTCAGATGGTTCTTCCGCGCTTGTTCAGACACCTTTTTAGGAATGGTACTGGGCGGCATAGGGGGGAGTATCGGTGCGGGGATCGGGTTTTGGTTGGCTTATTGGTCCCCGGTGGGTGATCAAATAGCTCAGATGCTTTCGGAACAGCTGAGCTGGTTGAGTCCGGACTCGCAGTTAGCGATTGAGCCGATAATTTTACTATTTGCCTGGGCGGGGTTGGGTACTGCGCTGGGATTGACAGAAGCCGGCAGTTTTGGGCAATTGCGGCGGTTTTGGCCGGCTGCCGTGATGGGAATATTTGGCTATCTTTTGGGGTGGTGGGGTTTACATACGATTGTTTCAACGCCGGCAAAAGTGGTAGATGGGTTAATGGGATTTAGTGCCATTGCCATTGCTTGCGTCACCCTTGGTTTAGGTTTACCCAGACATCACCTGCTGCACGCCTCCTTTGCCGCAATGGGAACAGCCGCCATTATTGCAAATCTTATTTACCTGTCTCCTTATTCTTTCAACTTCATTTTTCTTTCTAGCAAGCTCTCCACCGGCATCGGTTGGCCAGAATTTTGGCTGAGTATCGGCTTTTTTGGGCTTTTAGGCAGTGCCGGTGCGCTTTGTTTGGGCGCTATTTACTACATCCTCATTCCCTTCTTGCGTTTCTTAGGTTTCCGGTGATAGGAATAGTCAGCCTGAGAATTCCTCAACTCAAACCCTTCAACTGTAAAGCTAAGTTGCGGATATCCCTGTTAAGGTAAGTTGATAGACTTATTTTCTGAGAGGGCTTAAAATGAGCGATCCTAAGAATAACGAGATTAATATTGATGCGGCAACGGTTCTGTTAATTGTCTCTGCATTAATACTTTTGCCGCTTCTGTTCACTGGTTTCTTTGCCCAATAAGTCATTGTTTGACACGCAACAACGTCATGCCTAGCTACTTTCGCCCAAGTGTTGAGATGATGACCGGCTATACTCCCGGCGAACAACCTAAACCGGGTACAAATATAATCAAGCTCAACACTAACGAAAACCCTTATCCTCCTTCACCGGCAGCGATCTCAGTTCTGCGGAATTTAGATATTGAATGGTTGCGGCGTTACCCAGATCCTTATGCCAACGAATTTCGCAAGGCGATTTCTGAGGTATTGGAGGTGCCGGTTGAGTGGATTATTGTCAGCAATGGCAGCGATGAATTGCTCAATGTTGTTGTGCGTGCTTGCGCGGAATTGGGGCGCAACGTTGTTTATCCAATGCCGACGTATGTACTGTATCGCACGCTAACCGATATGCAGCCGGCGGATCGGGTGGAAATTTCCTATAGCGAGGATTATCGCTTACCCATTGAGGAATTGGTGGCAGAAAATGGTGCGGTAACGTTTATTGCATCGCCCAATAGTCCATCGGGACATACTGTTAACATTGACGAGATTCGGCAATTGGCAGCGAGGTTGTCGGGTGTTTTAGTCGTTGATGAAGCTTACGTGGACTTTGCGGAAGAAACGGCGTTGCCCTTAGTCAAAGAATTTGAAAATGTTATTATAATTCGCACCTTATCTAAAGGTTATTCTTTAGCAGGATTGCGGCTGGGGTTTGGGATTGCTAATCCGAAGCTTTTGAGCGGATTATTTAAGGTTAAAGATAGTTACAATATTGACGCAATTGCTTGTTTAGTTGGGGCGGCGGCGATGCGCGATCAAGCGCATAAAAATGAGTGTGCGGAAAAGGTGAAGGTATCGCGGGCGAAATTAGCAGTGGATCTGAAGCAATTAGGCTGCCGGCTGTGGGATTCCCAAGCCAATTTCTTTTTGACACAACCTCCTAAAGGCAATGCCGAGCAAATTTATTTGGCACTGAAGGAACGGGGAATTTTGGTGCGCTATTTCAAACAGGCCGGTTTAGAGGATAAGCTTCGCATTACGGTGGGGACTGATGAGCAAAATCAGATACTAATTGAGGCGTTGATTCATCTAGTCTAATCATTCAGTATCGGGTTTTAGCTAGATAATGGTTAAGTGCCGGCTCTAAAAATTCTGCGTTTATGGCAACTTTTTGGCGGGAAAATTAGGCGATGAGTGATTTACAAACCCAGCTAAAAACAGATACTTGGCTTCCTACGCCTTGGGACGAGTATGTTCAGATCATTGAAGATCCAATTTATGAACAGGCAAAGAGTTACTACTACAAGGGACACATGAGGATTGAGATGTCACCTGTTAGTTTTGATCATGGGCAAGACCATGTGGTGATTATCTTGGCAGTTAATTTGTTTGCTGCAATTAAAGACATTCCTTTAAGAGGGTTAGACACAACAACGTTTCGTAAAGCGGGTGTGCGGGAATGTCAACCGGATGTGTCTTATTACATTGGCAATCGCGCTCAATCGATCCCATCAGGTACGGGAATTGTGAATCTTGATCAGTATCCAGCCCCGAATTTAGTGATTGAGGTTGCCAAGACTTCGCTGCTGGATGATGTGGGGACAAAACGGGTACTTTATGAAGAGTTAGGCGTCGCTGAATATTGGGTAGTGGATGTGCAAAATACTCAAATTCTTGCCTATAGGGTGGCTGATCAGGGAAGTAACCGGATTCAGGTATCTCAGGTATTACCGGCACTTTCTATTGCAATTTTAGAAGAAGCGCTTCGTCGTAGTCGAGAAACTGATCAATCGCAGGTAGTAGCTTGGTTGTTGACACAGTTTCAACAAACAGAAGGCTAAACTGCGGAGTCAATCTATCTAGCATTGAAGTAATAGAGACTTAAGGAAAGTATCGATAGACTTCTTTCCAATGCAAAACTCTCACAAAGACGACAAGATCCTCGTTAATAAGAATGCCGATTCTGTAGTCTCCAACTCGAATGCGGTAGTAATCTCCTTCTGCTTTAAGCTTTTTAACATTGCTCACCTCTTCTAAACTTTCGGCAGCTTCAATTTCCAAGATTATCGCTTGAATTCTTGTGAGGAGAGCCTCATCTCGAAGCTTGCTTAAATCTTTTTCAAAACTTTTTCTAAATTCAACCTCCACAATTACGGCTCCAGAATTTTGAAAATAGCTTCTCTGCTAACAGTTTCTGTTTCTTCACCTTCTTGAATTGCTCGTTCCATAGCGATATCTTCGACAATCTCTGATAGCAGGTTAGAAAACTCTTCTCGATTCTCTTGAAATAATTCAAGAATTGTAGCTTTCAAAACTTCCTTAAATCGGTCTGAATTCAGCGTAATTTCAGTCATTATCATTACCTGGGTACTTATGTTTTCGTCTGTTAGTTCAACGCCCAAAGCTTTTGTATTAGCTTCATCATTTTCAAAGAGTCCTTCTAGTCTTATTTTAGCAAGTTGTAGCCCTAACACACTGTAATAACTAGAATGACAGCGAATCACTAACGATGGATTGAACGTTACTTATAATTACTGGAGTGTTGGGGATGAATTACTCAGTTGCCATTGACTTTCTTAAGGATTCCGACCCTATCCTGGGACAACTCATTGACCAAATTGGTGCGTGTCAACTGAATCAGGACGAGTTAGAGGGAGACTTGTTCTTTTGCCTATGCCGGTCAATTCTCCACCAACAACTTTCCACCAAGGTGGCTAAAGTCATCCACGAAAGGTTTCTCCAGCTTTACCCGGACACTCAGTTCCCTTTGGCACAAGATGTCCTCGACACGCCGGATGAAGTCCTCCGCAGTGTGGGAATTTCGCGCCCCAAAATCTCTTACCTCAAAGACTTGGCACGTCATGTGATCGAGGGATTACCTACGCTTGAGGAGTTGGAAGTCTTGGACGATGAGGCGATTATCAAGACTCTGACGCGGGTGAAAGGTGTCGGACGCTGGACTGTGCAGATGCTGTTGATTTTCCGTCTCAAGCGGTGGGATGTCTTGCCGGTGGATGACTTGGGTGTACGTGCCGGCATTCGGAAACTCTACAATCTTGAGGCACTTCCTGACCGCAAGACTACAGAACGTTTTGGACAAAAATGGAAGCCTTATTGCAGTATTGCCTCGTGGTACTTGTGGCGGAGTTTAGAAATAAAGCCGGTTTGAGGACTGCTGCGAAAAAGGGGAAAATGAGATCGCTTCTTCATTCGCGCTAACAATCATCCTAACTTGCTCGTGTTCTGTCCAAGTTTAACAAGGTGTACTATTGTTTTAAGTAAAACACCTTAATTTGCAACCGTCGGCAAAACAATATGTTCGTTTGCTGATGCAGATGGATTTATAGTTTTTGCTCCAATTTGATTTTTAGAGATTAATATTATGATGTGCTAACTGTAGATATCTGGGATGAAGCACAACACCAAGCTGTGATGATAGCCCCTATCCTTTCCCACTCTGGTTTTAATTCCTCAGAAATCATGTGAGATATATCTTTATCTAAATAAACCTTTTCAATCTTTTTCATAATGTTATCGCCAAACCCTAGAGTGACAAAACACTGGCACTTCTTAGAGGACTCTTGAGAACACTTTTCGTTACTTAAGCATTCAGTGGAAAGATGGCTGCTAAATTTTTTTGCGAAGGTAAGCCAGTATTTCCGAAACTCTGTCTGGGGTTCCTCTTCCAGAATTTTTCCTAATTTTATTCCTTCCTTCATATCTAGATAGTTTCTTGCATTAGCAAGTGAAGAATTATCTAAAGATTCAAGAAAAAGAATAGCTTTCTGTTTATTGACATCATTTATGAAAGTTTCTCTATAAATCGCAGTTGGAATGAGATTTTCAATTTCTCTAACACTGAGAACAAGAGCATCACATAAGGGTTGATTCTGCTGGTTTATTTTTAGTACAGCTTTTGCTGTATTACCTACATTTAGCTTTGGTGTTTTTTTATCACTATCAAGTATACATAAACAAAATTTTTGTTTAGACTTTTGTAAAGAATCAAACTCTCTATCGGTTGTTCCGCCTCCACCACTTCTAGGTTCGTATGCAATGTCAAGATTTCCAATATTTTTCCATGTTAAATATACCCTAGCTAATCTTTTATAAAATAAAACATCATCATGATTTTCCGATAAAATAACTGTTTTATCAAGAATAGAGAAGTCTGTAAAATAATTAACAGAAACCCGAATCACCCTAGAGTTTCCTCTATCTAATATTTCAAGCACATCTTCTAAAACGATCTCCACCGATAGACTAATCTCATTAAGATATGCTAGACTTGTTGGCAAATCTTCATAAAGCTTCCTGTAAACAGCGCGAGAAGTTACAGAAAGTAATTCCCAGGTTGCCAGAAACTTCATTACTTCCCTTTGCCCAAATACTATATGCTTACCCAATCGTCTAGAATGAGCTATTAAGTCTAATGCATGTATAACATTTGAACTGGGATCAATTTCAGCTATAAGAGAAGAATCCAGAACTAATAACATTGTTTATCTACTAAATCATATCTGGCTCAAAGAAACCCAAAGGCCAATTAGTTAAGAAGCCCTCTTCATCATAGGAAACTACCCTTATGCCCACAGAATCGCTTGCTTTCTTCCTGTCAAATAACACTACATTGATATCCTCTCTATCAAAGTCCTTATTGGCAATACGATGTCCAAATCTATTTATGAGTGTCTCACTATGAGTTTCAATTATCAAACGCAAATCAATTCCTGAATGTTTTGAAGCCTTGATAGCTGCAATAAGAGAGTCTGCAAAAAGTGCTTGCAATTTTGGATGCAGATGTAATTCTGGTTGTTCTATTGTAAAGGTTATTAGATGTGGAGAACGATAAGAGCTATTTAACTTCCTACTTAGCCACCATAACTGCGTCAAAATAGGAAGCACTTGCGAGAATCCAAAGCCAGTATCAGCTAAATTTATCTCAGTTTGTAAATTTTCTTCTCTGATTTTCAAAGAAATGTGTTCTCCTGAAGAACGAACAAGTAGTGAAAATCCGAAATATTCTTGTGTCCATTTTGCAAAATTCTTCTTCTCCTCCTTTGTTAAGTTTCTAATGAACATGGCAAGATTTTTTCCTTGGGAATCAACCTCACCAACAGCCAGCTCTTGGGAACGATAATAACGCTCTGCTGTAGCGCGTATAGGGCCTATATAGCTAATTTTACGCGCAAAATTAGCTATATAATCATCAAAACATGATAATAATAAAATTAATGAATTTGCAATTACTAAATCTCTAATATATTTATATGTATGCTCATTTTCGTTCCAGTTATCAGTTTTTTTATTCCATGTTTCGCCACCGTTGTCCGCGTTTTTCATATCGGCTAGCATAGCTTTTGAAGAGCCAATTCCGAAACTCGATACTAATAATCTTACTCTTTCCCCTTTCGTCTTATGATGTACTAGATCACTAACTGTTTCAACCAATTCTTCTAAAAGAAGTGGCGTTTTACTTCTAGCGTAAAAAGAGGAGTAAAAAAAAAGAGTATCTATATCCTCACGCTTATCTATTACTTTAAAAACCTGGGGTAGAAAACTCCCAGTTTGCTCAGTTTTGAGTTTTAATCCTTTAGCTAAAAAATTATTTTCGTTTACATTAAATTTAACAACATCTCCAGATGCATTCATCTCAATCGTGATTCGATGATCTGCAAGCTGGAAAGAACATTCTTTACAGATTGTAACACCTTGACGCTTTTCATCTGTTGTCATTTTTAGATCAAGGATTACATCTAAATCTTCTATTACAGGGACTGCTCGATATAAGCGACTCCAAACAGGATGTCTCTCCTTATTCGTAAATTTAGGTATTCTAAATTTATACATAAAAGAAATTTCGTTCACAGAACTCTTATTATTCAGTGCTTCACTAAAACTCCCGAAATCTACAAGGTTTCCATACCAAAGTATTGGGCCTATAGTTCTAGCAGCGGCACTCTGTCTTATTAACGGGAAAAATCTCAAAAAAGTGCTTTTACCTGAGCTGTTACTTCCTAAAAGAAACGTGATCGGCTTTATTTGAACAAAACCAGTATCCTCCAAGTTCCGTAGATTCTTAAGTCTAATTGCATCCATAAGTAATTCTGAATAGGGAGTTTAAGCTGTTGCAGCAGTTTGCTCTTCAGGGAGAAATGCAAGAATAATTCGTTCTGGAGGGATGCCTGCCGCGATTAAGTCTTTGGTGATTCCTTCTTCCATCCCATCATATTCCACCAAAATCTTACCATCACTCAAAGTCACATAAATTAAATTCCCCCTCACCCGTCGCCCTCTATCCCAACCCACCTGCATCAGTGCATAGCGGTTTTGCGTGTCGTCAAATACCGTGTCGAGCCGAATATCGCCGTGAGAAGGCTTAAACTCAGCATATCGTTGAATGACTTGCTTTACAATCTCCCGCTCTGTTGTGGTGGTATCCATCACATTACCTCTACCGGCTCCACATCTAGAATAAGCAATTTTATCGGTAACTCACCCCTCATAACTCAAAAATTGGTTCACTGCAAATCACGTCAAAGGTGGGGTCTTCACCCTGGTTTACCGGCAACAAACGCTACACGACCTTGGGGTAAAGTATATTGTCCATAACTCCGCATTGTCTGAACCTGAAAACCGGCTTGAGAAAGCTCTGTTACAATATCTTCCTCTTTATATAATCGCTGCCGGTGAACTTCGTCATCCCGTCTATAGAGTTCTCCGACTTTGCGAAAGGTAATAATCTTGCGGGTTAAAATTGCCAGATCGTGATCTTCCTCTTTTTCTACTAGCACAATCCAATCTTTTCCTTCCTTAAATCCCTTTGTTACCTCCACCGGCACGTCTGCCAATTCAATAATATCGAAGACAAAAACACCCCCAGGAATTAAGGCGTGATAAATGCGGTGGAAGAGTTGATTTAAAGTTTCGCGCTGATTATCTGGATCGAACAAATAGTTAAGACATTCACTGATAGCGGTGACAGCATTGCAGGGTGGGATGCCGGTTTTGAATAACGATTCAACCCGAAACTCCGCATTGGGGACTCTTGTTCGCGCAATGGCGATGGCGGCTTCGGAGATATCGACTCCCAGAACCTGATAGTCAGCTTTTGCAAGTTCTTGCGTCCATAAGCCGGTTCCGCAACCCAAATCTACGACTAAACCTTCTCGGATATTGCGCTGATGCAGAATTTCTAAGATGCCGGCAGCAGATTTAAGCGCGTAGTCACTGAAACCAACGTCATGAATAAATGCGAGGTCTTCTTTGTACCACTCTGTCATATTCCAACCTTTGGGCTAAGGGATTTTGCTATCCTTGCAAGAGTGCAATTTTATCCTCAATTTACATGAGCGTCACCATCCAGCAATTAATTCAATGGAAACAACAAGGGCGTCCAATCGTGGCGCTGACGGCATGGGATTATCCTGTGGCGCAACTGCTGGATGAGGCCGGTGTTGATTTAATTTTGGTGGGGGATTCTCTGGCGATGGTTGCGCTAGGCTACGAAACGACGCTGCCGGTGACGCTGGAAGAGATGATGCACCACGCCAAAGCTGTACGGCGGGGCGTAGAAAAAGCCTTAGTGGTCGTGGATTTGCCGTTTTTGACGTACCAAGAAAGCCCTCAGCAAGCGATGCACTCTGCCGGCAGGATACTCAAGGAAACGGGGGCGAATGCGGTGAAGTTGGAGGGGGGGTATGATGCGATCGCCCAAACCGTTTATCGCTTAGTGCAAGCCGGGATCCCGGTGATGGGTCATGTGGGGTTAACGCCGCAGTCTGTACACCAACTCGGTTATCGGCAGCAGGGTAAGACTCCAGAAGACAGTGAGCGGATTTTATCAGAAGCGATCGCACTGGAACAAGCCGGTGCCTTTGCCATTGTATTGGAGCATATCCCAGCCGAGTTAGCGGCCCAAATCTCCAAACGGCTGGTGATTCCCACGATTGGCATTGGTGCAGGGCCAGATTGTGATGGCCAAGTTCTTGTGACAGCAGATTTGTTGGGACTTTCCAGCCGGCAACCCCCCTTTGCCAAGTCTTACGCAAATCTCCGGCAGACGATTGGCAAGGCTGTGCGGGATTTTTCCATTGAAGTCCGAGAGCACCAATTTCCAGAATCGGGACACTAAAGACAGAGAATTCAGGACAAACCCCTCATCTTCTCTTTCAGATTCTTCCCTTAGACTTATGCCGAATTTTGGTAAAAGCAGGCAAGATCGATAAAGTGAGTGCGTAAAACCAGCGACTCATCAATCAAAGATGGTGTTGCAAAAATCTGAAAGATGCAGACTCAACTATTAACATCAGAGCTTGACGGTACAGCCTCGGAAACTTCTCGCCCAATTCCCTGGTGGGCAAAATTAAGTGCTTTAATCGCACTTTTTAACCTCGCTTTAGTGCTGTTTAATATTAGCTATATTCCATTGCGGGATTTCTATTTGCGGCAACTACCGGGTGTCGTTACTTTATACGATCCAGTTAAAGGAATTGAACCCCATCCGGTTACGGTAAAATATCTTAATACAGTCGATCAATTATCCACTCAACTGTCTCAACCCAGCCAGCCAGAGGCTCAGACTCAGCAATTGCTGGAAGATTTACGCAATCAAAGCGCGACGATTATTGATGAAAATCCTTTTTTAGTGCCGGCTAAAGTGGGGACGTTTGCCCAAATTAAACGGCGGATGGCAGAACATCTCGGTACGACTTCTGCGAAAGGAGCATTTCAGAGGTTTTGGAGTTCTGAGTATTTAAGTCAGGCCGATAGCCAAGCACAACTTGGTTTTTTCAACAATCAAATTCGGCCTTTAATGGAAGCGAATTATTTTCGCCAGGTAGACAGCTACGGTCGATTTATCGATAATTTCTGGCGAATTGACCTCGTTTTTATCGCCTTTTTTGCGGCGGAGTATCTGATTCGCACTTTTTTGCTGAGTCGTCGGTTTCCCCGCTTGAGCTGGGGTGATTGTATGGTGAGGCGCTGGTATGATGTTTTTCTCTTTCTGCCATTGTTTCGACCTTTGCGCGCGATGCCGGTATTGGTGCGGCTGCATCAATCAGGCGTGATAAATTTTGATCGGGCGATCGTACAGATTACTTATGAACCGATGGCAAATTTAGCCAATCAGGTAACAAATTTTGTGATCGTTCGGATTATTACACAAACGCAAAATGCGATTAAAAATGGAGATGCTGCCGGTTTTTTACTGAATACCCAACCCTATATTACAGTTAATAATATTGATGAAGTTGAAGCGATTAGTGATCGCTTGCTTCACTTGACAGTTAATCGGGTTTTGCCAAAAGTTCAACCTGGGTTGGAAAATTTAATGCGTCACAGCATTGAAAATTCTTTTAAGCAATCTGATTTTTATCAAGGCTTGAAGAGAATTCCCGCACTCGGTATGCTGCCGGCAGAGGTAATCGATCAGCTAGCCAATTATCTAGCCGGTGCGACTGTCGATGTTGTGTCTAGTTCATATTCCGATACAAAAGGTCGGCAAATTTTAGATAAGCTGACTACCGATTTTAAGGAAGCGTTACGTCAAGAATTAAAAGATAAAGAAACGCTTTCGGAATTGCAATCCCTACTCAATGATTGGTTGGAAGAACTAAAGTTAAATTACGTTGTTCGCTCAACCAAAAATGAAGCGGAGGAAACGCTGGCAGAAATGGAAATTCTCAGCCAAGTTGCAGATCGTTCTGGAGAATCTGCGGAAGCTGTGGGGGAAAACCCGGCTGTGGCGGCTGCAGATCGTATGCTTGGAGATACAGAACGGGAAGTCACAGGACAAAGGCAGGAGAAGTAATTGAACACAAAAATTCTGTTCTAAAATAAGTAGGGAGAAGGTAAAATAAATTTCATGTCTACCTTCTTACCTCCTGAATTTAAAAACTTAACTGAACCCGCCTCGATTGCTCTGGCGCAGAGCATTGAGCGTCAGGAAATCTCCACTCCCTTGAGTGAGCAATCGATCCCCACAAGTTTTATCCGTCAGGGTGGCGGTGGTACGCCTATTTTGTTGTTACATGGCTTTGATAGCTCTGTCTTTGAGTTTCGCCGGCTGCTACCTTTACTGGCTGAAAAACACGAAACCTGGGCGGTTGATTTGTTGGGTTTTGGCTTTACAGATCGATTAGCAGGAATTTCAGTTTCTCCAACAGCCATTAAGACTCATCTCTATTATTTTTGGAAAACCTTAATCGAGAAACCCGTTATTTTAGTCGGAGTTTCGATGGGAGGAGCGGCTGCCATTGATTTTACTCTCTCTCATCCGGATGCGGTTAAAAAGTTAGTTTTAATTGACAGTGCCGGTTTTGCAAATGGGCCTAAAGGAGGGAAATATTTGATTCCGCCTTTGGGTTATTTAGCCACAGAATTTTTAAGAAATCCTAAAGTGCGGCAGCGTATTAGTCGCACGGCTTATTTTGATGAAACCTTGGCTTCTGTCGATGCAGCGCTTTGTGCGGCTTTGCATCTGAAAATGCCCCGTTGGAATCAAGGATTGATTGCTTTTACAAAAAGTGGAGGCTATAGTTCTTTTCGGGATAAACTCGAACACATTAGGCAGCAAACGCTGATTTTGTGGGGAGAAAATGACCGAATTTTAGGCACGACTGATGCAGAAAAGTTTAAGCAATCGATTCCCCATAGTGAGTTAATTTGGATTAAAAATTGTGGTCATGTTCCTCACCTCGAACAGCCACAAATCACCGCTCAGCACATTCTTGAATACGCAGAAAAGTCTGAGTGATCAAGACATAAGCTTCAGATGGGAATTTAACTAAGCTAAAATTACCAATAGCTTTTAATACCCTTTTAGTACTTGATTTGCTCACTCATGCGCTGCTCCAACCGCTTGATTAATGTATCAACATCGGTGGCAACTTGCTCAAAACATTCGGGCGGTGTCGGTTCTACTTCAAACTGAATGAGTTTGATTTGATCATTGCCAATTCCAATGATCAACACTTCTTTTTCAGGATTGTGATTATCAACAATTCCCAAAACTTCTCGAAGGTTATTCTCGACGTTGCGATTTAACGTTTCGATTGCTTCTCTGGGGCAGTAGACAAAATGCGGTTCTGGCTTGAGATCAATCCCTAGCGTATCGTCACTTTCTCCCTTTTCCAGAAATAGCCCCCACGCCAAAGCTGCTAATTCATGCTGATTGGCTTTCACAAATTCAGCGAGTTGCCGTCGCCAGCTATTTTTTTCCTCTTGGGGTGGGTTATTACCGAGTTGAATCATGCTCTGCTTTCCAATATTGCTAATATCATCTTAAACCCATTTGCACACGCCAGAGACTTGCATAAATTCCCTGTTGATCGAGCAGTTGTTCATGCCGGCCCCACTCTATTAATTTGCCATGCTCCATGACATAAATGCAATCAGCATTGCGGACGGTGGAAAGGCGATGGGCGATCGCAATTGTTGTGCGGTTCTGGGTAATGCGTTCGAGTGAGCGTTGAATTGCCGCTTCTGTCTCATTATCCACTGCCGAGGTCGCTTCATCCAAAATGAGAATCGGTGGGTTTTTGAGAATGGCGCGGGCGATGGCAAGTCGCTGTCGTTGGCCGCCAGATAATTTCTGGCCTCGTTCCCCTACAATTGTTTCATAACCTTGAGGAAGTTGCGTAATAAATTCATGGGCTTCTGCAACTTTTGCAGCTTCTATGATTTCTGCCGGCATTGCTTCAAAGGTGCCGTAAGCAATATTTTCTGCAACTGTCCCGTGAAATAAAAATACATCCTGGCTGACTAACCCGATAGCTTGCCGCAAATCTTTTAAGTTCAGTTCGCTTAATTCAATGCCATCAAGGGTAATTGTTCCCGATTCAATTTCATACAGCCGCAACAGCAGTTTTACTAAAGTGCTTTTCCCAGAGCCGGTGGAACCGACAATGGCAATTGTTTTGCCGGCAGGAATATGCAAGGAAAGATTTTTAATAACCGGAGAACGATCACGGTAAGCAAATGTCACATTTCGCAACTCCACTTCACCCCGAACTAAAGCAGCCGGCAACGGTTTGTCACCGGGATGAATTGCAATCGGAGTGTCGAGCAAATTAAGCACTCGTGTGGTTGAAGCCATTGCTCTTTGGTATTGATCAAACGTCTCTCCCAAGCGTGTTAACGGCCACAATAATCGCTGGATAAGAAACACTAACACACTGTAAGAACCCACTGACATTTTGTCGGCAACCGCTTCCATCCCGCCATAAAGGAGTAAAGCCGTAAATCCAACCAAAATAATCATCCGAATTAACGGAACAAATGCCGCAGAAAGCTTGATAGCACGGCGGTTACTTTGGCGATAAGCTTCACTTTCTCGTTCGATGCGCTTGGCTTCATATTGTTCGGCAGTAAAACTTTTAATGGTTGTGATGCCGGATAAATTATTTGAGAGTTGTCCGTTAAGCAAGCTCACTTTTTCCCGCACTTCGGCATAGCGAGGCGCGAGAAGGCGTTGAAACGCAACGGAACCCCAAAGGATAAATGGCATCGGCAGCATCGCCATCCAAGCGACACTCGGCGCGATGAAAAAGAACGCACTGCCAATGATAACAACCGTTGTGGTGACTTGGAGAATTTCATTGGCTCCAAAATCGAGAAACCGCTCTAGCTGGTTAATATCATCACTTAAAATAGACATCAAGCCGCCGGTGCTGCGATCTTCAAAATAGGCGATATCCAATTCTTGAATATGGCTGTAGGCATCAAGGCGCAATTCGTGCTGAATTGTCTGACCTAAATTCCGCCAAAGTCGAGCGTAAGCGTATTCAAAAACTGATTCCAATATCCAAATGATGACGGTAAGAATTGAAAGAATTAAAAATTGCCCAAAGATATCTTTCATTCCCCACTGAGCTAGCAGAGAATCCTCTTTTTTAACAACGACATCGACGGCTACACCGATTAAAACGGGGGGCGCTAAGTCAAAAACTTTGTTGAGAATTGAGCAAAGAGTTGCCAGCCTAATTTGCTGCCGGTGTGGGTGTCCGTAGTTGAGCAAACGCTTAAGGGGATGCACCGTTTTTGGAAGTTTCCGTCTTGAGTTAGATGCCATTCTTTACTTTCAATGTTAATAAAATGTCAAATTATTTACGCTGATTTTAAAATTATCTGGTTTAGGGCAGTATTTTTTATGAGAGGAACCTTTGTGGTTTCTGGTCGTGTTTTATATATAGCATTTATCTCTTATTTTGAAAATCATGACTGTAAAGAACTCAGTTTTTTATAGAAGCTAGGTTCCTTAGTGTTCAGAAGTGATTTAAGGTAACTGGGGGTCTAGATCTTCCCTAAAAATATAGCTGGCGATTATTTAAACCCTATTGATCTTTAAGCGTCAGGTTCCACTCCCAATGCCCGTAATTGTGCTGCCAATTGTTCAGCACGTTGCTGTGCTTGAATTGCCGCCTCTTCTGGGGTGGGTACTAATTCTCTTTCAGCAGTGAAGTAGCGCAGTTTTCCATCTAAAATGCCTAAATAAAGATTGAGACTTTCGCTCCAACGCAGTCCTGCTTCATTAGACGTAATTTCCAGGTATCTTTGGCCTAATAATCGGAAGCCTGCGAACTCTAAACTTTCTGGAGAAAACCAAAAGTATTCGGGGGTGCGAAATTCGTTTTGATAAAGGTTTTTCTTGAATTCCCTGTCAACGGTTGCAGTAGAATCAGAAAGCAATTCTATGATCAAATTCGGGTATTTACCATTTTCTTCCCAAACGACCCAAGATTTACGGGGACGCTTCTGAGTCGGGGTGACTAGGAAAAAATCTGGCCCTCTGAAGTCTCGATTTTTTAATTGTTGCCGGCTAAAATATATTGTGAGATTTGCGCCGATAAAGTAATCATTTCTGTCTCGCCATAGCCATTCCAGACAAGAAACCAACAGCGCTAGCTGAACATAGTGCAATGTACTTTCCATTTCTGGTTCATCACTCTCTAGTTGAGTAGCATCGGGCATCAAGAATTCTAATTGCTGAGGTGTTAGAGACATAAAAATTTTGCTTATATTTGGCTAATTTCAATTTTAGCATTCATTTCCAGCTCATTCTATCCGATATTAACAAAGTTTTTTATAACCGACTCTAAAGAATTTTATTATCTTTCAAGTATTTCAAAACAACTCCGAGGAACGCGATTATGTGCTTTTCTGCAACCGCAAGTTTTACAGCAGGAGTAACCCTTTCTGCATTAGGCATTGCAAATTATCAGAAAATTCAATCGAGCGACTATCGATTATTGGGCCTCTTTCCTTTCTTATTTGCAACTCAGCAATTCCTTGGAGGGATTGTTTGGTTAACCCTTGGAAATCCCTCGCTTTCTTCCCTCAATCTTGTTGTTAGGGATGGTTTTTTATTGTTTGCCACCGGCATCTGGCCTATATTATGCCCTCTCGCCGTTTATTTAGGTGAGAAAAACAGCTTAAAAAGAAAAGTAATATTCGGACTGGTTATCGTAGGAGCAGGTTTGGGAATCTATCTATTTGGATTTGTCATAACCCAAGGCGTGCATCTTGAAAAATTTTCAGGGAACTTACTTTATGATTTGACAGTTATCCCTTTATTCGCGCCCTTAAAATACTTATACTTACTCGTGACAAGTCTTCCCTTTATCCTTTCAGAGCGTCATCCCGTTAAGCTCTTTGGTCTTGCAGCAATCGCTTCCTTTGGCTTAGCTAATCTATTTTATAACCTGACATTTGTTTCAGTTTGGTGCTTTTTTGCCGCTGTTCTCAGCGGCGCACTTTATTTTATTTTGGAAGATGCTCAACCTAAAACGACAGAAAATTTATGAGCGTATTAATTTAAAAATCTACACCGGCATCACATCGTGGAAGTGGGTATAATCCACGAGGCGTCGTCCGTCTGGCATCCTCGACAAAATGTCTACAAAACGCATATTCCACAAAATTTCTGACGAGAGAAACGCATGACGCGTGTGGAGAGTCTGGGAAACTGATTCATCAGTGCCGGTGAGAGTAATTACGAGTTCAGTTTCCGCTTCAGCTAACGATTCCGGTGTGGCATTATAGAGAGGACTTGTCTCATCAATTTGATGCATTACTGTCCAACTTAATGCAAAAATAGGTGTCTCGCGGCGAACCAGTTGTAAATCATAAAACCGACGCATGAAATGCCCCTCTTTGGTCACTTCATTGCGAACCAACGTTACCCGCACTTGCGCTTCTAAAATAAAGTTGTCGCGCTGATTTGCTGTGCGAAACATCAGCGTCGGCACTCCATCATAAGGTGCGATCACCGCCACACGACTAAAAAGCACTCGCGCTGTGGGCAGCGAGAACCGCGCAAACATGATGCCGGTGCCCATTGCAAACCCCAACAAACCCACGAGCGCTTCGAGGGCGACCAACCCATGCGCGTAGTTGGTGCGGGGGTACATTGAGCCGTAGCCGATAGTTGCCATTGTCTGCACACTAAAGACAAAAGTGTCTCGAAAAGAGCCTGGTTGAGCATTCTCAATGCAATCACCTCCCGCCAAGTAAGCTAGAGCGAATAAAGTGTTGGCAGCCACATAAGATAAAGTAATTAGCGCTAAAAATCCCGGCCAAGAAAGGGTGACTAAAAAATGATAGAGATCGCTTCGATAGGAGCGTAAGACACCCCGACGGATAACGTTCAATCGGCTATTTCGGCTGCCAAGGAGTGGTGGGGTTGGGTGATGCCTTTTGACCATAAATTGTTGCTTTTTTGAGGTTTATATTAATGTCGGCTGAATTTTGCTCCGCGAATTTTTAAATTTATGCGCTGCTCATTTGTCAATCCAATGCCGGCTTCAAACTCGCATCCATCAACTAAAGCATCTAACCAAATTGTTTCATTAAGCGTGGCTCCGCTTAAATCAGCATTTCTCAAATCTGCTTGAGTAAAATTTGCAAATAAAAGATCCGCATTGATTAAACGGCTTCCTCGCAAATTTGCTCCAGTTAAATCCCCTCGAATGAAGTTTACACCATCGAGAACTAATCCTGATAAATCTGCTCCTTGGAGATTCGGAAATTTAACCCGATGTCGATTACCCAGAAACCGCATCACACAAGTTATATTAGCCTCAGTCAGTGGCATTTGTGTCAAAAAATCGTAACGTGCTAGCCCCATTTCCTGAAGTGCCTGTAAACGCTGCTTGGGGTCTTTTTCTAAAAAATGGGTACAGGTGCGGTAAAGGTCTTGGGTTTGGGAATATAGCATTACTTTAAAGTGAAGTGATTACTTTGAAATTAAATATTATTTGGATAACGGTAATTTATTTATAAATTAGTTTCAGAGACGCGCTCGCCGGCAAAGCGAACACGTCTCTGAAGTTACACAAGTTTTAAACTATTTCTCAATTTTGACGGAAAGAATTTTGTCACCCTTGCGAATGGCATTCACAACATCCATGTCTTCGGTTTTTCCAAAGGTGGTGTGCATTCCATCTAAATGAGGTTGAGGGGAATGACAAATAAAGAATTGGCTGCCCCCTGTATCACGACCGGCATGAGCCATTGATAGGGTGCCGGCGAGATGCTTGTTCTTGTTAATTTCACACTTGATTTTATAGCCAGGGCCACCTGTGCCAGTGCCTTGAGGACAGCCACCTTGAACCATAAAATTATTGATGACTCGGTGGAAAATTAGGCCGTCGTAAAAACCTTTTTCAGAGAGTTCTACAAAATTTTTGACCGTATTTGGGGCATCTTGATCAAATAATTCCAAGTTGATCGTGCCTTTGTCGGTTTCCATTATCGCGCGGGTCATAAATTTTCCTTACTCATTTGATGATTGACAGTTTTTGTGGTATAGAGAACGTGTAAGTCCTCACCCACTGCTAAACTATATTAAAGCAAAAACACGCTTGAGCGACTTTGGGCAAAAGGCTCTCAAATTTACTCAATGCCATTGTGTTTTTGACTTGTACAGATGTGTCTTCTCGCCAGAAAGCCCGATTAATTCTGCAATTAACGCCACATTCATCGCCGATTTCGGAGATAATAACTAGACCATGAATCACTACTTTGCTACTGTTGCTCGCGGTCTAGAACCCATTGCCGCCCAAGAACTAGAACGCTTGGGTGCCTTAGAAGTTCGCCCTGACTTCACAGGGGTGCATTTTGCTGGAGATAAAGCTTTGCTTTACAAAGTGAATCTGTGGGCGAGGACAATTTTTCGAGTGTTAGTACCCATTCGAGAATTTCGTTGTCTTCACGGCGATATGCTTTATCGTGAAGTGCAAAAAATCTCCTGGGATGACTATCTCCATCCTGATAATACTCTAGCGGTGAACTGCACCGGCGGCAATCAATTACTTAACCACACTCACTTCACAGCACTACAAGTTAAAAATGCAATTGTAGACCAACAGCGTAGCAACTTTGGTAAAAGGTCTAATGTCGATCCGCACAATCCCGATTTAGAGATTGATGTCCACATTCATGAAGATCGTTGCATCCTTAGTTTAAATAGTTCCGGTTCAAGTTTACACCGGCGCGGATACAGACCGGCAATGGGAAAAGCCCCTCTTAAAGAAACTTTAGCCGCCGCAATTCTCGACATGGCAGAATACACACCCAATCTGCCTTTTTTAGATCCCCTTTGTGGCTCTGGGACTTTGCCTTTAGAGGCGGGTTTAAAAGCTTTAAATATTGCACCCGGATTGTTTAGAGAAAACTTTGGTTTTATGAGCTGGCGCGATTATGATGATTCCCTATGGCAGGAATTGCTAGAGGAAGCAAAAAACAGCCAGTTAGACGAACTCAAGGCTCCGATTTATGGAAGTGATCGGGACGGTGATATTCTTAAGCAAGCGCGTAGTAATGCCGCAGAATGTGGGCTAACAAAATATATAAAATTCGCCCAAACAGAATTATATTTCCTGGAAGCGCCGGCAGATAGTGGAATTTTAATTTGCAACCCTCCTTACGGAGAAAGGTTAGGAGATGCTCAGGAATTAGGAAATTTTTATAAATTGCTGGGTGATGTTTTTAAGCAGCGTTTCAAAGGTTGGACGGCTTATATCTTAACCGGCAATAAAGAGTTAGCAAAAAGAGTTGGCTTGAAAACCTCTCGCCGGCTGCCGGTTTATAATGGTTCCTTAGCCTGTACTTTATTAAAGTATGAGCTTTATTAAAGTCGATTTCTGAGCAGGCTGGTGTTAAGGATCTGCGCTCGCTCTACCTATCTTATAAATAATTACAATTAGACTTTAAACGTTGGAAAAAATTGGCTGCAAATTCAATTCAAACCCCAATACAACATCCTCTCCCGATAGCGTATTTGGGTTCTGTAATATTTCCACTTCCCGTCCTGAACGATAAATTTCTACCTGCTGCGTCTGGGGGTCAATTAGCCAACCTAATCGAGTGCCATTATCGATATATTCTTGCATTTTTGCTTGTAATTTTGTTAGAGAATCACTTTCAGAGCGTAACTCCACCACAAAATCAGGAGACAACGGTAGAAATTTTCGTTTTTGCTCTGCACTCAAGGCTTCCCAGCGCTCGCGGCGCACCCAACTCGCATCGGGAGAACGCTCTGCACCGTTGGGTAACTTGAAGCCGGTGGAAGAATCGAACGCAATTCCTAAATTATTCGTATCTGACCAATTTAGCAGTTGTTGATTGATTCTCGAATTACGATGACCCGTTTCCCCTCCTGTTGGTGGCATAATAATTAATTCTCCTGCATTTGTGCGTTCCAATCTTAAATCAGCATTTGCCTGACACAGCTGATAAAATTGCTCATCCGTTAAGGCCAAAATTGAGGGGAAATTCAGGGTAATCGCAGTCATATCTTTCTTTCACTCCAGCGAAATTATCATCAAGAGTCTATCTCAGCTAACTCCATCCATCGTTCAGTTGCCGCTTCAATTGCCTCAGCTAAAGCTCCCACCTTTTCATGCAATTCTTGCACCTTAGAAACCGTACCCGGAGGTGCATTGTAAAGGGCTTTCTCCACTTCAGCTTTTTCCGCTTCTAATTGAGCAATTTTGCCTTCTAACGTCTCATACTCGCGCCGTTCTTTGGATGAAAGCTTGCGTTGCCCTTTGCTATCATAAGATTGCCGATCTGTTTTCCAAGATTTCGTTTTTTCTTCCTTCTTCTCCTTAGAATTTGTATTCTGACGCGCCGCTTCTTCCTCTTCTACCTGCTTGAATTCTAAGTAAACCGAATAATTGCCAGGATACTGACGAAGAGTGCCTCCTTCTTCAAAGGCAAAAATTGTTTCTACGGTGCGATCAAGGAAATAGCGATCGTGGGAAACTGCAATGACACAGCCGTTGAAATCTTCGAGATAGTCTTCTAGCACCGCTAATGTTTGCACATCCAAGTCATTCGTCGGTTCATCTAAAATCAAGACATTGGGCGCACCCATTAAAACTCGTAGCAAAAACAGACGACGTTTTTCACCCCCGGAAAGTTTATGAATGGGCGCGTATTGCTGATTTCCGGGAAATAAGAAACGCTCTAACATTTGAGAGGCACTTATCTGAGTTCCGTCGGCGATTTTGACAAACTCTCCCTCCTCCTTAATGTAGTCAATTACACGCTGCTCTTCATTCAAAGCGGCGAGCAATTCTTCAGAATGCTGGTCAAAATAACCGATGTGAATGGTTGTACCAATATCAACTTTTCCGGAATCAGGCTGAACGCGCCCCGTAATCATATCCATCAATGTTGATTTACCGGCACCGTTTCCACCGATAATTCCAATGCGATCTTCTGGACTAAATTTGTAAGTGAAATTGCTGATTAAAGTCCGCTCATCGTAACTTTTGCAAACATTTTCCAGCTCAATCACTTTCTTACCAATCCGACGTCCGGGAGTGGCAATATCAACTTTCCCTTGAACCTGTTTAAACTCAGTTGCCTGCATATCCCGAATCCGATCAATCCGAGCTTTTTGTTTCGTACTCCGAGCTTTTGGCCCTCTTTTTAGCCATTCCAACTCGCGACGCAATACCCCTTGATGTTTGCGTTGAGAACTGGCTGCTGAATCTTCGGAAAGGGCTTTTTTCTCCAGATAATAGGAATAGTTGCCGGCATAACTGTAGAGATCGCCCCGGTCAATTTCGACAATCCGATTGGTGACCCGATCCAGAAAATAGCGGTCGTGAGTAATTAGCAAAATTGCCCCGCGAAAGCGGTTTAAATAACTTTGCAACCATTCAACAGATAGCGCATCCAGATGGTTTGTTGGTTCATCCATCAACAACACATCAGGTTCTGAGAGCAACGCGGCAGCTAGGGCAATTCGTTTGCGATAACCGCCCGATAAAGACCCGATCCGAGCCTCAAAATCTTCGATTCCTAACTTGGTAAGAATGATTTTTGCATTGGTTTCTAATTCCCAAGCACCGGCTGTCTCCATCTTCTGCATCACAGCAGACAAACGAGACATTAATTGGCTATCTTCAGGCGCGTGAGCGAGTTTTTTTGACAGTTCCTCATACTCGCGCACCATCGCCATTTGTTCACCGCTATCGGCAAAGACTTGCTCTAATACAGTGTGATTTTCATCTAAGTCTGGCTGCTGGGGCAAATAGACAATTCTGACGCCAGAATTGACCAAAATTTGACCCTCATCAATGGGTTCTAAACCGGCAATCATTTTCAACAGCGTTGACTTGCCAGAACCATTCGTGCCAATTAAGCCCACTTTATCCGTGGCATCCAGACTAAAGCTAGCATCCTTGAGGATTTCTTTAATCCCGAAATCTTTTTTAACCGATTGTAGTGTAAAGATACTCATTCCGTTTTTCTGCGCCACAGACTCTAAGTGTATTATCGCGCAGTGCCGGCAGGTAAGGATTGCCGATTATATAATTAAAAGTCCCACAGCGCTTGGCTTGGCTTTTTTAACCGCAGATGATAGCGCAGCGTGGCGCTAGTCATACGCAGATAATAGCGCAGCGTCTCGCCGGCATACACAGATTCTACTTCCGCTTGGCTCGGCAAAATGAACGTGTCAGACTATCCTAGTTAAATGCCCATACCTTTAGGTTGGCGAAGCCTTGCCCCATCCCCAATGCCCTTCTTGAAACTATGACTACCCCAGAATGGACTCCTGAAGCTGAAAGCCGGCTCAAAGAAATTCCTTTTTTCGTTCGTCCTGCTGCCCGCAAAAAAATCGAGAAGTTTGCTCAAGATGCGGGAATCGGGCAAATTAGTGTAGAAGTTTACGAACAAGCGAAGCAGAAGTTTAACTCTAAGTGAATTATCTTCTCTTAGAATCCGTGTTCTATTACCTAATAGCGGGAGGAAGTGCGCCCTCCCCGCTTTGCTGCTTTATTCTCTGACTTAATTGCCCTAGATTCGAGTGTAAACTCTGGAATTTCTCGCAGTTCAGTTTCACTCAAGCTGTACTGTTCACAGACAAGACTGAGACGAGTTCCGGGAGTTTTGACTTCATTCACTGAATGGGTTAGATTGCCTTGAAAATAAACCAAAGTGTTGAATTGAGGGCGAATTTGCCCGACTTGGCGCTTGTGGTTACGCAGCACGAGTTCTCCGCCTTCGAGTGCCGACGGGACTTGCACATAAAGGACGCTGACAACGGCTGGCGGCTCAATTGTTTTGCAATAGGAACGCAGGCTGCGGTCGATATGAGGATCAACGCGGGAGCCATTTTTTAGCAGTAAGGGATTGAGATAAAAGGCATTACAATTTGGCTGCAATGCCATTTTTAAATAAGGTTTAAAGAAAGGAAATTTTTGTTCAACTTCACTTAATCCAGAGCCATGAAAAACGAGTGAAAATCCTTTAGTCCCGATAAAGTCGCGGTTGAGATTGTTGACTGCAAAGTAGGGACTGGCTAAAATTTCTCCCTGCAATTTGCTGAGGTAGTCAAGCTCAAAGACATTTTGCTGTTGTTGATAGTAGCTCACGTTGAAGAGGGAATGGGGCATGGGGAAGAGATAGGATGCCGGCGATAACTTTTACACCGGCATCCTATTAAGAGCAGATTGAGCGATAACAAAACCTGCCGCTAAAATCAGACTAAATAGTCGGCTATTCCTGAGGATTACTCAGGTTAAACAGGAAGGGGACACTGCTATTCGATTTCCCATCCATCACTAAAACTCTGGGCATCTGAGCGCCGCCGCTTCGCCATGCTTCAATCGCTTCTTTCTGGAGCACTAATTGACCCCCTTGAGCTTTCAGCGTTTCTGCCAAAAGTCTTTGAGCTTCAGCTCTACCTTGAGCGCGATTAATGTCTGCTTGCGCGTCTTGTTCAGCTTCTTGCGCCACATAAACCGCTCTTTGCGCTCGCTGTTCAGCGATTTGTTTATCCTCAACTGCCTTAGCAAATTCTGGTGAGAAATTTAGGTCAACAACACTGGTATCAAGCACGATGATTCCGTATTTATCTAACCGCTCACCCAAGGCAGTATCAAAGTCTTGCTTCAGTTCATTTCTTTTCGTAATCGCTTCTTCAACGGTTCTTTTTGCTGCTGCAATTTTAAAGGATTCTTGAGTTTGGGGCGCAATAATTTTTGAGACGATATTTTCTAACGTTCCTTGTTTCCGTCTCACCTCAACAACTTGCAAAGGATCGAGGCGAAAGTTAATAGCAAATCGGGCAGATAAATCCTGAAGATCCTTGGTTGAACTCTGCGCCGGCACTTCAAATTTTTGCACGGTCAGATCGTATAAATCAACTTTAGAAATTAAAGGGGGTTTGAGGTGAATTCCTTCTAGTACCGCGCCATCTCTGGCTTTTCCTAAAATACTAATCACACCGGCCTCACCGGGGTTGATAATGACAAAAGAATTAATGCCGATCAGAAGGGCTACTGCCGCTATGATTCCCAACACTATTGCTTGCCAATTGTTAGAATATTCACTTTTCAAAACTTGATCTCCTTTGCTTGCAGTAGTGACTGGACTTTGACAACAACAGGGGTATGCTGTGCTGAAAAGGGAACAATCCCTACTTTCACTTTATATCTTCGCGCAGAACTCCTTCAATTTCCATGATCAAATCTGCGCCATAGACTAAAGAGGGTGTTTGGAAGCCGGCTTTCACTTGTCCCGCCAGCACTTTTTCAACGACTGCCAAGGCGGTTAATGCAGTCAGGGTATAGCCTTCAGGACACTGCAACCGGCTGACACATTTGTTGCCCGAACTGTTTTCCACCTCTCCCCACAGCAAGCTGATTCCTTGTTTTCGTTCTTCCTCGCTGGGACCGGCTGGCATTTTCTGAATCAGGCTTTTTTGGAAATCTTGGACTGCCGGCAAGCCTAGAAGCCATCCCAGGTAACGAGTTGCAATTGCTGCCCAACGCATCGATTCCCCTAAAGCCGCATACACTTCAATATTGGGGATGTCGGTGCTGTAATAGGCGGTGGACACGTCTCCCCAAGGAATCGTGGTTGCTTCTGCCGCACCCCGTCCGAAGTCGATGGTGCGAGTTTTCCAGCCGGCGGGAACTGGGGAAATTGCCCCAGCACGTCTGACAAATCCCCCTTTTGCCTGCCCTTCTACCATTGTGGTTGCGGTTCCCCGCGAAGGCCGGCTCAGCAGTTGTATCGCTAGCGCCAGATGGGTTGCATCCGGCAGGCGTTGCTTCAGGTGCGCCGCGAGGCAGTCGGAGGGGACGACATCGAACCCAACACCGGGAAGCAGCATCACACCGGCTGCCTTCGCCCTTGCATCTTGTGCCGCCGCCGCCTCGAAAACTGCAATCTCGCCGGTGATATCTAAGTAATGTGTGTTTGTCCGGAGACAACTCGCGCTCATGGGCTGGTAAGTTTTAGAGAAGGGGCCGGCACAGTTCAGCACGACTACCCTATCCGTTAAAGCAGTATCGATAGCGGTTTCATCTTCTAGGGAAAAGGCGCGATGCTCTAAGCCTAAATCTGCGGCTAGTTGCTTGACTTTTTCGCTGCTGCGTGAGGCTAAAATCGGTCGCAGTCCGCGCTCAACTGCTAATTGAGCGATGAGGGTGCCGGTGTAGCCGGTTGCGCCGTAGATGATAAAGTTTGATGAATCTGTCATGAATACCAGGGGATAATGGGTTGGTTAAAAAGGTTTTGGGTGTTTTTTTAACCACAGATAAACACAAATGATTGTGATGGATAAGTCATTAAAAATTTGATGTTATTGATTGTTTTCTACATCGGTAAGTCTGGCGTCAATTCCATCAATGCGTTCTTTAAGTTCAATGACTAAAGTTGCGAGCCGGCTAAACATTGGATCTGGGACGGCGCGGGGCGGAATATATTCAGGTTCAGGTTCAATCTCTCGTGTGGTTGAGGTCGATCCGGAGGAACCGGCACGGTTATCTAGGCGATAAACTTGCGATTCAAGCCGGCTAATTTGCGCTCTCAAGTTATAAACTTCAGACTCTAGGCGAGAAACGCGGGCATCGGCACCAGATTGAGCTTGAGCGGGCTTAAATGTTTGCAGGATAACCAATCCCAACAATAGCGCCAATCCCATCGCTACAAATTTCTTGAGCCTCGCAGGAATTTTTAGCATGGCGAGTGAACTTTTCTCTACACTGCCATGATAGCGATTTTGATAGGGATGCCGGTGTCAAAATAAGACGTTTAAATATTTTCTACCGGCCACCCCGCCCGCCAGAGATTTGCTTGTAGAATGGTTCCGTAGAATCCAAACATTCTTGAAGATCCTCACCTAAGCTTCTAGAAAACTCGTAATCCGCAGGATACTTGAGCAAGCGATTGATAGGGCCAATGAGTAACGTGTCAATATCTTGCTGCGTTAAAACAGTATTATCCAGTCCGTTAATAATATAAAAATCAGGACGCTCAGGATCAGGTTCAACAGAAGCGATAGTTGCCCCCCTCATTGAAAATCCTCTGAAGCAAATTCGCTCATTTTGTTGGGCGATCTGAATATATTTAGATCCCACTCTGTAAATACCATCTTGTAAGGGGAAAGCACTCGCAGCTTTTCCTCCTGCGAAGCTTGCTAAACACAGCGCCATCACTCCCAAACTTGCCAAGGTCTTTTTCATCGTTTCCTACACGGGCTGAAATTGAGGTTTATTCTAGCACTAGCAATTGGAATGCTAAATGGCTATTACAAATCTTTTCAAATGCCCCGAAGTTGGTAAACTTATCCGCATAAAGCGGCGGCGTGATGGCGAATGTGATCTTCAATAAAACTAGCGACAAAGTAATAACCGTGATTGTAGCCTTCTTGCATCCGTAACGTCACAGGTTGGCCGGCTTCTTCGCAAGCTTGCTCAAATATTTGTGGTAGCAACTGCTGCGCTAGATACGGATCGGCGGTGCCTTGATCAATAAGAATGGGGCTATGAAAACCGGCTTTTTTTACCAATTGAGTGGCGTCATAGGCAAGCCAGCTTTCCTTGTCGCTGCCTAGGTAATGGGTAAAAACTTTTTGCCCCCACTCAGAGTTTATGGGTGCAGCAATCGGCGCAAAGGCTGAAACTGATTTGTAGAGATTTGGGTTTCTTAAGGCACAAACTAACGCCCCATGTCCACCCATTGAATGACCAAAAATGCCTTGTTTATCCGATTTTATTGGGAAATTTTTGGCTATGATTGCCGGCAATTCTTGAACGACATAACTATACATTTGGTAACGCTCTCGCCAGGGTTCGGCGGTGGCATCAAGATAAAAGCCAGCACCGCTGCCTAAATCATATTGATCATCTTCTCCGGGAATGCCGGTGTTGCGTGGGCTGGTATCCGGGACAATAAGCATTAAACCATGTTCGGCTGCGTATTTTTGTGCGCCGGCTTTTGCCATAAAATTTTCTTCCGTGCAGGTTAAACCTGATAGGAAATAGAGTGCCGGCACCGGCTTAGATTTTGCTTGAGGTGGCAAATAAATTGAGAATCGCATTTCACCTTTACAGCTTTCTGATTCGTGGCTGTAAAAGTTAACGGTTCCGCCGAAGCAAAGATTCTCACTGATCAGATTAAGAGATGTATACATTCGATTTTGGCTTGACATGATCACCTTTCTGCTTAATTAGGAGAAAGTAACAACGCTACGAATTGATTCACCTTTGTGCATCAATTCAAAGCCTTCATTAATTTTATCAACCGGCATGACATGGGTAATTAAGTCATCAATATTAATTTTGCCTTCCATGTACCAGTCAACAATTTTCGGCACATCTGTGCGACCTCTGGCACCGCCAAAAGCCGAACCTTTCCAAACACGTCCGGTTACTAACTGAAAAGGACGAGTGCTAATTTCTTGGCCGGCACCGGCAACACCAATAATTACACTCACGCCCCAACCTTTATGGCAGCATTCCAAAGCTTGACGCATGACTTTAACATTGCCGATACACTCAAACGTGTAATCCGCGCCGCCTTTGGTTAAATCGACTAAATAGGGAACTAAATCCCCCTCAACTTCTTTGGGATTGACAAAGTGCGTCATGCCGAATTTTTCAGCAATGGCGCGTTTTTCCGGATTGAGGTCAACCCCCACAATCATATCCGCGCCCACCATTTTTGCGCCTTGAATGACATTTAACCCAATGCCACCCAAACCGAAAATAATTACCTTCGATCCCGGTTCTACTTTGGCTGTATAAATAACGGCACCAATGCCGGTTGTGACGCCGCATCCGATGTAACAAACCTTCTCAAAAGGCGCGTCTTCTCGAATTTTGGCAACAGCAATTTCTGGCAAAACGGTATAGTTGGCAAAGGTTGATGTTCCCATGTAGTGATGCAACATTTGTCCGTCCAGAGAAAACCGGCTGCTGCCATCCGGCATTAACCCTTTGCCTTGGGTTAAACGAATCGCTTGACAAAGATTTGTTTTTCTACTTAAACAATATTCGCATTGCCGGCACTCTGGGGTATAGAGGAGAATGACGTGATCCCCCGGTTTGAGACTTGTGACTTCTTTCCCAACTTCCACCACAACTCCCGCCCCCTCATGCCCCAAAATTGCCGGAAACAGCCCTTCAGGATCGGCACCGGAGAGGGTGTAAGCGTCGGTGTGGCAGATGCCGCTAGCTTTGATTTCTACCAGCACTTCCCCAGCTTTGGGAGGTTCTAGTTTAACGGTTTCCAAGCTTAAAGGTTTGCCGGCTTCAAAGGCAACTGCTGCTTTTACATCCATAGTTAACTCCGGAGGCTATCGATCTGAGTGGGCTGGAGGCTGGGATTATAAAGTTATGGAATTAGGGAAACTGAAGTTAATTTTAAATGGTTATGACTTCACAAATGTCCATTCTAAAGTTTTAATTGGGGCTGTTTGCAACGCTTCTTTCAGTTCGTCGTTACTGTCGAATTTTATTTGATTCAGGGAAGACGCTTCAACATTGACGGTAAATTTCTCTGCGTCAAAAGGCCAGGGTTTGACCGTAACGAGGCCATCACTTCTTTCCAAAATATCGTAACGCGTCCCGTCCGGGCCTTTACTAATTTCTAGAAATCGCTGCCCGGCTGGTAAGTTGCCCATACAAAGAATTAGGGAAAGGCGATCACACCATTGAAAAAAGGCATAAGCTTCTTCAGCTTCTTTTTTGCTAATTTTTAACTCTTTCCGCCACTTCTTTTGGTTGTCAAGTTGCTCGTCAAGAAATTGATCGAGTTCTTCTGATTCGCCACGTTTGCCTTCATTTAAAAAGCTTGTGTGCATGGAAATTAGCATTGCCACCCACCGTCCCCGATATCGGGAATTTGTTGTGAGTTCTCTCAGTTTTGGAAGAGAGGTTTTTTTATCAAGGGTAAAATCTAAAGGTGCACCGGCTTCAGTGAGCTGGTTGCCTTCCCATTCCCGTTCGAGATCGTCATGATGGGAAATAGCGGCAATTGTTTCATACAAGCGAATAGGAGATTCGGATTTTTTCCACTGTCCCGCTAATTGAGCGGCTAGCAAGGCGTGGGCGCGATGGTAAATGACTTCCCAACCATTTTCAACAAGATTAAGGATCACGACTAATTCTTCTCTCCGTTTTAGGATTATTGTTGGATTTTTAGGCAGTCATGATAAACGGACAAAAAACAACACGATGATCGGAGTTTTTTGTCCGTTTATTATGATAAACCGGAATGCGATCTAATTGAGCTAACACCGGCATCCGCTTGAGGCAGTGTTGTAAGAGCTAAATGAAGGATAAAATTTCACCCTTGATCTTTCATTTGCGACTTTTAATTCACAAAAACCTGGTCGATTTTTCCACAACTAAAGCGTTTTTGTCAACCCCTAAACTCGTGGTTGCATCTAGCGTGACTTCCAGCACCCCAGGGTCTTTAATTATTAAATTCTTGGACACTAAGAAGCATCAGCCCACAGAAAGATAAATAAGAAAAAATGAAGAACGAGTTAGATTTGTAAAAATATTGGAGTGGGAGCATTTTGATCCCTGAATGAAGGCAAGCGGGCATCTTGCCCGCTTGACAAAGCTATAAAAATCAGATGACCCTCCTTTTTTCAATTAGGAGTGATGTTCCCGACTCTTTCCAATCACGCCAATTTTGTGCCGGAAACTCAGTTCGCCGCCAAACCAGCCGCTAATGCCCAACAATGTTGCAACAACCGCTGAAATCGCCAGACCCCAAGGGATAATTGGAGCAACTGGATCGCCCCTACGCAGCAGCAAGCTAACGAGCGATAACACCATAACCACCACGTTGCAGGCCATGTGAATCCAGCCGGCGCTGCGATCACGAACTCTCTTAATTTTAAAGAAGTCTAAAAAGCCGGTGATTGCTGCTGCAACACCACCGACAAGGCCAACAATAAGTAGCCAAACTGAAGCTCTTGCCCAGAAGGGGTCATTTGTTAACCAGAAACCCAGATCGCTTCCCAGCACCCCAACGAGAAACGCGATGGGAAAGAGAACAATAGCGGGGTGAAGCGGATGGCCAACAATCGCAACCGTACTGGGAATGCCCGTGTCATTATATTCGCTATCATGCGTTTCAATGACGGGTGGGATATTGGGATAAGGGGCTGTACTGCGCTCAGAAGTTTCCATGATTTCTACCAATAAAAGCCAAACAAAAAGTGAACTAGCGAAACTCAGAAGCTTAGGCAAACTGAATGAGCTAGGCTGGAGATTGTTGGAAACAATCTTAATAAATTTAGAGAAAAAGATCTATCTGTATTCCATCCCTAATAGAGATAAGTCATTAAGCTATCTCTATTAGAAGGGAAGGGATCTCAGAGGTTAATCACCAAACTCGATTGCCATTTTCATCAACCCGAGCTTGCCGAATTACATCAGAAATTTCTTCAGCATCTTTAACATGATGAAGTGCTTTTTCTTCTCCCTCCGAATCTTCGACGATAAAATAAGTGGGCACTTCAATATGGTCGCCGGTAATATCGGGAGAATCCACTGCTACTTGCTGTTTCTTTTCTTCAAGAGACTTCGATTCATCAATGCGATCTCCTGGATTTGCACTGCGGTGAGTATCTTGTTTGTTGTGTTCAGACATAAGAACCTCTTAAACTTGTTAATTTCAAAATTACGCCATCCTGGGCAATTAGCCATTAGTGAGTCAACTAACAGCTAATAGCTTCTGGAGTTATTTAAGCTTGATCCCACATTTGCCGGATCTCACCGGGTAAAACGTTAGCAATTTCTTGAATTCTCTCGGGTGACAATTCGTCTTTTGTTGCGGAAAAGACGGCCTTGATTGCGGTTTCGGGTGCTACGTCACCTTGCAAGCCACCTTCTTCACGAATGCGACGGATAAAAGTCTCTGGTTTAATTTCTAGTGCAGGGCGAACTCTGCTGAGAAAAGCGACAATGGGGTTAGTGTCTTTCCAGAGGTCAGCGACTTCGTTTTGCAGCGCCCTATCTTCAGTCGGCTCCGCCTCTTGGTGTAGTTCACTGGCGACTCGGTCTGAGACTTCGTTGGTCATCATGTCGCGCATGGTTCGGAACACGATTTCTGTAATGTCTCTGGCATCGAAGATATCCTCAAGACCAGCCCCAGCCATTACTTTTTCCAGGAACGATCTGTGTTCTTCTGGCACATCGGCTTTTGTCTCGTGCCGCGTCGTTTTTTGCGGATCGGTCGTCAATTTGTCGCTCATGTCTTCTCCTTTTTCTGTGAATTTGTTTTTAAATGCCATCAAAGCCGGCAGCGGTTCAAGACTTGAGTAAAGCTTATCTGTTAACTCAGTCTCAATCTTATATTTTGATTAAGCTCAGCTAAGTTAGCTGACTCGTTTCTTTCTGAGCGGCTTCCTAGCCAACTCCGCAGCGTGCTGGCGCATTTCCTGGCTTCACAGAGATGTCCTGAGTGGAGCTTTTCAATCCGCAGATACGTCAGAATTGCCGCGATCGCCGCCGTCTTTCCCCTATATGGGTGTAGCTTGCTACAGCTAAGCGATGTTTTCGTTTTAGCTGCGCCTGTACTTAATTTTTACCAACGATTCCCAAATGATGAATCCATCCAGGGAAGTAACCGCAAACAGTTGAAAGGATATTTATCAAACAAAAATTTCTACCTACCCTCAATTCCAACAACACGCCAAGAGAGGGAAGAAAAATAGCAGCGATTGCGCCGATGTCAGTTATACAAGTCTTTTTTTCACAAAATCAGCCCGATGCCGGTTACTCCGTTAGCATACTTCGCAGCATCCAAGCATTTTTTTCATGGACTTGCATTCGTTTCGTTAGCAAGTCAAGGGTGGATTCATCATCGCCGCGTTCTACCATTGCTAGAGCCGAGCGGGCTGTACGCACAACGGCTTCATTGCCTTCTAGCAATTCGCGCATCATGTGTTCGGCAGAAGGGACGCCTTCAGTGGCTGGGATCATACTGAGGCGAGCAAATTCCCGATAAGTTCCGGGCACAGGAAACCCTAAGGCGCGAATTCGCCCTGCAATTTCATCGACAGATGTGGCGAGTTCGCTATATTGCATCTCAAACATCTGAAGCAGCGACGGCAACATCGGCCCTGTGACGTTCCAGTAAAAGTTATGGGTTTTTAGATAAAGGGTGTAGGTATCTGCTAAAACACGTGATAAGCCGGCGGCAATTTCTTGGCGACTTTCAGGGTCAATTCCGATGTTAATATCAAGATTTGGTTGGGGCGTATTCCTCAGCTTAGAAAACATAGGTTAACCTCCTGTGAGCTTTTATTGTTGTGAAACGGAAAAGATTACATAAGCTTGCTGTTAGCTATTATCTCTTAGCTATTAAGCAATAAAATAGCTGAGAATAAAACCTTTCTTTTGGCTTATAACTCAAGAGAGAAAATCAACAAGCGAATCGCGGTTATCCGTTCACAGAAGAGGAGATCTGAGGGGGTTTACCGGCAACCTTAAAAAACTTAAAATCTTAGGCGATTTCAATTAAGATTGCTAAGGATTGGCTGGCAACTGCGCCGGCTAAAGCAACCACCATAGAACCGATCAGGCTGTAGGACGATAACCCTAGTAAATCGAATACTAGGCGGCCCACAACGGCCCCCCAAACGCCTAAAGCGATGTTGGCCGGTAAACCAAATTTGTGTGCTTTTGTAAAATAGCTGGGGAGCCAGCCGGCAGCGATTCCAATGATCGGTAATAAGAGTAACATCATACGTTTAATGACCTGTGAATGTGTTAGGGGATTAACGCTGTGAAGTTTGGCTAAATGCAGTAGCCGGCACCTCACTGAAATTATTTGCAGTTTATCTTATCAGGTGAATCAATAATTTTTAAGATGAGGAAGATCCACACGCGCATCTGCACCTTGCTCTACTGACGCATTGAAATTGAATACTTTTGGCGTTTGGCAGCTCCAGTTTTATCGTTCAGCCGGCTCTTAGTCCGTTTTCTGACTGGTTTAGAGCCGGTTTAACTTCGATTAAATTTTTATAAGTAATTTAAAAAACGTTTGATTGGCAGCGCACAAACAAAAAATATATGCAAAAAAAAAATTTAACAGCGCTCTGCTGGAGTTTGATGGCCCTCAAAAAAATTTAGCTCCAGACTTTTTTAGCCAATCAGTTACCTACTATTAGAGTGAAAAAATATGGTGATTGAAATCCGTCTTGAGGTGGAAGTGACGGAGACGGCTTCTCAAAGGTCTATCATCCTGCGGGGGGAGCGCGTGCCGTAATGCTAGGAGCTTACTTTTTCAGTTAAAATCAGGAAAAGTCCGGTATTTTGTTGTTACAATGTAAGGTGAATTATCCAAAGAAGGGGGCAACCCCCCTTAGGGGAAAGCCGTACTTGACGCTTGTTTCAAGAATCTAAAGTTAAGGTAAAATTTAAAAGTACCCTCTAACTAGCTTGAACGCTTCTTTCTTCGATTCCAACTTCAACGTCAGAAAGGGCTATCACCCTAGTGAGGTAGAAAACGAGCCAATCTGTAACAAGTGCCATTTAGCCGCTTGGGGACTGCCTCGTCCTGAAAATCTTGAAAGGATGGCCTGGTTCGTCTATGATTTTCCCGCAAAAGACTATGGTATTAGAATCTGCCGGTACAAATACTCAACAACTACTAGGCACACGCCCATTAGTTTTGGCGGTAGATGACGACGAAGACAACTTGCTGCTCATGAGCCAAATTATTGAGCTGTTCAATTGCGCTTTCTTGGGTGCAGAGAACGCTTCCACGGGTATGGCTTTGGCGACAACTCACCTTCCTGATATGATTTTACTGGATATGCTACTGCCAGATGCAGATGGCATCGAGTTTGTTTCTCAACTTAAAGCCAATCAACACACAAAAAATATTCCAATTATTGCCGTTACTGCGTTAGCCAGAGAAGAAGATCGCCTGCGTTTTTTAGCAGCCGGCTGCACGGACTATCTCAGCAAGCCTTTTATGCTGGATGCCTTAGAAGAAATGTTGTGCCGACACATCTCGATGGTTGTTCTTTCTTAATCGGCTGATCGTGCAGATGCGGGAGAGCGAAATTGGGGCGCTGATGCCAGTAAAGCAATGGTTCCACTGCGCCCTGTTTCTAATTTTGCATTGCTCAGCAAGTCGAGTACGGAAATTTGTAAAACTTCTTCAATTAAAGCTTTGAGCAGCGGTAAAATTACCTCATCTAACTCCGTATGTACCTGCTCCGCTAATCCTTCCTGACCGTTTTCAGCCAACAGCTTTTCGGCTTTCGTAAAAGAATCATCTAAAACAATAATAATTTTATCATCACAAATTTCACAGTCAATTTTACTGGGTTTATGTTCCAATTGAGTGCGATACAGAGCTTGAATACGCTGTGAAAGAAGGCGTTCTAACTGTCCTCGCGTAGCCGGTTGGGTGTCTTCACACATAGCTGGATCACAAAGGCGGAAGCTGTGCTTGTTGTACTTTGACTTCATGACAATACTGATATACAGATTACAACAAAATGCCACTCAAGGTGATACCACCGAGAGCAGCAAGATTTTTATGAATACGTTAAACGCTGCCGGCGCAAAGGGAGAATGATTTAGGAATCGAGGAGTGAAGGCCCAGGTGCCCGCATTAAGGGTTCGGTACTCATTCCAGCCCTTGACTCCTCATTCACAAAACTCCCTTTACGCTTGACATTTTTAACCGGCAACCGCTAAAGCGCCGGCACCTGCCGAGGCTGCAGCAGAAATGAGGGCCGTGAAAAACAGCCACCAAGACGCTGTTTCAGCAGCTTTGCGGGTTTCTTCCGCTTGCCGTTGCGCCTGACGCTTCACGTCATCTAAGCGCCGCTGAGTTTCCATCTGGATACCTTCAGCCCGTTGCAGCACGTTATTTCGCGCCCCTTCAATCTGATCGATCAGCCGGTTGGCATCCGCTTCAGAAATATCCTCACGGGAACTGAGAATTGCCACTAAGGTATCCCGATTGAAGTGGCCGAGGCGATCGCGCAAGGCATCAAACCCAGCTTCCGGGTCATAAAACAACTTGCGAACGTCCCGCCGGATGCCCTCATAGTTGAGTTCAGGCCGGTTGAGAGAATTCAGATAATCCCGAACTCGATTCAAGATGCTGTCAACAACACCTTGGATGCTATCTTGGATTTTCTGAATTTGCAGCATAAACTGCTCGCGCACCGAGAAGATTTGATCCACGATGCGGTTAGCTTCGGCCTCGGAAATATCGGGCCGCTGGGCCAGAAGTGCCACAATCGTAGAACGGTCAAACTGGGAGAGGCGTTCGCCGAGACTGTAGGCACCCACTTTGGGGTCGTGCAGCAACAGCTGGAGGTCGCGCTTGATGGCGTCCGGGTTGAGTTCTTCCTTGCCGGTGTTCCGCAGGTAATCTTCGAGAGTGCCCTGGAAATTTTGTGCTTGTTGCTGAACTCGCGTAGCCACGCGGCGGGGTGCACGCAGAACGTTACGAACGGTATTTTGAACACTGTCAATCACCTGATTGACTTGCTCTTCGCTCAAGTCTTGCCGCTGAGACAGTAGCTTGACGAGGGTGTCGCGATCCATCTGGGCCAAGCGCTCACGCAGGGCCGTTGCACCGGCTTTGGGATCGTTGAGCAGTTTATTGATATCCCGCTGAATGCCTTCCGGGTTGAGTTCTGACTTGCCGGTGCTACGCAGGTACTCTGCAATCGCATTGGTGGCTTGGTCGTACTGTTCCTTGGCTTTACCGGCAAGCGCCTTGGGTGCGTAAACGACGTTATTCCAATTCGATTCCACTTGATCGATGACGCGGTTCACTTCATCCTCGTTGAGGTCTTGGCGCTGGGAGAGCAACTGCACCAAGGTGTCGCGGTCAAAGTGAGATAGGCGTGCACGCAGCGCCCACAATCCCGCCTGGGGGTTCTCTAGCAGGGTTTGCAGATCCCGCTTGATGCCTTCCGGGTTGAGTTCTGCCTTGCCGGTGGAACGCAGGTAAGACTCAAGGTTTTGCCGCACTTCCACTAATTGAGCGTTAGCTTGCTGAGCTAATTCTTGAGCGTTGGTGAGGGAACGATCGCGGGTGGCTTCCAGTTGTAGGAGAATTTGCTCGGCTTCTTCCCGGTTGAGGTCTTGACGTTTGATCAGCATTTGCACATAGGCTTTGCGATCAAGGCGCTTGAAACGTTCGCTCAACTGTTCAACAGAGGCATCCGAATCTTCGAGAACTGCTGGGAAGTCTCGCTCAATTCCAGCCGCCGTTAAGTTTTCCTTGGTGGTGAAGCGCACGTAATCTTCGACTCGCTGCACCAACAGTTCAGTTTTTTCTCGCTCTTCAGAAGTGGCGACTTCGTGGATAATGCTCACCCGAACGGCTTCGAGTTCGTTGGCCAGTTCTTGGATTTTACCTTGGGTAAATACGCCCCTGTTGGAGAGAATTTCTACAAAATAAGGCCGGTTCAAGCGTTCTAATTCCCGGCGAACAGTTGCCGGATCGGCGTCTGGATCATACAGCACGTCCCTGAAGTCGCGCTGAATGGTTTGCGGGTTCATTTGCCAGGAGTAGGTGTTGAGGAGGTAGTTTTCCACATCTGCCCGTACGGTGCTGTAGGGGACGAGTGGGGTTTGCTCTTTCACCTGCGTGGCAACTTTACCGGCTTGATCGCTGACTTTTTCTTGGGCGGATTTGAGTTTATTTAAGATGCTTTGAGCATCCAAATCGGAAAGGTCTGTCCGCCCTAAAATCACTCCCATCAGACTGTTCAAGCCCAAGGTGAGTGCTTGATTGGCCATGCTGGGGTTTTCGGCTTGCCGGCCCTTGCGAAGTTCGCCGAGCAGTCCATCAAGTCTTTGAGCAAGTTTATCGGAGATCAGCTCCGCTGGGTTAGCAGATTTGAGGTAGTCAACCAGATCGGCGATGCCGTTTGTCGGTTGTTGTTGCACTTGGCCGGCTACTTGCTTCCAAGCGTTCTCTAGCTGATCGACGATGCGGTTAACATCGCGTTTCGATAAGTCACTGCGAGAACTAACGAGATCGACAAATTTCTGCCGGTCAATGTTGGGAACTCCGCCACTGCTGCTTGCGAGTTCTCTGAGTTGCGGATCGTTGAGCAGTTTTTCAAATTCCTGCCGCATTGATGCAATGTCGAGATCCGGTGGCTTCAGTGCGCCGAGATAGTCTTCTACGGTTTCTCGGAGTGAGGTGGGATCAAAGGCGGAACCAAACTCGCGACGCACGGCAGAAGCCGCAGCTTCGGCGGTGGAGACGATTTGATTGCTGGTGGCTTTGGCACCAAAGGCGGCGGCGGCGGTTCCCACAATGGCTTGAAAGCCAGAGGTTGCGGTATTAACAATTGAGCCAATTAAAGAACCGACGGTGGTAGAACTTACCCAGACAAGCAGGGAGAAGTAGGTGCCCCAGATGACTAAGCCAACGATCGCACCTAAGCCGGCGCTACTGATCAGGCTGAGTTTGACTGCCAGCAAGCAGGCAAAAAATAGAGCAATAGTGACTGTGACTAGGGTAACAATCCCTAGGGTTTTGCCAATTTTGTTAATGGTGCCGCCCAGACTGTCAGAGTCCCGGTTATTAGAATCGTCTGAGTCGGATTGATGGCCTAAATAAGAGATGCCGGCGGCGACTGTTAAATTTGTGAACAGTAATTGGAACGCAAAGGCAAGCACGACTCCAGAAACTAATGCCACAAAAAATTGCGGCCCTGAAAACAAAAGTGATGCTTCTTCTGGTGTGTCAACTGTCTGATCTACCGGCACTTGAGCTAGCCAAAATTGCCATTTGGCTAACCCCAACATTATTTCTTTACTTTCAAACATGATCTTTTCCTCGCTCCAAGAACCTGTCTTCCTCGCTTCTGATAAACGCCCCCGTTATACTGCGGGATTGGGCCAGAAAGCGACGCTTCCTTTCCCTGATGCTGCCGGCTTATACGTCCCTGCATTCTTCAGTGTTTGCAGATGCCTTAACCACTGGCTGAACATCTAGAAATTTCTGGATAGCTGCCTGACTTTATCTGGCTGGCTGATTATAAATATAAAGCTCAGCACTTCTAACTTTACCAAAATTTTATGTATTTTTGGTGCTAATTTTTTGAAGCCGGCTTATCCTTAAAAATTGCCGACTTTCCACTTCTTGCTTTGCCAAATAATCATGATACTTACGACAAGCTAGCCTTTATTTTTAGATAAAATAAAAATTTTATATGCGGCAGCTTATCTCTCATTAACTGACTGATCAAGTCCAGTCTGATTTTATTTTTAAGCGTTATCTTCTAAAATATATAAGTTTAACTATTCCATAATCTTTTCCTCAGCGATGCGTTTTTTACATTTTTTTCTTTTTAAGGAATCGCTGCGATGGTGGGACGTGAAGCGGCTTGAATTGAAACCGGCTGTAGAGAAACTGAATGTTCAGTTAAGGATGTGTTGGGATTGCTTTAACCTTTGATCGCTGCCAAATAATCTTTTTAACCCACCCATCGGTTTCTCCCCTACACTTTGCCTTAGGTTAATTAAAGGTTTTGTGCTGAGGCCGCACATCTGCCTGTGGGCAGAAATTAAGCGGAGTATTCAACCAGATTGCTCTCTAGAGGGTCTGAGGCGAGGTGATCAGGGTTTTTAGCCGGCATCAAGGAGGCTGAGACTGTGACATCTGGAAGGGGAAACTTGACAGCCTGTGATCGGCGTAGACGTTTAGCCGGCTGGAATTGAGGTAAATTGGGCTGCCGGCTGTGTCGATGGTGGCAGACGCAGGACAACAATTGTGCGATCGCACTTCAGCCGCCCCAAGGTTTGCGGCAACGGTTGGAGGTTTAGGAGTGTGCCGGTGTGGAGAAGCCGATTTAGAGGGGTCGGCAGGTTCCGGGCGATCCCTTCAGCAATATGGGATGTGGGAAATAGAGAGTTTTAACTTTTATATTTTAGATTGAATTGCTTTAAACCGATGGGAATGCTAGCACAAAATCGGATCAAGTCTTATATGATTGACTAGACAACTTTTCAGATAGGCTTTATGTCAATCAAGAAAATTATTTCTTACGTCCTGTTAATCTTCGTGCCGGTTTCAATTGCGGCGGAATATTTACACTGGGGAACGCTCACAATCTTCATCACCTCAGGGATAGCAATCGTTCCCCTAGCGATATGGCTAAGCACAGCCACTGAAGAAGTCGCAGTTGTTACCGGCCCTTCGATTGGTGGTTTGTTAAATGCAGTTTTTGGGAACGCCACTGAGCTAATTATTGCCTTAGTTGCCCTTAAAGCCGGCTTGATTGACATTGTTAAAGCTAGCATTACGGGAACGATTGTCAGTAATTTGCTTTTAGTCATGGGACTTTCCATGCTATTGGGTGGTTTTCGCTTTAAGGAACAGGAATTTCAACCCATTGTGGCGCGGGTTAATGGTTCTTCTATGACGCTAGCTGTCACGGCAATTGTATTGCCCACAACGGTAATTTATACTTCGTCGGGTGTCGGGGAAGGGGCAATTCGCAATCTCTCAATTACCGTGGCGATCGTGATGATAGCCGTTTACGCGTTAACGTTGTTATTTTCATTAGGAACTCACAGCTATCTTTACGATGTGGGAGTCGCGGAATTGGAGGGAGAAACGCCTAGCGATTCTGAAGGAAAGACAGTCCCTCACAAGCCTAATTTGTGGCTTTGGGTCGGGGTTTTAGTAATTTCTACCGTGGCGGTTGCTTTCGAGTCAGAAATTTTTGTTGGAGTGGTGGAAGAAGCCACAAAAGGATTAGGATTAACCCCTCTTTTCACCGGCGTGATTCTTTTGCCTCTCGTTGGCGGTGCGGCAGAATATGTTACAGCCGTGAGCGTTGCCATCAAAAATAACATGGATCTCTCGGTCACTGTGGCAATGGGATCAAGTTTGCTGGTTGCTTTATTTGTGGCTCCGCTTTTAGTGTTAATTGGAATTGCGATTGGTCAACCAATGGATTTAAATTTCAATCCGTTTGAGGTTGTAGCTGTTGCGATTGCCGTTGCCATTGCTAATTTAATTAGTCTGGATGGACGATCTAATTGGTTGGAGGGAGCACTGCTACTGGCTACCTACATTGTTTTAGGTGCCGCGTTCTATTTTCATCCCGCTTAATGGAGAGCCGGTGAGATCGTAAAAATAGCGGCTTATCAAGCTATTGTCCCTGAATCAATAAAGGGGTGCATCCCAAATTTGCAAAAACATGAGTAGTGGGAGCATCTTGCTCCCTAAGATTACACTCAGCCGGCAAGATGGCCGCACTACTAATTTACAAGGACGGGCACGTTCTGAGTAACACCCCTGTATAAAGGAGCTATATTCTCAAACGCCGCTTTATTCTCACCAAGCTGTTGGTATTGCCTGAGCCTGTTAAAGCTATCAGGGAAGGCTTTCATTTATCGAAAGCTTTGCCCACGCCAAAATCTGAAGAATCAGTTCAGTAGAGTCGTCTATCTTGAGAGCGCTGCTTCGCTTTTCATAATACTTATCGGGATTGAGACAAAAACTGAGCCGAAAAGAGCTTTAAACCTAGATAGGTAAAGAGCGCTCTCCCCGGCCCAGAGAAGTTTTCAGCCCCTTTAGGGGCTGAAAAATGCCTAAATCTGATTATGAGATCCAAACGCCCGTTCGATCTCGTTACGCGGGCAAGATTGATTTCTCTTCCCTTGCCACTTCACTCTCTTCTTCTGAGGGTTACAGTTATAGGTGGTAATGATTTTGGTCTCGTCAGAAATGACGGTCTCATCGGAGGGATCGCTGACGATGGTAATACCACCTTTGTCGAGAACTTTCTTGGCAGTCTTCATCTGGCGCTCGATCTTCCGCAGTTCGCCTCCGCGCTCTTCAGCTTGGCGCTGAAGTTCGGCGACTAAACGCGCTAATGCTTTCATCTGGCGCTCGATCTTCCGCAGTTCGCCTCCGCGCTCTTCAGCTTGGCACTGAAGTTCGGCGACTAAACGCGCCGCTGCATCTCGACTCAAAGTTGTTTTCTCATCCTGAGATTGTCCATATTGAATCACGAGTTCGAGCATCTCTTTCGTGATGCCACGCTGGTTCATTCGTTGAGCTGCATGATTGGTAATTTGCATAGAACTTTGTATATTAACGTAAGTGATGTATTTAGTAGCGTAAGTGATATATTTAGTATATATTGTACCTTTTCCCTTCCAAAAAAAGCTTAGAGGTACTCTCTGAGTATAAGCTGTATATCTGGGAATGTCAAGGGCAAAAGCCATCGTTGTTGACTTATGGTCAGAAGTTAGGGGTTTTGCGGCAGGTGGCGTTAGGAGTGGGACACGGGAGACTATTTGGCAAGGGGTTGAAGACGCGGTTGGTAATTTTTAGTGCTGAAAGTTTGAAACTGCTGCGAACGCCGGCAAGAACTCTTGGACTTTGCCCGTTTCCTGCATCAGCGATAGTTGCCTCTGGGACAGGCTATTATGATCTGCCCGATTGTTTATGTTTTAAATAGATGAAAAAAAGGGTGAGTTAATCATTAACCCACCCTTCTTAGTTGCTAACTGGAAGCTAGACGCAACCCAGTCAGTTCAAGCAAAATTTACTTGCCTTTTTTCGATTTCTTGTCGTTGATGTTCTTGGGGGGAATCTCACGTGCTAAACGTTCCCGACCAATCGGTTCGTCAGCTTCCAGAATGTTGTCGATTTCGACTTCTTTGCGAACATTTAGGGAATCACGACCGACAATCGGCTCAGGAATTTCAGGCGTACTAGCAGAGAGTTTGATGTCGCTAGGACGCATGGGGGGCACTGGAGGCGCTATATAGGGCGGATGATCCACTACCTGCTCTTGAACAGGTGGCAATCCCATTCCCACTTCACTGGTTACGATGGGCGGAATGGCAGGCGCACGTCGCTCATCATGCAGCTTGACAGTGTCAGTCTCAGACTGTTTGATTCGTTCAGCGGCTTGGTGCGTGGAGGACTCAACATCCTTCGCGGCACCTTGAATGGCGTTGCCTGTGCCTTTGACAGAAGACTTCACATCTTCAGCAGTCCCTTTAACGGTATCGACAACTGAGGGTTTAACTTGTTCTGCTGTATCGCTGACGGAATGCGCTACACCGCGAACCGAAGACTTCACTTCTTCAGCGCTACCTTTAACGGCATCAACAACCGAGGGTTTGACTTGTTCTGCCGTATCTGAGACGGAGTTGGCCACACCGCGAACCGAAGACTTAATTTCTTGGGCGCTACCTTTAACGGCATCGACGACAGAGGGTTTGACTTCTTCAGCCGCATTGCTGACAGAGTTTGCCACACCGCGAACCGAAGATTTGACGCTGCTGGCGCTATCCTTAACGGCATCGACAACAGAAGGTTTAACTTCATCTACCGCATTGCTCACAGAGTGCGCGGCATTGATTACAGACGGTTTAACCTCTGCAACCGCGTCTTTCATGGTGTTTGCTGCGTCTGCAACAGCCGGTCTGACATCGTTAACGGTATCCTTAACGGATTCTGCAATGCCTTTAACAGAGGGTCTGACATCGTCAACGGTATCCTTAACAGAGTCGGCAATGCCTTTAACAGAAGGCCCGACATCCTCAACGGTATGCTGAACGGATTGTGCAATGTCTTTTACTGCCGGTCTGACATCTTCAACGGTATGCTGAACGGAGTCGGCAATGTTTTTAACAGAGGGCTTGACTTCCTCAATCACACCTTTTGCGGCACCCCCGATATCTTCAACCTGGTGGCTCACACCTTGAGCAACGTCTTTAACGACATCTACGACTTCTTCAACGGTGTGGCTCAAACCTTCGGCTGCTTCATTTCCTGCGAGTCCACCGGCAACAGCGCCGGCAATTGCACCAAGCGCAGCACCGGCTCTACCACCGACTAAACGGCCAATGGTTGCACCGGCAACGCCACCGGCAGTCGCGCCAATGGTTGCGCCGACTGTATTAATCCCACCGCCAGACTGGGGCTGAGCGCTTTCGTCCTGCAGGTTAGAAATCTCTTTACTTTCGCTCAAAACAATGATTTCGTCACTTTTTTGAGCTTCAGGTTTCAAGATCGCGGGGTCAGTAAGGTCGTCTTTGATATCAAACGGCTTTTTGTTGTCAGTCATAACAATGTTTTCCTGTCTTACTTGATTTGTGGATTTTAGAAACTTGTCTGTCAAATCCCTTTTTAAAGAGATCGATTTATCTGACTTCAGAATAATTATTCAGTCAGGCTCTTCTAAGAATGGGTACTCTCTGCCAGTCACTAAAAGAGTTTGGTGTACGAAATGCCACTGCTAGGAGGGCTGAGGGAATGTAGTTTGCTGATGATAATCATCTCTAGCAAAGTGACGAAAGCAACAAAAACTCCTCATCCTCTCCTGTCAATTTTTGTTTCACCATTTATACATCTGAAGCCGATCTTCGGTGATGTCCCGCTATAATTTTTTAGCGACCCAGCAAGCGTTAGGTGGTGCTTGTTCACTTCTCTCAAGATAACAACTGTCGGGGCAGACGCGCACTCCTCTATAGAGAGAGATCGCGCCCCATCCACTTAGTCTCTAGTCGTAAATCTTAAGGTTGAGTGAGCTGATAGGCTAAGAGCCGGCCTATAATATTTCTGCCCCGATCCTTTTTTTTGAGAAGGCTTGCTAAATAATTTCAATGTAATCTAAGTCACATTTATTCCGCTATTGTCAATGTTAAAGATTGTCAAGTGGTTAATTTCCGTACAAGCCGCAAATTTGGAGAAAGGGATAAGCGGACTTTACATGACTGGTGAACATAAAACTTGTATATAGCCGAAACTAAATAGTGTTTGATACGCCTTACTATTTCTAAGATTGAGAGATTCCCAAAGATGAGCCAAAACCTTGCCGGTAACCACTTCACGGCTGATGAGACAGAAGCCAATACCGATCAAGAAGAAGTCTTTGTTTTTCCGGCATCGTTCGCTCAGCAGCGGCTGTGGTTTCTGCACCGGCTCGTTCCCGGCAACCCTTTTTATAATGTGGGATGTGCGCTTCGTCTCACCGGCACTCTGAATTTAGCAGCGTTAGAGGAGACTTTTAACGAAATTGTGCGCCGGCATGAAACTTTACGCACAACGTTTATCGCTATTGAGGGGCAACCCATGCAAGCGATCGCCCCTTGCTTGAAAGTGTCGATAGCAATCGCACACTTGCAGCACTTGCCGGCAGCTGAACGGGCAACAGCAGCGCGGCGACGGGTGAAAGCAGAGTTTGAGCGTCCGTTCAATTTAAAAGCCGGCCCTTTAATCCGCGTGACGCTGCTACAAATGGATGCCGCTGAATCCTTGCTGCTGCTGAATTTACATCATATTGTTGCCGATGGTTGGTCAATGGGGGTGCTGATTCGAGAAATCGGGGTGCTTTACCCAGCTTTTGCGGCTAAAAATGCAAAATTGAGCAATTCCCCAGCTTTACCAGAACTTCCTATTCAGTATGCCGATTTTGCGGAGTGGCAGCGCGAATGGTTGCGCGATTCTGTGCAGGAAACCCAGCTCGCTTACTGGCGGCAGCAGCTAGAGGGGATAGAAATGCTAAATTTACCCACAGATCGACCAAGGCCGGCAGTTCCCACCTACCGAGGCGCAAAACAATTGTGGGTGTTGCCACCGGCATTGAGTGAGGCGCTGGAGGCATTGAGCAGCCGGCAAGGGGTAACGTTATTCATCACTTTGCTTGCCGCATTTCAGACGTTGCTGTATCGCTACACCGGCGCTGAAGATATTGCGATTGGATCACCGATTGCCGGTCGCAACCGCAGCGAAATTGAATCACTCATCGGTTTCTTTGTCAATAGTTTAGTATTGCGAACTAACCTATCAGGAAATCCAACGTTTCTAGAATTACTCAGTCGGGTTAAAGAGGTTGCCCTCGGAGCTTATGCCCATCAAGATTTACCCTTTGAAAAATTAGTTGAAGAACTGCATCCAGAGCGAGATTTAAGCCGAAATCCTTTATTTCAAATTGCTTTCTCCCTGCAAAATACTCCGGTAGAAACCCTAGAATTACCCGGATTAACCCTAAAATTATTTGAATTTGACCCAGGCACCGCAAAATTAGATTTAGAATTCCACCTGTGGCAAGATTTAGAAGGGTTGAAAGGCCAAGTGGTCTACAGCACGGATTTATTCGAGCCGGCAACCATTAGCCGAATGTTGGGACATTTCCAAATTCTTTTAGAAAATATTATTATCGATCCCGAACAGCACATCGGTTATTTGCAAATTTTAACTGAGGCAGAGCGGCATAAATTATTAGGAAAATTTAATATAACTGTATCTCAAAATAGGCGCTGTTTCCATCACTTATTTGAAGCGCAAGTAGAACGCTACCCGGAGGCAGCCGCAATTGTTTTTGAAAACGAAAGATTAACTTATCGCGAACTGAACTACCGCGCAAATCAACTCGCCCATTACTTGCAAAAAATGGGAGTAAAGCCAGAGGTTTTAGTTGGGATTTGCCTAGAACGTTCTATTGAAATGATAGTGGCGCTGCTGGGGATCTTCAAAGCCGGTGGGGCTTACCTACCTTTAGATCCAAGCTATCCCCAAGAACGCTTGAATTTCATGTTAGAAGATGCTCAGGTATCCATCTTGGTAACTGATTCAATTTCAACCCCGTTATTTTGGGAAAATAGAGAAAGCCGGCAGCATGAATTTTCTATTATTTATCTGGGTAAAGACAAAAATAATGTTTCCCGACACAGCAAAGAAAACCCATCAAGCAACGTCACAACCGGCAACCTCGCTTATGTAATTTATACCTCTGGATCGACGGGACAGCCAAAAGGTGTTTTAGTCGAACACCGGGGACTGTGCAACCTGGTAGAATCTCAAATTGATGCATTTAATTTAAAGCCAAGTCACCGCGTTTTGCAATTTGCCTCTTTGAGTTTTGATGCTTCAATTTTTGAAATTGTGATGGCGCTGCAAGCCGGCGCAACTTTATACCTAGCAAAAAAAGAATCACTTTTACCGGGACAACCTTTAATTCAGCTATTACAAAAACAAGCAATAACTCACATTACCCTACCACCGGCAGCGCTAGCCGTGTTGCCGGCAGAAAAACTTCCGGCATTACAAACAATTATTTGTGCCGGCGAATCTTGCTCTCAAAATATTGTAAAGCGTTGGGCTGCCGGTCGTCGATTTTTTAACGCTTATGGGCCAACTGAAACCACGGTTTGGGCAACCCTTGCAGAAATTAGTGATGATAGTAAAAAACCGTCAATTGGTCGTCCAATTCTGAATACTCAAGTTTATATATTAGACCGAAATTTACAGCCGGCACCGATTGGCATTACCGGCGAATTGTACATTGCCGGTGATGGGTTGGCGCGAGGCTACCTTTGCCGGCCTGAATTGACAGCAGAAAGGTTTATTCCTAACCCTTTTAGGGAGAAAGGAAGAATTTTATCCCTTCAACCTTCTAGGCTGTATAAAACAGGGGATTTAGCGCGTTATTTACCCGATGGCAAGATTGAATTTTTAGGTCGCATTGATCAGCAAGTAAAAATACGTGGGTTTCGCATAGAATTGGGAGAAATTGAAGCGGTTATTAATCAATATCCAGCAATTAGAAAAGCAGTTGTAATCGTTTTAGAGGATATTTCTGTTAATCAGCGAATCGTGGCTTATCTCGTGTCGGCTAACTCGATTGCTGATCCCTCATCCCTGATCAATACTCTACGGCAATTTCTCAAAGATAAATTGCCAAAATATATGGTGCCCTCAGAGTTTGTCATTCTAGATACTCTGCCGGCAACCCCCAGCGGTAAAGTGGATCGTCGTGCTTTGCCGGCACCCAATGCTTTAACTCGCCTTCAACGACAAAAAACCTTTATTTCTCCTCGCACGCCAACCGAGTCAGCATTAGCAAAAATTTGGGCTGAAGTTCTTAATGTTGAGCGGGTGAGTGTTGGCGATAGCTTCTTCGACTTGGGAGGAGATTCACTCCTAGCGATTCGCCTCATGGAGCAAATTCACAAACAATTTTCTCGCGAATTGCCCTTATCTTCCCTTTTCTTATCTCCCACCATAGAAAGTTTAGCTAATACTTTATTTGCGGAAACAAAATCTCTCAAATGGTCGCCCTTAGTTCCGATTCAGCCCAAAGGCTCTAATCCGCCTTTTTTCTGTGTTCATCCCATCTTTGGCGTGGTGTTTCCTTATTATGAATTAGCCTATTATTTAGGAGAAAATCAACCATTTTACGGATTGCAACCCATCGGAATTGATGGCGAACAATCTCCTTTAACCCGCATTGAAGAAATGGCCGCTTACTATATCAAAGCATTACGGGCGGTGCAGCCGAATGGGCCTTATTTTTTAGGCGGTTGGTCTTTTGGGGGGTTGGTTGCGTTTGAGATGGCGCAACAGTTACAAAAAGCAGGAGAGGAAGTGGGGTTACTCGCTTTGCTAGACACGGCTGCACCTGTTGCCGGTAACAAATTTTCTTTCTGGAATGGTTGCAAATTTCTCTTTAACACGGTCAGGCGCTCTATTTGGCCATTTCTTCTGGATTACTTGTATTTGACGAACGTTTCGGAGAAGCATAAAACACAATCATTCACAAGTAATCTTCTTCGTTTAAGTAAGGTTTTTCAACTCAAAAATCGTAGGTCATTGAAGTTTATTTTAGAAAAGGCAGTAATGGTTAATTTAATGCCGCAAGAGGCTAAATTGAGAAGGCTAAATCAACTCACCATTCGGTCAATGTTTCGCGTTTTTCAGGCTAACAGTCAAGCCACTCTCAGCTATACTCCCAAAACTTACCCTAACCGAATTACGCTTTTTAAAAGTTGCGAACAGGGAAGTGCAGACAGTCAAGATCCAACGATGGGATGGAGTGAGCTGACTGAGTCGGGAACAGACGTTCATTTAGTTACCGGCAACCATCTAGAAATGATGAAAACCCCCAATGTTCAAGTTCTAGCAGAACAAATTGGGGGTTACTTTAATAAGTAATTAAAAACTTTCCTTTATCTTCGTCAGATTTCGCTTAACGGCGATTTTTGTTGATTCCCAACAGCTTCGTCCCGCTGCGATAAGCACCAATCATCACACTGAGGGCAATGGCTGCCGGGTGTGGGGGCTTTTTCTTCACCGGCTGATACTCAGGCGTCTCATCAGCCTCTTGTGTAGAAACTCGGTTGTCGCCGGCAACTCGGTTTTTTTCATGGGCAGCTTGCTTTTCATCGTCTTGAGCGCTAGCTATCTCCATATAACTTGTGCGGGGCATTCCTTCGCCGGCTCTAGCCTTTTCCGTGAGGGGCAAAGCATTTTTATTCGGCACAATTCTGGAGCCGTATTTATTTGCATAAACCTGCGTAAATTCAGCCCCAAAGAACAGAATTTGCGCGGAATAATTCACCCATAGCAGCAGCACAACAAACGAGCCGGCAGCCCCATAAGTTGAACCGACGCTGCTATTTCCTAAATACAACCCTATTAAAGATTTACCTATCGTAAATAGCAGAGAAGTAATCGCTGCCCCAATCCAAACATCACCCCAGGCAATTTTAGCGTCTGGCAAGACTCTGTAAATCATCGCAAACAGCAGTGTGATAACACCGAAGGAAAACAGAAAGTTAACCACTCGCCACACAATACTGAGGTTGGGTAAAAGATGACCTAAATAATTACTCACTGCCGTAAGTCCGGCGCTGACAACCAGTGAAACCAGCAGTAAAAAGCCAATTCCGAGAACCATTGCGAAGGAGGGGAAGCGGTCTTTTATCGCCCCTTTAATGCCTCGCCCTGGCTTCGGTGCAACTTCCCAAATCGTGTTGAGCGATTCCTGTAGTTGGTTGAAGACGTTGGTGGCACCAAATAAAAGAATAGCCACACTGATAATCGTGGCAATTGTGCCTTCAGCCGGCTTGCGGGAATTTTGAATCATGGTTTCGATTGCTTTTGCACCCTCCTCGCCAACCAAACCTTGAATTTGTCCGACAATTTCGCCTTGCGCGGCATCTTGGCCAAAAACCAATGCGACAATCGCAATTACGATAATCAATAGCGGCGCAAGGGAAAATGCGGTGTAATAAGACAGCGCTGCTGCTAGCCGCGACGCTTTATCTTCTTGCCACTCTGCAAAGGTTTGTTTGAGTAGCCCGATTATGTCAATTTTCACGGCATTTTGCTCCTTTAGATGGATGAATTTTATCGTTTTGACAAGTTAGGTTTCTTCTAACTAAAGGAAGAAAAATTGTATGCAACTCACAGATAAAGTTGCGCTTATTACCGGCGCAGGCTCTGGGATCGGTAAAGCCGCTGCAAAATTGCTGGCCAAAGAAGGCACGAAGGTGGCAGCGCTGGGACGCACAGAGGATGAATTGAAAGAAGTGGTTGAGCAGATTCAGCAAAGCGGCGGTGAAGCAATGTCGGTGATTGCTGATATTTCAGAAGCCGATCAGATGCAACAAGCTTATCAACAAGTTTCGGATAAGTGGGGCCGGCTCGATATTGTTTTTGCCAACGCCGGCATTAATGGTGTTTGGGCACCCATTGAGGAATTAAAACCTGAAGAGTGGGAAAAAACGATCAAAGTTAACCTCACCGGCACATTTTTTACCGTTAAATATGCGGTGCCTTATTTGAAAAAACAAGGCGGTTCAGTAATCATCACCTCTTCAATTAATGGCACTCGCGTCTTTAGCAACACCGGCGCAACCGCTTATTCTTCCACCAAAGCCGGTCAAGTTGCTTTCGCAAAAATGGTTGCACTAGAACTTGCTGAGTCCCGAATTCGCGTCAATGTAATTTGTCCGGGGGCAATTAGCACCAATATCGATCAAAATACAGAACAGCGTAATATTGACTCTGTAAAGGAGCCGGTGGAGTTTCCCGAAGGTCAAATTCCTTTAACTGATGGCAAACCCGGAACCTCGGAACAAGTCGCACAATTAGTGCTATTTCTAGCCTCCGAAGCTTCCAGCCACATCACTGGCACTGAAATGTGGATCGATGGCGGCCAATCTTTGCTACTAGGCTAAGAGATCGTTTTAAAAATATCTTTTCTTCTCATATCCAAAGAAGGGAAAAGCATCGTCAAGTGCTTGGCTCCTAAATAGAATCACAAAGCCTGATTCAACCTTTAAAACATCCGCTTAGCTAATCTGCGTTTATCTGTGCTTAAATAATCTTCCTCATCATTCACTTAGCCGACTGCAAAATTAACAGTTTTGCTGTCGTTTCTGGCAAGTCAAGTATCATAGTTCCCTCCACAACTGTTTATACCGCAATTGTCGATTAAATCGCGCCAGATTCGCGCTAACGGGAAGTTAGGAACTGAGTAGCCGGCCAAACTTTTACCGAACTGAACCCGGAATTTATAGCGATAAATGCTATCTTCCAGCTCAACCTATGTCCGAAAGTAGCCATCCTCATCTTTTTCCATCGGGATTTCTTTCCAGTCGGAGAATGACCCAATTAACTCTGCTGCTTTATTGTTGGGAGCGAATAACTTAAATTCAATAGAGCAAGCCATCAACCGTTCAACTTTGTTTCTGAGGGTATGAGTCCACCTATTTTGAGGGATTCAGTGAGGCGGGTCATCATTCTGCGGAAATATAAAAATCTCTTCACAATTTGTAATATTAGCTACGGAACCGGGGTTTTTCCTGCTTGTGGATTATAAAAAAACCTAATTTTGTAGCTTTAGAAACATTTTTTTACCAAAAATAGATAAAGCTTTAGACAGAGGTGATTGGAAACTTTAATGACGAGAATGGGGTCATAGGTAGAAAGCCAGCGGGTACAAAAAAAACTATCTCTATATTACCCGAATGGATAACCTTTCTCTAGTTTCTACCAGAGCTTTGGGTTGCTCATAATCACTTATAAGTTGTTATCAATGGCAGTCTGGGCCGATTGACTAGGGAACTTGTCTGACTCCAAAATTCACCTTATTTTTATAGAGGAGTTTCCCATGCTAAGAGAAATGTGCTGGTTACCCACGCTCGGATCGAGTGAAGAGAAAATCTTGCACCTGCGAACCGCAGCCAGTGATCCCTGGCGACCCTACAAGGCTTTTCCACAATTTGCCGTCCCAGACTATCAAGTTCCTGGAGGATCTAAGGGCTGGGCAACCTATCAAAAACTCATGAGTGCCGGCTGGAAGTTAGTGTCTACCTCTCAGGCGCAGTCGTCTGCTGCCGACGAACAGCTAAAAAGTGCTTAAACTTATCAAATGCGCTCGTTCTTAACGCTATCAAACAATCCTAACGAGCGCAGCTACTAACAACTTTTAAACTGCTGGTTTTTTGGGAATGGGCAAGAGATTCGGGCAAATTAGTCCCGCCTCTTGCCCATTTTTTTAGTTTTAGACCCTTGCTCTTTTGAGGCCCTACTGAGCGGTTTATGCCATCGGCGCAGGAACTCTTTCAAGAACCGGCTTTCGGGTTTTTAAGTTAAAGCGATATCCATGTGGCAGAATGTGGAGTTTAGCGCCGCAAACGGCTAAAGCCTCATCTTTCAAAAGTCCATCGATGTTGTCATGGGTTTTTTCGGTTTCATCGATGACTGTCACCGCGCCTTCGCCCACAACTTCAAACTCGTCACCGTTGACAATAATTGCTGTGTTCTCGTCAATTCCTAATCCCAAAACTGCCGGCTGCTGTACCAGTGCTGAAATTAAGCGGCCCAAGCGTCCACGCTGTGCGAAATGCTGATCCACTACGATCCCCGGCAGGAAGCCCATACCAGGACCCATTGCCACCACATCCACACGAGGATTTGTCTCAGAGTCTCCCTCAATAATCATTTCGTCGGGCATCATCGCGGCACCTGCACTTGTCCCCCCCACCACGATTCCTTCAGCGTAGCGTCTGTGAATCGCTGTATCGAGTTCGGTGTCTTTTAACAACTCGATAATACGGGCTTGATCGCCGCCGGTGAAAAACACGGCGGTGCAATTTTCTATGGTTTCTAAGTAGCTGGAGTCACTTGCATCTTCGCGACGTTCGCTGTTAACGACTCGAACATCTTCAGCACCTAACCGCTCAAACACTCTGACATAGTTATCTCCAACTTCTCTAGGCAGGCTGGTTGCAGCGGTCATTACGGCAATTCTAGCTTTAATGCCGCCGGCGCGTCGCACGAATTCACGAAGGATTTTGCAGTCTCCTTCCTTATCTTCCGCCCCACCAATAATGACTAATTGCCCACGGTTTTGATTTTCCGACATAGTGCCTCTAATGCTGATTAAGTTAACTATTAATAAAACATGACAATGTATTTCGTTAACACATCCTCTAGGTATAGATTGAGACAGAAAATTAAACAGAAATTAGTAACGCTTGTCACTCCTTTCGTGAAGGCTGCCAACCGCACCAATGATTAACTTTATCTTTAAAGTTCGTTGAGCCGGTAGAAATGCCGCAAAACTGAGCATTTCAGCTCGCTCACGGGGTCGGCACTCTAAAAAAGTTGGGCTTGAGGACAGACCAAGCTGGCCACCTTTGGAAGCAATCCTTAAACACTCGTGTGCTGGTTTTGCGCCGCGAAGCTTTTCACTCGCGATAAACAGCTCTCTAGATAAGGACAGTCTTCACATTTGATCGCTGTCCCCGGATTAGAACAGCCACAGGGCAAATTTAAAAGGCATTCAGAAGGTGCTTTAGATGTTAAAGGTTGCCTGAGTAGAAACCGGCAAGCTGTTTCGCGAAACAGAAAAATAAGATCTTGAGATATCATATTTTTTTTCCTTAATTGCGTAGCATGGGTGATATTTACCGTAGGGTAACCGCCCCGGCTCCTCTAACGCCCCTAAACTTATCAAAGCAACTCAGGATTATTTCAACTAAAGGTTTTTGGGTCTGCTAAACAAGCCTTATGTTCTGCCGCTTCACTCAGTCAATTATGAGTTTGGCAGACAAAATATCAGAAAATTTCAACAAAATATTGATGCAATTTTTTAAAAAGATTATCTAGCTTAAAACCTTTTAGCTGCTTCAAACTCTCTTCTCCAAATCAAATAACATCCTGAATTGGACAATTTTAAAAGCTTGACTGGCGAATTCTAGTCTAACAACTGCGATAGCAGAACAGCTTCATCCTCACAGAGTATTTCGATATAACTTAAGGAGTATTTTAAGGTTAAGTTGTTGGGTGAGCAGTAATACAGACTAAAGCAAACTTCCTGTGGCTCACCTTTTTAAGCCGCCTTTTAGTTGTCTCTCACGCAGCAGATAAACAAGCTCCTGCCAGCTCTGAAGTGAGTATTTCTCTCTAATAGCCATCCTAAACAGGGAATTTTTAATCCTAACTTTTTTAATTTTATACTGATTAGGTTAAGTCTTTGCAGCCGGCCATCGAGATTTGCTGCGCGGCGGAGGCTGGCGCTTAACCGATTTATCCTCAGCCGGTAATTTGAGTAAGCAAACCTCAAAAATTTCTAAGACAAAACCCAAAAATGCCGCGTGTTTTTGCTGCTGATGCAATTAGCTAAAATTCCCTCATTCTTGGCTAGCTTCTACTTGAAACTTGCAGCCAATCTGCACCAATAACGGTGAAGACTATCAAGACTCGCAACGGCAAAGGAGCGAAAGTAAAACCCAACAGGCAGCAAACAATTACTGCCCCTAAAGCAACAAGCGTGAATAGGGCATTCGTTGTGTGCAGGAGTGTCCAAACTGCTGCACCAGCAGCCACTAGAGTAATTAAACAGACGGGAGAGAGGATCATAGCTTCTTATTACTTTCTAAATCTGCTTTTGGATGGCTCACTACCTGGTGAGCGCTGAGTTACGAGTTTTTAAGCTGTTTGACAAGTTTTTATAGTTTTTTATATATTAATCAATTACACTCGCAGCCTCATCCACCAAAGGTAGAGTTCTTGCCCAGCTAAAAGGCAGATAGGGGCGGCACTAACTTTGGAAGTTTTTTTCTTGACTTATGCAAAGAGCAAGAGATAGCCCGAAAGTGTTATCGCTTTAAATAATTATTGAAATTAAAATATTAATTTAAAATAAGAAAGTATAAATATATTTCTGCGATGATTAATTTTTCAGTAACACAACTAATATTTTACAGAAGATAAAATTGACCCTCCAACAAAAAGAACCCCCATGTAGGGGGTTTTGGGGGATTGCTAAAGTCACAGCAGATGGAAGCTTGGGGGAGCTGTCTGAGAAATTAGGTTACTCTTTTATACCAACAGCACCGGGAGAACAAATATTGTGCCGGTTTATCCACTTACACACGCGACGGGTTTGTTAAATTGAGTAATAAATAGCGAGCGTGCTCAAGGGAGAAATGTCTGGGTTTGCCCTCGTATACGATTTGGTATTCATTGCGGTTTGCCCCATCGCCATAGCCAGAAATGAGTTTGCGATGGAAAGCTTCCTCAGCTAGTTTGTGAACTTCATCTCTGAGATCAGCCTGTGTAGCATTCATATCTTGCTGTCTCCTTAGTGTTTTCTTATACATTCTATTTATCAACATTGTGGGAGTCCTTACACCTATCAAAAGTTATATATTCAGCTCAATGGAATCCGCCCTTAGTTAATCTTAAGTAAAATTACTCAGGCATAAGCTTCACCACAGCCTTTTTTGCTGTCTGACAATTTTTCTAAAATTATGTTTAAATTGCATATAAATAAATAAAAAAACCGCTTATTAAGAAGTTTCAAGGATTCTCTGTGTGCAATTTATTAATACTCCTGACTAGCCGGCAGCGGGTGGCAAAACCAGAGAGGTTACCTCAACCTTGGCTGGAGTATGCCTTTGGGTAGCTGAAATACAACACAAATAACGTTACGCTCTAGCTGAGCTAGATGGCAAAATGCGTTTCGCCTAGCCCAGGCTTTCATCCGGCTGAGAAAGCCCAACACGCTTAACTAATTCATCGGTTGTGCCGTCACCGGCAATCAAAAGCCCCCCTCAGATATCAAGAAGGACTGGGGTAGAGGCGATCAAGTTTCTAGATTTTATCGGGTGTTTAGCCAAACGGAGGTAATCAATGATTCAAGAGACTCTCATCGATAAATATCGCGTCAATGCCAGAAAGAGCGACGCCTTCGACATTTTCAACCTCAAATATTTCATCGGCCCGAATCCTTACTTAGATAGGGCGGCGCTAGTTTTCGACTTTGCCCTCACCGGCCATCTGCATCCCTTAGCCATCGATGATTACGTCTCGATCATTGGGGATCGCTACCCCGACATCCGCGATGAAAGTTATGAATCCTATGGCCATCTGTTTGCCCGAACCGTCTCAGAAGTTGGCAAACTAGACATGGGTTTACACCTTGATCACTGGAGTCTCAAACCTTTCGCACATTTTATGAGAATCGGGGTGCAAGCACTGCACGCACGTACCAATCGGGCCGTTGTTTACTGCGTTTGGGATTGGTTTGAAGCCATCACTCAAGGTGATCGTTTTGACTTAGACACTCAAATCAAAACCTTTCAAAATCTTTTCCGGCATTCCGTTTATGGCGGGCCAACAGTTTACACGCTTTGGCGAACCGCCAACGACAAAGGAATTCCCACATTTTATTTGTGGGATGAAGGACTTGTGCAATACGGCTATGGTAAAAAACTGATTCGGGGCATCGCCACCACCTTTGACTGCGACAGTCATATTGATTCAGATTTCACCACTCGCAAGGATGACTGTAAAGCATTTTTACAAACCTTGGGGTTCCCGGTTCCTAACGGCGATATCGTCGGTTCCTGTGACGATGCCATTGCAACAGCCAGAAAAATTGGCTACCCAGTTGCCGTAAAGCCGGTGATCGGGCATAAAGGCATCGGCGTGACGGCTGATGTGCGAGACAAAGAAGAACTGATCTTTGCCTATAACAGGGCGGTGGATGCCACCCCAGAGGGCCAATCGGCAGATATCATTGTTGAAAAAAGCATTTCTGGGGCAGATTTTCGCTTGCTGTGCGTCAACGGCAGATTTGTTGCCGCCACAGAACGCCGGCCCGCATCTGTGATTGGGGACGGAAAATCAACCATTGCCGAATTAATTGATCGGCAAAACCGGACGGCAACCCGTTTAGATACACCCACTTCGCCCTTAAGCAAAATTAAGTGCGACGAGTCGATGGAAATGTACTTGGAAGAACAGCGCTTGTCAATTGATAGCGTCATTGATAAAGATCGCACTGTGTTTCTTCGTAAAGTCGCCAACCTCTCTGCCGGCGGAGTCAGCATTGATGCCACACGCACCGTTCACCCAGACAACATCATCCTCGCGCAAGACATCGCACAGCACTTCCGTCTCACGTGTCTGGGGATTGATGTCATTGCCAAAAATCTCTCGACTTCTTGGAAAGATGGCAACTTTGGCATCCTCGAAATTAACTCAGCACCGGGCATCTTCATGCACCTGAATCCTGCGATTGGTGAAAGCGTTGATGTGCCTTCATCTATTTTGGAAACGTTCTTTAAAACCGACGCAGATGCGAGAATCCCAATTATCACCTTTAACCGGATTTCAGTTAAAGAACTCCAAGAAATCATTGACCATATTCTTTTGCAGCACCCCGACTGGATAATCGGCGCTGTCTGCCGTGAGGGCGTCTTTATCAATCGTTCAGAAAAGAACCTGCACAAAGATTACAACACCAACATTCAAAACCTCGTGCGTCATCCCAGACTTGACCTGCTGATTGCAGAATACTGCGAAAACATCCTGGAAACTGATGGAATGTTTTACCAGTACAGTAATATGGTGGTTCTAGATAATCCCACCGAAACCGAAATGATGCTTATGCACAACGCTTCGGAGGATTCTACGGTCATTATCAATGAGTCAGATAACATTTCTATCCGACGCCAAGGCTTGATCGAACAGTACCGGCTGGGAGATGGTGAACCCCTAGTGCGCGTTTACCTCAAAGAACTCGGGACAGTTTTGTGAGCTAAAATTTGTTTGCCTGTGCAAAAGGTTTTTAACGGCGCAAAGGTAAATACAAGAGAACGCAGGGTGATGTCACTCTGCGTTCTCTTGTATTTAAAGGCAATTTAATTAGTGCCAGACAAAGACTTTCGCTTCGTATTCTGGCAAGTCAACCATGATGCTGTTATCGCCGGCTTCCACGTCATAATTGCCGATCCATTCGTGCCAAGTTCCGTTTTCTGGGAAATTAGGAATCGTGTAACCACCGAGATAGTTGTCTGAAAAGTTAGCCACAACAACCACACGAGAACCTTCATCGTTCCAGCGCGTGTAGGCTAACACCTTTGAGTCTGCATCTTCATGGAAAAACTCAATATTTTCTGTATACAGAGCATGAGTGCTTTTACGCAGATGAATCAAGCCTTTCATAACTTCAAACAAACCGCGATTGTCGTCTTGTCCTAATAGCGTCCAATCAATTTTGGCTTGTTCTTGGGTTTTGTATTTGTATTCCCCAAATTCTTCACCCATCCACAGCAAGGGAACCCCAACTGCGGTCATTGTAATCACACCGCCCAACTTTCTCCGCTTAAACGCCGCCTCACCCAAAATGCCGCGCTCACCTAATTCTGCTAAAACATGATTGTGGTCGTGGTTGGTTGTGTAATTGATAACATTCGTGGCTCCCATAAAGCCTTGACGTTTGCAATCAATCACATCTTTGAGGCGCTCTAAATCAAAGGTATCGCCGCAGATATGTTCTAAAACACAGTGATAGAAACTGTCGTGCCAGCAGGCATCCATCGGCCCGTCAAAGTTCGTGATGGTAGTCGTTTCCGGAATGTGTTCGGCAATGTTATAAAATGGCTTCGGCCCAGCAGCTTGCTTCGCTTCTTTAGCAATCCAGTGCATGAAATCGTAGTTGGCAATTTGTCTGGCGGCATCGTAGCGAATGCCATCAATGTGATATTCTTGAACCCAAAAACGAACAGTGTCACCCGTAAATTTCCAAGCCGGCTTGAGATCTAAGTTTTCGTCATAATGTTCGTAATTAAACTCTGGTCCCCAGTTATTATCGGGGTCGCGTGGCGAGTGATGATACCAGTAATCGTGGTCTATTTGTGTCAGCGGACTTTCGGCTTCTGAGTGGTTATAAATCCCGTCCATAATCACTCGAATACCCCGCCCATGACACTCATCAATTAAGCGTTTCAAATCTTCTGTGCTGCCATAACTGGACTCGGTTGCAAAGAAGTGTCGCGGGTTATAACCCCAGCTATAATCACCCGGGTATTCTTTCACCGGCATCAGCTCAATCGCATTAATCCCCAGCTCACAAAGGTAATCTAATTTTTCAATAACGTGCTTATATTGCCCGCGTGCATAAGGGTCATCTTCCCCGCCGGAAAAATCCCCGACGTGCATTTCATAAATGACTAATTCACTGTCTGCCGGCAACGGTTTGTCATCGTGTTGCCAAACGTAAGTATCAATGATTCGCTGACCCTCTTTAATCCTCACCACGCCATTTTGGGTGGGATTATCAATATCTGTTGCGTAAGGATCAACGACCTCTACCCATTGATCCGCTTCAAAAAACCATGACTTAGATTGAACGCGGAATTTATATTGATAAACCCCATCTTCTAGGTCAACTTGGGTGCGAAAATAACCATCTTCGCCTTTTTTCATGGGGATCTCTTCCCAATTAGAAAACGACCCAATTAAGGCCGCTCCTTCGTTATAAGGAGCAAATAAATTAAATTCAATGGGGCTTGCCATGTAAATTGACCCGTAAAAATTGTTATCTTTAGTTTTTCAGATGTAACCAAGCTCTGGCATCATTCTGGAGATATAACGTTTGCTTAAACTTGTCTGAGAAAACCCTGGCATAAAACAAGCGGGTTTAGATCGTTACTAAATCTAAACCCGCTTTAAACAGTATTTTGTTTTGTCCCGCTTGAGCTTGAGCTTGTTTTTACACCTTTATCTAGTTTGTGCGTTGTCCGATTGAGCGTCGGCTTTTTTTGTCAATCATTTTTTTTGCTGAGCCGGCCGAACTCAGAGCAATTACTGAGCTATTTTTGTAGCGTGTGTAACATTTCTTGAGTCTCTGTTTGTCCTCAAGTGTTTGCAAGTTATTGCCACACCTGATATTCAAGCTCTATCCAAATATACGTTGACAAAAAAAACAGTTACTCCATCATCTGCATTTCAGGATAAAGCAGTTTATCCCACCAATCCAGAACGCAGCGCCAACACGGCAGCTTGGGTGCGATCATCGGCAGACAGCTTGTTCAAAATATTGCGGACGTGGGTTTTAACTGTTCCGACGGTAATGTAAAGCTTTTCGGCAATCGCGGCATTGCTGAAACCCTGCACGATCAGCTCCAAAACTTCCAACTCCCGTTCAGTCAAAGGATAAGCTTCTATCAGCTGGCTGTATTCAGGATCGGCGGCGTGAATCGAAACGGTGGTATTGGCATTGACCTCTTCAGCGCCATTCGACGGCGTGGTTCGCGCTTGGCGCAGCACGATGCCGGCAATCGCCGGATCGATCCAGGAGTTACCCTCATAGGTTGAGCGGATGGCTTCGAGCAGCTGCTCAAACCGGATATCCTTCATGCAGTAGGAGTCCGCACCGGCAGCAAAAGCGGCCAGAACTTCCTGTTCGCTATCCTGAAACGTCAGGATCAGCACCTTTGTTTGGGGATCTGACCCTGCTACCATTGACTCTTTAAACCGCTGGGTCAGCTCAATGCCGTCCATATCTGGCAAGCCGATATCGACAATTGCAATATCAGGTTTATGCGCTTTCAGCAGTTTTAGCCCTTCTATGGCATTGGCAGCATCTCCAACGACTTTAATACCCTCACGCTGTTGTAAAGCTGTCCGGATACCGATCCGAGTCAGGTCGTGGTCTTCAATCAGAACAACGCGAATTTCGCTCATATTCACCTAGCCAAATGTACAAGGGTTTTACTGTAAAAAAAATTATTTATCAACCACTCAACTTTTTTGCAAGAAATACACCTAGCGGTAGCTGTGAGTAGCTATGCGAAAGGGATAGATTTAGATTATAAAATCTTTCGCTCTCGCTTTAGCAGGCCATTTTTCACTCTAGTGCCGGCCCGCAAGGAAGTAGTTTTAGCTGAGTGACGAGTGGATGAAATGAAAAAACGCTATGAATAATATTAATCTTCAACAGCCATCGGAAACGAGCTGCCATCCTAAAAGCCTAGAACAACTTCAAGCTCAAGTCGAAAGCTTACAGCAGCGCCTTATCAGTAGCGAATCCCGACAACACCGGCTCTTAGACGCCATCCCCCAGATTGCTTGGCGGTCTAAAGCAGATGGCTTAGTTAGCTATTGGAATCGCCGGTGGCAGGAATATACAGGCGTGGAACCAGGACGGGCCTTGGGCTTGGGATTTACCAGGGCAATTCATCCAGAAGACCATGATCGCGTCCTCTCATTCCACCGGCAGGTTTTAGCGAAAGCTCATTTAACTGCCAACTGCTCTAGCCGCTTTTATGAAACGGAACTGCGCCTATTGCGGGCGGATGGCACCTATCACTGGTTTATCGCCAAAGCAGAGCCGGTGTTTGGGGAAAATAGCCAAATCTTAGAATGGGTGGGCACTTATACAGACATTGACAGTAGCAAGCTTTCACAAGAGGCTCTGGGCGAAAGTGAAAAGCGCTATCAGTTAATGGCTGAGAACTGTACTGACCTGATCTCCAGGCATACGCCAGCCGGTGTTTACCTCTACGCATCCCCAGCTAGCCGCACCTTGCTTGGTTATGAGCCGGATGAGCTGCTTGGACGGGACGTTCATGAGTTTTTCCACCCGGAAGATAAGGCAGCGCTCAAAAGAACCCAAACAGACACTCTCAATCAGCCTTCTACTTACACCTTATGCTACCGCATCCGTCGCAAGGATGGGAATTATATTTGGTTTGAGACGAGCAGCCGGTGTGTTCGCCATCCAGAGCGGGGGACCGTCGAAGAAATTATATCCGTTTCGCGAGACGTCACCGAGTGCAAACAAGCCGAGGCAGAAATTCACACCCTCAACCGAGAACTCGATCAACTGGTTCGCAAACAAAGCGTGCAACTCGATGCCGCCAAACAATTGAAAGAGGAACTGATCGGTCGCGAACAAGTGGCCCGATCTCAGGTGGTTGCGGCCCAAGAGCGATTTGCCATTGAGCAAAAGCGGACAGAATCGGCCCTGTATTTCCTGATTGAAGCGAGTACCATGCTGGCGGCATCGCTTGATTATGAAACAACTTTAGAAAATTTAGCTGAACTGGTTGTGCCTTACCTGGGCGACTGGTGCGCTATTAATATTATTGATGCTGACGACGACTCTTGTCGCTGTGTGGCAGTTGCTCACAAAGATCCGTCTCGTGAACCCCTAGTACGCGAGTTGCAGCGCCGTTACCCGGCAGATGCGGATGGGACTTACAGCTACCTCAAGCGGTTGCGCTGCGGTGAGACAGATCAGCCTTGGCAAATTTCTGTCGGGTTTGATATTTGTGACGCCAAGATGGAGGCGATCGCCAACGATGCGGAGCATTTGGAACTGTTACAAGCGTTGAATTTTAGATCCTATATGTGCTTGCCTATCCGGTTCGGCAAGCAAACTTTCGGCTCGATTTTGCTGGTTCTCTCCGACAGGGTGCGGCGCTACACGCAAGCGGATATGACTTTAGCTGAAGATTTAGGCCGGCGCGCGGCTTTGGCTTTAGATAAGGCGCAGCTTTACCGGCAGGCGCAGGAAACCAGCAAAAACCTGTCTCAGGTGGTTTTAGTTCTCGATGAACAGCAACAACAGTTGCGAACGCTGCAACGGCTAACAAATTTAGTTAACCAGCGTCTTGCAGATTTGCCAGGTTTGTTACAAGTCATGGTGGATGCGGTTTGTGACTCAATTCCCAGCGCACAGTTTTGTCTGATTGTGTTGCATAACCCTAGCACCGGCCAACTGGAACTAACTGCGACAGCCGGCATGGGAACGGAAAATCTGCCGATGGGAAAAGCCTTAGCGACAGAGGACGGTTTGCTCAGTCAAGTCTTTTCCACCGGCAAATGCCAATTAATCCGGCAAGAAAATCACTCCCCAACAGGCGGGCGAGAACACCCAGCTATTTGCTGGGAAAAACCCAAATCCCACCAAACACTCGGGAAACCGGCTGCTGTCTATGCAGTGGCGATTGAATCAGCGCAAGCGGGCCGGCTAGGTGTGCTGGCAACTGGCAGTTGGGACGATAGCGGTGCGTTTGATTTGGAAATGTGGCAGCACTTATTAGTTGCCGTGGGAGAACAGGCGGCCATTGCAATTAACAACGCCCAGCTCATTAATATTTTGGAGGAGCGAGAAGAACTCGTGGCGGTTCAAAATCACATCTTGGCCCGTCAAAACCAGGAACTCGCAAATCAGCGAGAACAAATTCAATTGCAAAACTTGCAGCTTCTTGAAGCAGCGCGGCTGAAATCGCAATTTTTAGCCACCATGTCTCATGAACTGCGGACTCCGCTTAATGTAATTATCGGTTTCGCTCAACTGCTGTTGCGCCAGCGCCCCGATCCGCTGACTTCTAACCAAACAAAGATGGCAGATCGCATTCTCAACAATGGCAAAAATTTGCTGATGCTGATTGATGATATTCTTGCCCTTTCGCACATTGAGGCCGGCCTTCGAGGTATCAAACGGGAAACGTTTGATGTCGTCCAGTTAGTCAGACCCACCGTCGAACAATTTAATAAGCTGGCGGCTGAAAAAAAATTGACGTTGGATGTTTACATTGATGTGCAAAATCGTAATTTGTGCACTGATCGAGCGTGTCTACGGCAGGTTTTAATCAATCTTGTCTCTAATGCAATTAAGTTTACCGAGTCTGGAAGTATACGGGTTGAGGTATACGAACAGCCATCTGATCGGGTAGTCATTACAGTTGAAGATACCGGCATCGGTATTGCGGAGACAGAGATTGATCACATTTTTGAAGCCTTCCGCCAAGTGGATCAGACGCTTGCCCGCAGGTATCCAGGTACGGGTTTAGGTTTAGCAATTACTGACTCGCTGGTACGCTTGATGAACGGCACGATTACTGTTACAAGCCGGTTAGGAGAGGGTTCTACTTTCCAAGTTGAGTTGCCTCGCAAAATATAAGTTTAAAATCATGATTTGAAATGGATTCGCTGAGTGAAAATATAAGAGATTCGTTTTTCCGCTGAGTTAAGTAACTCGAAGAAGGTTATTTCAGAGGTTGATTTTTAGGGCATCCACTCTAAAACCACACCGACGCGACTATCTTTATCTTCCCTTGCATTCTGCTTTTGAATGTCGGTGGAGAGACGTAAATTTCGAGTGACGGCATATCCCACGGAAAAAGTTGTTAAACCCACATCTTCACCCGTTCCGGGTTTAACCCAAGTTTGCGTTAATGAGATATCTGCCGCACCCCCCCGTGACAATGCCAACATTAGCTTTGCACCGAGTTCGATGCCGTTGGTGGAGTAAGCCTTTGTTTCCAAGTGCCGGTAGCCGACAACCGGCGCAATATTGACATAGCTGCCTAAAGGAAGCGCATAATAACGCACGTTAACGCCGGCTGCGGTGCGACCGCCGTTGAAAGACGCCTGATAATCTCCGCTAACGGTGAAGCCGGTGCGCCCAATAAACACATCTTCCACGCCGGCATTCCACCCATCGGCACCCTGATCAGAGGGAAAATGGGAATAACCCAGCCGCACTCGTGTCTTGAAGCTGGGATCGTTCCGAATATCTTCTAAAACATCAGGCACCTCACGCAACCAACGCTGCAGCACAGGACTGTTTTCAATCACTTGGGGATCTAAATCCACCTCGTTAGTTTGAGTGGTTGGGGTTTGTGATAGCTCAGGGGGATTTAAGCTTTCTAAAGGCGTGGCAAAGCAACTGAATGCCGGTGTGAGAAATACGCTAACTCCCGCTAGCAAGTAGGCTAATTTTCTTGGCTTTAGCTCTTGTAACTCATCCCATTTAAATCTCACAATCAGCCGGCTCCCAAACACACAATTTTATATTTTCGCGTCAAATTAGTTGTTACTCAGATAGCCCTAAAACTTTGATTTCTAGATGTAAAAATCTTCAAACTTGTTTAGCCGGCTTGGCGCTAAATTTTGCACGATTGGGTTAAAAACCCAGGACATTTACAGATAAAAGTAATTGATTTAATTGTCCTAACACTCACCAAAAAAAAACGGCTCTACTTAATGCAGAACCGCTAACCAAACTAACAGAGGAGCGAAACCGGAAACCTAACGAACTACCTCCATCATGGGAGCAGTCTCAATCGGCTTCATAAAGTAAAGCCGTACCAACTGCCAGGCATTGGAGAGGTAGTGAGGCAGTTTTTGGCAAAACTTGACAATCTTAGGCGCGTCCGATTTAGCAATTTCTGACAGTTTAGCATTATTCTGTATGCAAATATCAAGACGCTGGTAAAATTCTGGATTATCTACATCCAAAATCACTGGAAATACGCGTGCTGAGGTTTCGTTGGTCTTTTGGATGACAAGAATGTCATACTCACGAGCGTCTAAACCCAGTGCAGCGTAGAAGTCACTCCGCTGGATGTCGTTAAGATACATCGTTGCAAACACTGACAGCAGGAAGAACCGGCACCATAGCTTGGCTTTCCAATCATTCAAAATATGGGGTTGAGAGCGCATGATGGCATCAAAGAAATCTCCGTGCCGGTTTTCATCTTGGCACCAGTTTTCAAAGAAGCGGAAAATCGGGTAAATCCGGTGTTCTGGATGTGCTTCTAAATGACGGAAAATGGTGATGTAGCGCCAGTAACCGATTTTCTCAGATAGATAGGTGGCGTAGAAGATGAACTTTGGTTTGAAGAAGGTATAGGCGTGATTTTTGGTGAGGAAACCTAAATCTAGCGACAGGTTAAAGTCTGACATCGCTTTGTTGAGGAAGCCGGCGTGACGCGCCTCATCTCGCGACATTAAATTAAAGCACTCTGCCAAAAGTGGGTTTTTGTCCTTTAACCGGCGTCCCAATTCCTTGTAGAGGAGGAACCCAGAAAATTCAGCCGTGCAAGAACGCTCTAAGAATTCGATAAATAATTGGCGAGTCTCACCATCAATGTGATCCCAAGACTGTTCAAACTCCGCATCCCGCACAAAATGATGGCGATTGTAATCGGTGCGAAATTCTTCAAGGATCGCGAGAAGTTCATCTTCATTGGGTGAGATGTCCATCTTGGCCATCTCTTCAAAGTCTGTGGTGTAGAACCGGGGCGTCAGGATTGTTTCCTTGGAGGGCACTTTCACCCCAGGCCGGAGTTCTTCAAAGGCTGGTTTTTTGAGGGAGTCTACCATAAGTCTGTTTACGCTCTTGTTAAGGATTTTTGCCTTAGGAGTGGTCTATTCGGCGGCGTCCAATAATTCTACGATAATCGTTGCATTTGCTACGCACTCCAGTCTAGCAGCCGCATGGCGAGGTCAAAAATGCAATCAGGTTAAGAGTTACAACGGCGTATCAACTTTTGTAAATTACGCTCTAGGCCGCTCGAAAAATGGGTGCTAAAATAAAAGATTTCAAAAAAACCTTCCTCAGCAAGAAGGCTAAAAAAAGCTAGAAATTAATTTTTTCACTCTGGACGTGCGATTTCCCAGACACACGCCTCAAAACGAGACAACTGAGCAATTAGTCCTCTTCAGAGGGTTCAGCAAGAGCGACGCTCAAGGCTTTCGTGTGCAACTATGAAAGAGAGAATCCGAGTCGCGCCTTGCTTGTATGAGCTATTGCCTCAATCCCAACTGCCAGCAGCCGAAGAATCCAGCTCTGGCGACGTTTTGCCAAAGTTGTGGGTCAAAGTTACTTTTGGGAGATCGCTACCGGGCAATTAAACCGATTGACACCGGCGGCTTTGGCAGAACTTTCTTAGGGGTGGATGAGTACAAGCCGTCCAAACCCCGCTGTGTGATTAAGCAGTTTCGCCCCCAAGATCAAAGCGCTCGCAATGCCGAGAAAGCTGCTGAACTATTTCGTCAAGAAGCAGTTCAGCTAGATCAGTTGGGCAAACACCCTCAAATTCCAGAACTGCTGGCCGATTTTCAGCAAGAGGGCCGGCAGTATTTAGTGCAGGAATATATTGACGGGCCGAACTTAGCCCAGCAATTAAACGAGGAAGGTGCGTTTAATGAAACTCAGATCCGCCAACTGTTGAACGATCTGTTGCCGGTGCTGCAATTTGTCCACGAACACCGGGTGATTCACCGCGATATCAAACCTGAGAATATTATTCGCCGGCAAACCTCCCAGCAGAAGGGGGCGAAGGGGGATCTGGTACTCGTTGATTTTGGGGCAGCCAAATCCGCCACCAGCACTTCCCTAGGGCGTGCCGGCACAGTGATTGGGTCAGCCGGCTACGCTGCCCCAGAACAAGCCCTAGGACGGGCGGTTTTTGCCAGTGACTTATATAGTTTGGGCGTCACCTGTATTCATTTATTAACTCAAATTCCTTCCTTCGACTTATTTGACAGCCGAGAGGGTAGTTGGGTGTGGCGGCATTACTTAGTCGATAATCCTGTCAGCCCTCAATTAGGGCAAGTGCTGGACAAACTGCTAGAAAATGCCATTAGCCGGCGCTATCAGTCCGCAGCAGAGGTGTTGAAAGATTTGAATGCGAAATCAATGCCGGCAGCCCCCTCCATCCCATCTATCGAAAATTGGGGGACTCAAAAGCTACAAACCCTCAAAGATGACCCGACTCAAAGACGGCTCGGCATCAGCTATGCACTTTGGGCAGCCGGGTTTTGTGGCCTGGGAGGACTCCACCGATTCTACAACGGCAAGATTGTCACGGGTTTATTGTGGTTTGGCACCGGCAACCTATTTGGCCTGGGCCTAGTCTTGGATTTATTCTTAATTCGGGGAATGGTAGACGAGCAAGAGGCAAAACTGAGAGGAAAATTAGGTGTCTCTGCTGCCGGTGTGCCGCTGACTCAACCTGCCGCCATTGAGCGGATGATGTTCTCTAGCAAACGCAGCCAGACGCTTGTTAAACTGCTGCAAGCTGCCCAAGCAAGGGGCGGTAAACTTTCCGTTACTCAAGCTGTGATGGACACTGGCATTGACTTCGTCGAGGTGGAAGCCGTTTTAAAGGAGATGGCAAAAGACGGCTACGTTAGGGTTGCGAATGATAAAGGGGTTGTGACTTATTGTTTTGACGAACTGTAGAAGGGGCATGGGGCATGGGGCATGGGTCAAGGCTTCGCCAACCTAAAGGGACGAGAATAGAGAATGATTAATAAATAATCGGGAATAATCTCCCACTCTCTTCATGCCCAATGCCCTATCCCCTATGCCCAATGCCCAATGCCCTTAATTCAGCGCCAGCCACTTTTGAGCGTTAAGGCGCTGGACAACGCCAAACACTAATAGATCCAGCGTGACCTTGCGCTCATCAATTAAGAACGGCTCGATTGTGCTTGCCTTTGCGCCACTGTCAGCACAGGAGAACGCTCTTGGGCCTTGAATATCCGCTTTGGGGAAATAAACGTTAAATTGACGCTTTCCGCCTTTCCACCGGCCAATAACTTGCCAGCACTCTTCAGTTGATCCCAAGCCAGAACCTGGGTATTTTTGCTTTTCTAAACTGATATCAACATCTGATATCCCCTGTTTGTTCAGGGCGGTTTTCAGCGCCGGCAAACAGTCTTGATGCATGAAATCAGCAAAGGGCTTGTCTTCAACTCCCGGTGCCTTTTCCTTTTTAGCCGCCTTGGCTGGAGCTTCCTCTCCGTCCGCTTTTTCAGCGGCTTTTTTTCCGGCTGCCGGTTTGTCTGCTGCGTTGGCTTTGGGGGGTTTTGCTGAGGGTTCTCCTTTCGGAGTCGGCTCAGTTGTTCCTACTTCAGCCTCAGCCGGTTTTTGCTCTGTTTGCACGGCTTTGGCATCCGGCATATTTGCACTCGGAAGATCCGTTGCCTGCTCTTCAGAAGTGCTGGGAGCGTGTTCTTCAGAAACGCTGGGAGCTTGCTGTTCTACGGTGCTAGGCGGCTGCTCACCGGCTTCTTTGTAATTCGTTTCTTCTGCCATTGTTCTGAGTGAGTTTTTTATCCTATCTTGCCGATCCTAACAAGGGATTAGCCGCCAGCGACAGCTGGCACAATGCTCACTTCATCCCCATCTTGCAGCGGCGTACTCGTGCCCTCCAAGAAGCGGATGTCTTCACTATTAACGTAAAAATTCAAAAACCGACGCGGTTCCCCGTTATCGTCACACAGACGCGCTTTGATCCCAGGACAGTTTTGCTCTAAAGATTCCAGCAGTTCAGCAACCGTCGTGCCGGTGCATTCCAAGGTGGATTTATCGTTGGTGAACTTTTGTAGCGGGGTGGGAATTAAAACTTTGACGGACATAATTTCTGGTCTGTTCTCTGATTGTCTGTTATCTGCCGACTTTAGATTTTAGACCTATATATCTGATCTAAAATCTAAAATCTAAAATTAAACCAACACTTGTTGCCATTCCAGGCGATCAAGAGTGTGAGAGCGCTCTAGGGCACGCTCGAAGCTGTCGAGTTTTGGCTCAATGGTGAAGGGTTCGCCGATGTAACCCTGCATGGCTTCCTGAGTTTTCAGTCCGTTACCGGTGATGTAAACTACGGTGGTTTCATCGGGATCGATCTTGCCTGCTTCTACCAATTTCTTCAGTACAGCGACGGTGGTGCCGCCGGCAGTTTCGGTGAAAATGCCTTCAGTTTCAGCCAGCAGTTTGATGCCTTCAATAATTTCGGGGTCGCTGACGGATTCAATATTGCCGCCGGTTTTCTTCGCCACTTCGATTGCGTAAATTCCATCAGCCGGGTTGCCAATTGCAATTGACTTGGCAATGGTGTTGGGCTTCACCGGCTTCACAAAGTCGCGTCCTTCCCGGAAAGCTTGGGCAATTGGTGAGCAACCGTCTGCCTGTGCCCCACTGAAGCGGACTGTTTTGTCTTCCACCAGTCCAACTTTGATGAATTCTTGGAAGCCTTTATAAATTTTGGTGAACAGTGAGCCAGAGGCCAGGGGGGCAACGATGTGGTCGGGCAGTTTCCAACCTAGCTGTTCAGCCACTTCAAAGCCGAGGGTTTTTGAGCCTTCGGAATAATAGGGACGCAAATTAATATTGACAAATCCCCAGCCATGCGTATTTGCAACTTCGCAGCAGAGCCTGTTGACTTGATCGTAGTTGCCCTGAACCGCCATCACGGTTGGGCTGTAAATCAAAGTGCCCAAGACTTTCCCGGCTTCGAGATCAGCGGGGATGAACACACAGCAATCTAAACCGGCATGAGCGGCAATTGCAGCGGTAGAGTTTGCTAAGTTGCCGGTGCTAGCGCAGGACACCGTAGAGAAGCCCAACTCTTTGGCGCGGGTGAGTGCGACTGAAACCACCCGATCCTTGAAGCTAAGGGTGGGCATATTCACCGCATCGTTTTTAATATAAAGATTTTTGATGCCCAGCCGGCGAGCCAAACGATTTGCTTTGACGAGAGGGGTCATGCCGGTTCCCACATCGATGGGGTTATCCGTCATCACCGGCAGAAAGGGACGATAGCGCCAAATGGAATTCGGCCCAGCAGCGATACTTTCGCGAGTCACCTGCCGGCGCAGCGCGTCGTAGTCATAGCTCACTTCCAAGGGGCCAAAACACACTTCACAGACGTGTGTCGCTTTGGCTTCATATTCTGCGCCACATTCTTTACATTGAAGGTTCTTGAAAGTGGCGGAAGTTGATTGGGTGTGCTGTTCAGTCGCTAGGGTCATCGGTCAAACCTCTCTGTGTCTCGCTCGGCTGTGGGCTGGTTAGTCTTTTTTTGATTGACCGCTCGATACTAGCACAGGGAAAAATACCCGTCAAATATACCCGACTATTTTTGTCGGGTATAGGAAGCAGGGGAAGCCGGATTGGAAGATAAGGGCATTAAGCCTTTTTAAGGACTAAGCTGTGATTTACCCGCCGCTGACAGGCGGAATAAGTGCAACTTCGTCGCCACTTTGCAGAATGGTGTCTGGTTCGACGAATTGCAGGTTAACGCCAAAGCGGGTGATGTTGCGCCACTGTTGGAGTTGTGGCTGCTCGCTGATGACGCGATCAAGAAGGGCGCTGACGGGGGTGCCAGAGGGAAAGTCCAGCACCAAGTCTGTCACTCCATAAGCTTCTTGATAGGCAGCAAATAGTTTTACGGTGACAGTGATTGAATGTTCAGGCATAAGGACTCAAATGTATTGATTTCAGCTCATTTTAAGATTCCTATACTGCCAAAAACGGAGTAAAAATTCTTAATTCCTCTTTCATCTCCCCATCTCCCCTTATTTCTCAAGGTTTAGTGGCGTGTTAAATTCATGCTTGCCCTAGTTAAGTGAAAGTTCTGAGGCTATGACATTAGCAATGGAATTGAGTCTCAAATAAGTCGCAGAAGCATTAGGGATGGCAACAGAGGAAGTGAGACAAACAGCTAAACTAAAAAAGTGGAGCAACCTAAAAAAGATGGCTCCACTGTGATTAGCCGCTGGACACGTCCAGCATTGATGAATTTTGATCGCTATCCTTAAGCGATTAGCATGAAATCTTCTGGGGCTAAGGTAGGAGTGCCGGCTAGCGTGGCAAATTGCTCACCTGTGCCAAAGTTAGCTGCACTGCCGTTCTCGTTATAGAACAATTTGCCATTGCTGCTGTTATAAACAATCAACCCTTCGCTGGTTGCCGCGCCGGCATCTGTCGTAACAGTGGCAAACTCAGAGATCACGCTAAACCCAGATGCCACCTCACTTGTGAGTGCAGCAAATGTTTGCTTGCTTAAAACGATGCGATCACCGGCAGCGCCTGTGGCAAAATCGTCAATTTGATCAACGCCTACCGATGCTGTAGTAAAGGCACTGCCGGTGCTGTAGAGAAACCAATCTTGGCCGGCACTTCCAGTGAGTATATCGTTGCCCGCACCGCCGTCAAGGGTATCATCACCAGCGTCCCCATTCAAGTTGTCATTGCCGGCTAATCCATCAATGTGATCATTGCCGGCACCTGCGATCAGCGTGTCATCTCGATCTGTACCGACAAGTGAAACATCATTAATGCTCACACCAGAACTTGGAATCGAGGTATCACTTCCGATCAGCGTGTTATCTCCATCTGTACCAACAAGTGAAACATCATCAATGCTCACACCAGAACTTGGAATCGAGGTATCGCTAACAATTTTGACATCATCAAGATTCCAGGAACTGACACTATAAACGCCACTGCTGCCAACATTGAAACCAAAGCGAAGGCATTCGTATTTCCGTGATCGTCGGTTCGGTAGCCGAAGCCATTAAGGGGTGAAGCAACGACTGCCATATCATCTTGGTAAATGGTCGAGCCTTGGCTGTTTTGTCCGTTGTGCCAACTCGTAAGATTTTTGTTATAGCTGACACCCCTAATCGGTGCCCAGCCGGTTACGCCGGTGCCCGATCCTGGATTGTATTCAGCGGTTTTGGTGCCGACGGCATTGTAGGTACTTTGATGGTACAAACCGAGGGCGTGTCCCGCTTCGTGAGAAGTCGCTTCAGCCGTGTATTTAGCGACGCCATTTGCTAAATTTTCCTCAAATACGAAAACCGGCGTGTCCCCGTTCCACCGCCAGGAAGTCAGATAGGCAACACCGCCGGCACCCCTGATTCTTCAAACCAGTCATCCCAAGCCCCGCCAATCACTACGCGATATTATTTGGCCCGTTTAAATTTCCGAGGTCAACAGTGGTTACATCTACATCAAAAGGTGCGTAGTCTTCTGCAACTCGCTTCCAAATTTCTTCAATATTGGCGACTTCTGTGGTCGAAAAAGTATTCAGATCGCTATCGATACTGTAGGCAGGGCTGATAATATCCGCATTGCCGTTGAAGTTGGTATTCCATGCTGTTCCAGAAGTGGTGTGCCCGTCGAAGTCAAGAAATATCTTTGCTGTGGCACCGGGATTGCTGCTGAGTAACGGCAGGGAGGCTAGAGGGACGGTTGGCCCAAGTACAGGTGCCGGTGCGAGTCGTTCTTTATTAATGAACAAGCTGCAACCGGCACAGTTACACGTTGCCAAGTGAGTTTCCCCATTCTGTGAGGCTAGGAGATCTTCTCCTAACCAGCCAGAACGCTTATTTAAATCAAAGCCACCAATGCTGTTATCTGTCGCGTTACCTGTGATGGCGGGGGAAACAGCAACATCAGCACCTGTCAATAAACTTAGCTTTTGCACAACCAGCTCATTGACTGCTACATTTCGCCCAGACAAAAGAATATTTGCATCTGCACTCAGGGATGCGCCCCACTTTTGCAAATAAGCCATGACTTGCGGGCTTTCTAGGGCACCGGCATCTAAAGTGGTATTACCGAGCTGTAAACTGCCTAAACTGTCGTCCAAAATAATGTGAAGGTTAGCAACATTCGTGCGATTTGCTAAAACTTCTGTAATTTGGGCGATTACATCTTTTGTGGGGTCGAGGGTAAAAACTTCTGCTCCCGCTTCAGTTACGGGAATAAAATCTTGATAGTTTTCAACAGTTGAGCCAACAAAAATAAGACTGATTGTGCTGTTCATTGCTGTCATTGTTTCTAGGTATTAAATCGATATCGCGTAGCCGGTGGAAGCCCGCCTCATGGGGAGCAGTTCAATTTTGTAAAAAATGCAACTAAAATTTGCATTGACACAGATTCAACACGCTGGCGCGTGTTATCAAAGTCCACGCCGACAGACTGGGTTTGTGTAGCTGCGTTAAGGTACATACCCCACGGGCATAGCCTTAGGCATCGCGTTGCGTAGAAATTTTCAATTGCCGGTTACATTGGCTATTTACTTTGGGGAAGAGTCTCGGCTTTAGAACTTAGATGCTGAATCACTAGCCGTAACTTTCTATTTAGAACGGGAGATCGCCGCCTACTATTCTGCTATCGCTGCTCTTTTGGGAAGCCTCAAAGCCCAAGAGCATACTTGCTGAAACGCAGAGCGGATAAAATCTGAAGATTAATGCACCCCATAGAGACTTACGAGCTTACGGAAGCTTTTCTCTAGATGTTTGTTTTTACTGATCCGTTGAGGTTCAGCTCAAAACTAAAACAAAGATAGCTGATGCTTTTTCAGGCTGTCTGTGGGAAAAAATAATAAAAAATCATGGTTTTTAAGGAAATGATGAGTTATATCTAATGTACTGACAGTAGAAATACGGTTTAAACTGGGGTGAGCGAGTTAGACCAAGTCGAGGGGTCAATCCGTGAGTAAGGGCGCAGAGGCAGTGGCCTTACAGGGATGAATGACACTGGGTATCCAGATAAAACAAGCCGAAGCTAGCGAAAACTGCCAAATTTGTTACAACGGGTGCATTTCACTTGGGGACTAATAGGGCATTACCAAGCGGGACAGCCGCAAAATAGGTACTACCCTTGTTTGTTGGTCAAACAAAGATAATCCCTTCTATGAAACGCTGTTGCCATGAAAGTTGAAGAAGCTTTAGCAATTTTAGATCAGGTACTCTGGCCCCAACGCTTAAATAAGGTTCAAGAGATAGTTTTACGCCATGCTTGGAAAGGGCTGACTTACCAGCAGATGGCAAAAACTTCTGATTATGATGCTGATTACATCCGCGATACTGGCTCTAAGCTGTGGCAATTGCTCAGTCAAACATTAGGTGAAAAAGTTACTAAAAATAACGTTCAGTCAGTTTTACGGGGCAGAACAACGCAAAGGAAACCTGTTCTGGAAACCGTTCTGGAATCTATTTCAGGGTCAGAATCTATCCGCGATCACAGTCACACGCGGATTGCTTCAGTTGCTTTGTGTCCTCAAAGTCAGAAAATCGCCTGTGGCAGTGGAGACGGAACGATTAAGCTTTGGGACGTTAATACAGATTGCTGCCTGAACACGTTTCAGGGTCATACGGATGTGGTGTCTTCGATTGCTTTCAGTTCAGACGGTAAAACTTTAGTGAGTGGCAGCTTTGATGAGACGATCAAGTTATGGGATGTCAATATCGGCAACTGTTTAAAAACCCTGAGAATTGCCCAACCTTATGAGGCTATGCAGATTACCGACCTCAGGGATTTAAATGAGCCGGTGATATGAACTTTAAAAGCACTGGAGGCTATTGAATTAGCAGAGAATTTCCATAAATCTTCTCTAGCCGGCGAAAATTTCTTTCCACTTCAGACCAAAAAGAGCGATTGTGAAGGCCGGTACAGAGAAGTTTTTTAAGAGATATTCTGGTCATACCGAATTCTTTGTCCCCGAATCAGCAGACATGAAATAATCGCGCTGGAATCCTTTTAAATTTTAGAAAGGGGGCAAACTCATTCTCCTCCTATTGTTATTTAATGGGAGATATTGACTTTGCTAAAAACAAAATTTTTAGTGAGAAATTTGCATCAAAATCAATAACATTCTCCATGATTGATTTCGTATTTAATTTTACGCGTGTTCTGGCTTGAACTTAATTGATTGAATAGCCGGCAATGTCAGAGTAAAAGCCGTTTGACCGGCAGGCGTGGAGTCTAGCTTCAAGTCGCCACCGTGAGCGCGAGCAATTTCTCTCGACAAACTTAAGCCTAAACCCAGTCCTTCAATTTGGTGAGTGCGACTCGGATCTCCCCGATAGAAACGCTCAAAAAGTCGCTGCCGGTCACGCGCAGAAATATCTCGTGAACTATTGCTCACTTTGACAGAAATCGTACCTTTTTTGCGTTGTGTCTCAATCCGCAGCCAACCCTTGGGCAAATTGTATTTAATCGCATTGTTCGTTAAATTGTGCAAAACCTGCAGCAGCAAATCACGATCACCCTTTAACAATAATGCCGGCTCAACCGTTGAGAATACCTGCAAATCAGGCGCGAGCATTTCCACATCCTCAGTTAAATCAGCCAAGATTTTCGACAAATTTACCTCAACTAAGAGCAAACGCATTTGACCGGCATCTGCCAGCGACAGCAACAAGAGTTTGCGAACGATTTCTCGGAGGTGAGAAACTTCATCCAGCAAATGACCCAAGTTTTCCTGTAATTCCGAACCGGGTTCAGCTTGTTGCAGCGTCCGTTCCAACTGCCCTTGTAAAATTGATAGAGGAGTTTTGAGTTCGTGGGCGGCATCAGCACTAAAGCGAGAAGCCTGCTTGAAACTACGTTCGAGACGTTCCATCATTTGGTTGAAAACTTGTAGCAGTTCGCGAAACTCCACATCTGCTGTGCCGGTTGAAATGCGCCGGTCTAGCCCTGTTGCACTCACCTGCTGGATCTTTGCACTTACTTCCCGCAGCGGCTTTAAGGCGGTCCCTGAAAGCGCCCACGCCCCAAACGCCACTGCCACAAGCCCCACCGGCACTGAAATTAGAAAGCCGTTGCGGATCGCACTCATTTCTCGGTCAATTCCCTCCAAACTGATTGCAGTCCCAATTCGAGGCAGCGGTGGTATCAGCACACCCACACGCCAAGCCGCATTGTGACTAGATTTCGTCATCACTTTAATCTGTCTTGCCATCTGGTCATTCAGTTGAGCCGGCAGTTCCTCTGGGAAACGTGACGGCGGTTCCCCAAAACCACTGGCTGCCTCTTGCCTAGGTTGCGGAAGCGGGTGGTTTCCAGGCTGCTGCGGAAACGGTCTAGGTTGTGGCGGTAATTGCCCAGACGGGGGCAACCAAGTTGTAGCGAGATCCACAGAAGACGGCCAGTTGCTAGATTGATAGATGGTTTCCCCTTGCCGGCCAGCCACTAGCACACCGATGGGCGTCTGAGAATCTGTGCCCAACACAGAGGGTAACTCTTTCTCGTAGAACGACCAGTTGGTATGTTCAGGCCGGCGCAAAGCTTGTTGTAGCAACTGGCTTCTAATGTCGCTGTCGAGGCGAGTCAGTTTTGCTTGATAAATCAGCATAAAAGATACCCCTGCAAAACCGGCCAAAGCAGTGCCGGCCAACATTGCAGATAGCAGCGCAATTCGCAGGCGAAAAGAATGCAACTTCATGATCCGGACTCCGGCTTACGAAACCGATAACCAACTCCGCGCACGCTTTCGAGCCAGTCATCCCCGCCTACGCGTTCCAGCTTTTTCCGCAACCGCTGAATGCAGACATCCACCAAATTCGTGTTGGTGTCAAAATCGTAACCCCAGACGTGTTCAAGAATTTGTGTGCGGGTAAATACCCGTCCCGGCGAACGCATGAGGTACTCCAGCAAATTAAACTCGCGGGCAGTCAGTTCCACCAACTGGTTATTGCAGGTGACTTCGCGGCTAATGCGATCCAGCGCCAGAGTCCCAACATGCAGCACATTCTGGCGTTCCCCAGACACACGGCGCACTACTGCATGAATACGGGCAATTAGTTCTTGGACAAAAAACGGTTTGGATAAATAGTCGTCTGCGCCCAGATTAAGACCTTCGAGCCGGTCATCAAGTTCGTTACGAGCCGTCAGCAAAATCACTGGTACATTCCGACCGGCCCGACGCAGGCTTTTGAGGATAGCCAATCCATCCTTCCCAGGCAACATAATGTCGAGTACCACCACATCATATTCGTTGTCCATTGCGCGCATATAACCCTCATTGCCGCAGTCGCAATAATCCACAACAAAACCTTGTTCCTTCAAGCCGGCGCAGACAAAGTTGCCAATTTTCGCTTCGTCTTCGACATACAGGATATTCATAGGCTTTTATTTTACTGCCACCCTAGTTTGAGCAAAATTATAAAAGTGTAATCCAGAAGCAAGGCAATCTGTAATTTTTGGCGAACTGAATTAAAACAGTTGACACCTACAGAGGAACTGCAAATGACGCACACTCAATTACTTGATGTTACCGAAGACGGATTTGCTTTTGACCCGCGCACCGGGGAAAGTTACACCTTGAATCCTTGTGAGTGGCTAGTGTTGCAGCGTTTGCAGCTCGGTGAAAACCAAAACCAAGTTGCCGATTTTCTCTCAGAAAAATTTGGAATTCCCCAAAGCGCTGCCCAACGAGATGTAGCAGACTTTTTTGGGCAACTCAATTTATTTGGACTGGAAGGAGGGAAGTGATGACACACCTAACATCCTTGGAAAATATATCCGATTCAGATGCCCAACAGTACCCAACTTCAGCAGCTTCCAAAATCCAAAAGACTTTAACTGTTACCGTCACCGGCATCAATGCGATAGACAATCCTGGCCCTGGTACTGGCGTTGCCAGAAGCTTGCGAGAAGATCAAGAATTATCGATCAAAATTATTGGTCTGGCTTACGATGCGATGGAACCGGGGCTTTATATGGATTGGCTATTTGATCGCCGCTATATAATGCCCTATCCCTCCACCGAACCAGAGATTTTCTTAGAGCGGTTGCGGCAGATTAAAGAGCAAATTGGGCTAGATTGTATCATTCCCAATTTTGATGTGGAGTTGCCACTTTACATTCGCTATTCCCAAGAACTAGAAGCGTTGGGTATTCGCGTTTATTTGCCGACTAAAGTGCAATTTGCTTTACGAAATAAAGTAAATCTTGTAGAAGCAGCTAGCGCTTTTGGTCTCAGCACTCCCAAAACAATCTCAGTAACTTCGGCGCGTGAACTAGATGAAGCAACAGCGGAATTAGGATTTCCGTTGATGATTAAAGGCCCGTATTACAAAGCGTATCGAGTCGCGACCAATGGCGAGGCATTGCAGCGGTTTCACCAGTTAGCATCGGAATGGGGATATCCGATTCTTTTACAGCAAATTGTTAACGGAATTGAGCTAAATTTGGTGGGAGTCGGAGATGGGAAAGGCAAGCATCTCGGCATGGTGACGATTAAAAAGATGAGCGTGACCGAACTCGGAAAAGTTTGGAGCGCGATCACGATCCATCATCCAGATTTATTGGCAGCAGCCGAGGCATTTTTACAGCATACCAACTGGAAAGGGCCGTTTGAATTGGAATGTATTGCCTCACGCGACGGCACGATTTATCTGATTGAAATTAACCCCCGTTTTCCAGCATGGGCGTACTTTGCAACGGGCGTGGGAATTAATTTGCCCTCACGTTTGGTGCGTGCAGCGATGGGCTTACCTCTGCCGGCACTCCCTACTTATGCTGCCGGCAAATTATTCATGCGCTACACCTACGAAATCATTACAGATACCACACCTTTACAAACATTAGTCACAACAGGAGAGGGATAAAATGCAGATTCAATACCAAAAACCGGCGATCCAAAAATTGCACAGCGGCTTGATGAATAAGTTTGCCGGCGCAATTCCTCCCCAGCGTCGTGTAAAAACAGCCGTTGCCGGCATCTCTGTCGATGATCTGGTTACCCAATTTGGTTCACCGCTGTTTGTTTATTCAGAACGAACCCTGCGCCGACAGTTCCGCACCATTCGCAATGCGTTTGCCACCCGTTACCCTGATGTCACGTTTGGTTGGTCTTACAAAACCAATTACTTAAAAGCAATTTGCGCGATTTTGCACCAGGAAGGCGCGATGGCGGAACTGGTGTCAAAAATGGAATATGACAAAGCCAAAGCCCTAGGAATTCCCGGAAATCAAATTATTTTTAACGGGCCGCACAAACCTTTTGAAACTCTGGAAGCGGCGGTTAAAGATAGCGTCATCATTAATATTGATCATTTAGATGAAATTGAAGATTTAGAGGCAATTTCTACTCGCCTCGGACAAGTGATTTCGGTTGGACTTCGACTCAATTTAGATGTGGGAATTCAACCCCGGTGGTCGCGTTTTGGCTTTAATTTAGAATCGGGTCAAGCAATGGACGTGATTCGGCGCATCCAAAATGGCGGCAAATTGCGCGTCAGAGGACTGCACAGCCACATCGGCACCTTTATCACCGAACCGGCAGCTTATGGCCGGCAGGTGGAGAAAATGGTGAAGTTTGGCTACGAAATTGAAGCCGCTTGCGGCTGGCGAATGGAGTACATCGATATTGGTGGCGGCTTGCCTTCCCGCAGCCGATTAAAAGGCAGTTACCACGCAGCAGAGGTGTTATTGCCGCACATTGACGAATATGCAGAGGCGGTGTGCGATGCGCTGTGGGCGAACTTGAAACCCGGACTTACTCCAAAATTAATTGTCGAGTCGGGACGGGCGGTGGTTGATGAAGCCGGCACGCTGATCACGACGGTTTGCGGCACGAAGCGGCTTCCTGACGGCACTCGTGCTTATGTGGTGGATGCCGGCGTCAACTTGCTCTTTACCAGCTTTTGGTATCGCTTTGATATTGCCCTAGATCGCCATGTTGCCGGTGTTTGCGAACCATCAGTGATTTACGGGCCAATGTGCATGAACATTGATGTGGTGGATGAAGCGATTTCTTTGCCACCTCTGTCTCGCGGGACGCGGTTCGTCATCTCCACGGTAGGCGCGTACAACAACACGCAATGGCTGCAATTCATAGAATACCGGCCCAATGTGGTTTTGGTAACAGAAGCCGGCAACGTTGAACTGATTCGTGCTGCGGAAGACCTCAGCGACTTGGAACGCCGGGAATATTTGCCGCCCTTTCTGGCACCGAATGCAGGTTTGCAGTCCTTTAGCAGCACTCAGGGAGATTAAGAATATGGGAGGTTTGCATTCTCGCTCCATTCTAGGCCGGCTAAAGTTGCCAGCCCAAAAACAACCGAATTCTCAGGCCGGCAAAATCCAAAATTCAAAATCCAAAATCCAAAATCAGCGAACCTCCCCTCTACAGGTATTGCCGCGCCCGTGGCAGCAGTTTCTCCGGCACCTGTCGGCTGCTGTGTGCGCTGCGACTGCCGAAATCCTCTTCCTACGTGGTGTTCAAACAGGGGCGCTGCTGCTAGCGGCGATGCTGCTGCAACCTGGTGTGCTGCTGATGGGATTGATGGGGGTGCTGGCAGCCGTTGCCTTTGCAAAGATGGCGCAACTAAAGCAAAGTTATCTCGACCGCGCACCCTTTTTATTTAATCCGTTTCTAGCAGGGTTGAGCGTTGGTTACCTATTTCAACCGGCAGTTGCATCCCTGTTTCTGGCGGCGGCTGCCGGCGTGATGGCGTTTATTTTAACGTGGGCGCTGTCACACATTTTGCATACATTTTTGTTTTTGCCGGTGTTAAGTTTGCCGTTTATTGCCGTGAGTTGGATTGTGCATTTAGCGGCGTTTCGTTATGCCGGCTTACAACCGGCAATTGTGCCAGCTTACGCATATTCTGTCGGCTTGCCGTTGCCTTTTGAAGGCTTTCTGCGGACACTCGGGCTGATTTTTTTCTTGCCGAATGTCTGGGTGGGGACGGCGGTGGCGTTGCTACTGTTACGAAATTCGCGAATTCAGTTTTTGCTGGCGGTCTCTGGCTATGCGTTAGGAACCTTTATTCGGGCAACACTAACCGGCACCTTTGCCTATGTTTACTACGATCCATCTGCCTTAAATTTTATTTTGGTGGTATTAGCACTAGGTGGATTTTATTTGCTGCCTTCTCCCAGCAGTTACGCATTAGCTGCCCTTGGTGTTGCGCTGGCGGCTGTTTTGGGGGAAGCCGCGAGTGTATTCTGGGCGGCGGTGGCGCTGCCGGTGCACGCGCTGCCTTACAATTTGGTGACTTTGTTGCTGCTTTACGTGTTGGGGTTGGCCGGCTATCGCTTGTTGGCGAGATTTCCCCAGTCTTCGCCAGAAATGACCCTAGACTCCGAACTCACGGCGAAGATTGCGGTATCAGGGCAGTGGCAGAACGTTTGCCGGCTGCTGGACTGTATGGCAGGGGTTTGACGGGCAATGGACACATCAGGGTTTGTGGCGCTACGCCTATGATTTTTGGCGTTGCTGAAAGAGTAATGCTAGGTTGAGTACAATAAAGTCATGAAATGTCCTCAATGTCACTCCACTCAAACCGCTAAAAACGGGCATCGTCGTGGCAGACAATGCTACAAGTGCAAGCAGTGTTCTCGTCAATTCCTTGAGTCCTACCGTCGGTGGGCTTACTCCGACGATGTCAAGCAACTGTGCATCAAAATGTATCTCAATGGCATGGGGTTGCGCGGCATCGAACGAGTCACCGAGATTCATCACACCACTGTCATGCACTGGATTCGAGAGGCAGGACACCAACTCAGTGATGCCCCCGAAGCTGAAGAAATCCCAGAAGTAAGCGACTTGGATGAACTGCAAACCTTTGTGGGCAACAAGCGCAACAAGATTTGGATTTGGACTGCAGTCAATCACTTTCAAGCAGGTATTTTGGCATGGGTAATCGGTGATCGCAGTGCGGCAACCTTCGAGTCGTTGTGGTTGATTGTCAAGTGCTGGCAGTGTTTCTTCTATGTCACTGATGGCTGGAAGGTTTACCCAATGTTCTTCGATGCGGGTGACCAGATGATCAGCAAAACCTATATGACCCGCGTGGAAAGCGAGAACACCCGTCTACAGCACTACTTAGCACGATTGCACCGCAAGACCCTGTGCTATTCCAAGTCTGTCGAGATGCTGAAGTGTTCACTTCGGTTACTGCTTCATTACTTAAAGTACCGAACGGTTCCCCTGCCAGCTTAGTTCCTTACACTTTCAGCAACGCCTGATTTTTTAATTCAAGATGAGAACGGTTGCACGTATCGCGGCAGTGGCTTGGAATTGAAAGATTATTATGCGTTTCAAAAGCCGGTTCTGTCGCCGGTTCGGGGCTGGGTTGTTCGAGTGGTGAAAGATTTAGCGGACTGTGCAACCGGCAGCGTCGATCAAGATAATAACTGGGGCAACTGCGTTGTGCTTTACGACGAGCGCGGTTTTTATGTCGAAATTTCCCATTTCGCTCAAAATAGCATTGTAGTGAATTTGGGTGATCGCATCGAGCGCGGTGCTTTACTCGGACGTTGCGGTAATTCTAGCTATTCTCCTCAACCGCACATTCACGTTCAGGTACAACTCACGCCTGAATTGGGTGCAGCAACGGTTCCGTTCAGTTTTGCTAATCTCAATGTGGATGGGGAATTTCAGGCTGAAAGTGTGCCGGTGGAAGGAAACGCACTTGAACCTGTTGCTTCTGCTGCTTCCTTGGTGCAGGTGTTCACATTTCCCCTTGAAACCCAACTGCATTTTACGATGATGGAAAAGAATCGAGTGATCGGCCAGATTGTTGCCACAGTCAGGATGGCTGTGGATGGTTCCTTTTATCTCGACTCTGGCAAAGGGAAATTATTTTTTAGCCGGAATGAGGATTGCTTTATGTTCCACCGTTTAGAGGGAAACGAGCCGGCGTTGGCACTACTATTTATGGCAATGCCTAAACTTCCCTTGACAACTCCTGAAATTGGACAGCAATGGAATGACTACTTGCCAATCAGTCTCGTAACAACAGGACTGCGCCGGCTCCTGTACCAATTTGGCAGTTCGTTTTACTCTCGACTCGCATCGGCTGGCTATACAGGTCAGTGGGAATCTCATGATAGGCTGAGAGTTTAATCCCAAGAACTCCTAAACAAATATTAACCCTTACTTCTTTTACGAGTGATGGGCAATTTCTGAGCGTGAGTGCCGATGATCAATCCCTACTGTGCTACAAATATTAACGAATGCTTGACTTACGCTAGCTAGTCTAAATTGGTTACCATCGTTCCAGCGCGTAAGATGCCGGCAATCTATGGTTTATCACAGCAAAGAAGCCAATGAGTCGTTACAAAAAAAAGCCTAAAACTTATTTGGAAAATAGGTTTAAGAAGATTATAGTCTTTTTAATAATAGGTTTTTTGATCGCACTCATTAGTTTTATTCCCGTTCGATTGGCGATTACTCTCAATCAAGTTCCAGAGCCTCAAGCTATTTTAGCCTTGGGAGGTGCCTTTGAGCGGATACAGGTTTCAGCTCGACTTTGGAAATCACAACCAAATTTAGATATTTGGATTTCTGATGTGCGACCTAATTATGAGCCTTTTAAAAAAATATTTCAAAAAGTTGGCGTTCCTGAAAACCAATTTCATTATGCTTCGGCAACGGATACGGTGACAAACTTCACCGGCAGCGTTCAAGATTTTGTGGATCGGAAAATCTGGCATTTATATTTAGTTACCTCAGATTATCACATGACGCGGTCGCGTGCCATTGCTACCCTAGTTTTGGGAAGCCGTGGGATTGTTGTGACACCCATTTCTGTGCCTTCAACGGATATACACCCGGAATCAATCTGGCGAATTTTACGGGACTGCTTTCGCTGTTTACTTTGGCTGGTGACTGGCCGCACCGGCGCGAGTTTACATCCCAACCTCCACTCATAAAATCTGGGAGAATTATCAGTAGTTGATTGAGTGATTTTATGGATTTGCTAGATTATGATCGGCTGTTTGAAACAATTGAAGAATTCGTACTGCATCATTCTCCCAGTGGTGTTGAGGGAGAAATTGACCGGCTTTTGCTAACTCGATTTGCAGAAGCGGGAGTGGAAGTTTGGCAAGATGCCGCCGGCAATGTGATCGCTAAAATTGCCGGCAGCGATCCTAACCGCGCCATTGCCATCACCGGCCATAAAGATGAAATTGGTGCGATTGTTAAAACAGTCAAATCTCACGGACGCGTGGAGATCCGGCGCTTAGGGGGTTCCTTTCCTTGGGTTTATGGCGAAGGCGTTGTCGATTTGTTGGGCGATCGGGAAACAATTGCCGGCATTCTCAGTTTTGGTTCGCGCCACGTTTCCCACGAATCGCCCCAAAAAGCCCAGCAGGACAAAGAGTCTTTAACCTGGGAAAATGCTTGGGTAGAAACGAAATGCACAGCGGATGAGCTAGAGGCTGCCGGCATTCGTCCGGGAACGCGAGTCGTCGTGGGCAAGCATCGCAAGAAGCCAATTAGACTTAAAGATTATATCGGCAGCTACACCCTCGATAATAAGGCGTCCGTGGCGATTTTACTGGCGCTGGCAGAGATGGTGAAGCAGCCGGCAGTCGATATCTACCTGGTGGCTTCGGCAAAGGAAGAAGTCGGGGCAATTGGGGCGCTTTACTTCAGCCAGCGCCAGAAATTGGAGGCGTTGATAGCCCTGGAAATTTGCCCCTTAGCGCCGGAATATCCGATAGAAGAGGGTGAAGTGCCGGTTTTGCTCTCTCAAGACGGCTATGGCATCTACGATGAAGCTTTAAACACCGAAATAAGAAAGGCTGCTGAGGTTGCCGGCGTGCCGGTGCAGTGGGCCGCGATTAGTGGGTTTGGCAGCGACGCCTCCATTGCCATGAAGTTTGGCCATGTGGCCCGCGCGGCTTGTTTGGGATTCCCCACCCAAAACACACACGGCTTTGAAATCGCCCATTTGGGGGCAATTGCCAACTGCATTCGCATCCTGCAAGCCTACTGCCAACAGGCCGGAAATGAGTGAAAAAAATTTTTTGAAAAAGGTGTTGACAGATCGGGGCAGATTGGTTATCGTAATAAAGGTGCGAACGATAAAGGCGCAAACAACACGCCCCCATCGTCTAGAGGCCTAGGACACCTCCCTTTCACGGAGGCGACGGGGATTCGAATTCCCCTGGGGGTATCGCAAATGTAAGGCTCAATGAGCCAATTAGGCAACAGAAGCAGCCGGCGAAGCGGTCAAAACTTGAAGGCTGACTACATCAAATAAACAATTAATAAAGACGTTGCATGAAGAGAAATCTTCCGCAACGTCTTTATTTTATAAGCACCTCAGAACTCAGGACTCAGGTGTGGCTAGCCGCATCTTTGCTTGCTTTTCAAACCAAGCAACCACTTGGCGAACGGTTAAATCTTCAACCGGCACCCCAGTTTCCAAATAAATTTGCTTTAATGGCTTCAAAGAAGAAATCACTAAATTTGTAAAGAAGCTGGCAAAGCCGGTGTCAATTTCAATTTGTTGCCGAATTGTCTCATCTTGTTCTATCCAATTTTTCACCTGTTGAGGCGTCACTTCTTCAACCTTTAAAGCTGTCTCTCCAGCGATTTGCTTAAGCACTCTCAGCGCATAAATTGCCAACCGCGCCGAAAATTTCTCCCGCGTAGACAGCAGCGCCGTGTCTACCTCAGCGCACTCTTCTAAGGTTAAAAATTGCAGATCAGATTGCTGTTGTTCAGCCATGTCAAACTCTCACCTTCAGGCTAATCGATGTACTGGGAAACATAGTATTTAATTAAAAATTACCCTTAGCTGATTATTATCCGTTACTTGTTCAGCTAAAGCGCATTTAATTCGTTATTGTATGACAGACTGCTAAATTTCCCCTTCCTCTTTCTCGCCATAGAGGCAGAAAAATTAAGTGGAGTGCCGGCTTACCCCTGCCTTGTCCCCGATCACCGGCTTTTAATTAAATAACCGCATTGATGCTGACCATCAATAATCCAGTGTGTCCGTTCCACCGTGCAATCTTCCAGCGCCGTTGCAAACATTTCTAACTCGTGATCGCACACATTGGGAAAAGACTCCGCAATGTGGGAAATCGCACAGTGATGTTCACTGATCATAAACCCGCCCTCGGTTTGGGCTGTTCCCTGTGCCGGCTCGACAGAATGCCACTCCGCCATGTAACCCTCAGCACGGCGCAGTTCCACCAATTTAGCAACCCGTTCTTGCAGAGAACCCTTGCCCAGACTGTTTCGGTATACAATTGCCTTGCGCTGCCACTGTTTGCGTAAAATCGAACTAACTTGCTCTTGGCCAACTGTTTCCGTCAGTGTATCCAGCAGCGAAATGGCAAATTTATCGTATTGATCTGGAAAGCGATGTCGCCCCTCACGGGTAAGCTCATATAAATGCTGTGGCCGGCCCATTCCTGCGTGAACTGACTGGTATTGAATTAACCCTTCCGCCTCTAAATCCTTGAGATGGCGGCGAATTGCTTGGGGACTGATATCTAATGATTCTGCTAATTCATGAGCGGTTGCTTGACCTTGCTTGAGTAAATATTGCAGGATGTCTTGTTTAGTGGTGGTTTCGTGAGTGGTGGCCATCGTCTTCCGAGAACTCTACGCCTAAAACCGCACTGAAAAAAGTCTTTGTGGACTTTGACAACATGAGTGTTGCTAAAGTACCCTAAAATAGAATTAAGCAACAACTCCGTTGTTTAATTCATTATAGACGCAATTTAATTCGCTCCTATATATCGGTACGCAATGAATCCAGCAAACAACCCCAACCAGGCAACGGATAAAAACCTCGAAGCTATGCGGCACTTCTCGGAAACCTACGCGAAGCGCACCGACACCTACTTCTGCTCGGATCTGAGCATAACAGCGGTTGTCATCGAAGGACTAGCCAAGCATAAAGAAGAACTCGGTTCACCTTTGTGTCCATGCCGGCACTACGACGACAAACAAGCCGAAGTCGCTGCAGCTTTCTGGAACTGCCCCTGCGTGCCGATGCGGGAACGCAAAGAATGCCACTGTATGCTTTTCTTGACGCCCGACAATGATTTTGCCGGCGATAAACAAGAAATAACATTTGAAGAAATTCGCACGACAACAAATCAATACTAAAAAATTGCAGCACAGTGGGGTGGGCAGCGCCCACTAAGAGAGAGAGAATAGGTGGGCAACGCTCACCTGCAGACGAACGAACTTCCGATTCTGAGAGATTAGAGAGAACACACTGACGATGAGTGCTACAGTCAAAACCTTAGTTAACCAACCCTACAAATACGGGTTTGTCACCGACATTGAATCCGACACTATCCCTCGTGGGTTGAGTGAAGATGTCGTCCGCCTCATTTCGGCCAAGAAAAACGAGCCGGAATTCATGCTGGAATTCCGCCTAAAAGCTTACCGGCAGTGGCTCAAAATGACTGAGCCAACCTGGCCTCATGTGACTTATCCGCAGATTAATTATCAAGACATTATTTATTACTCTGCGCCCAAACAACAGCCCAAGAAGCTTAATAGTTTGGAAGAAGTTGATCCGACTTTGCTAGAAACATTTGAAAAGTTAGGAATTCCGCTTTCTGAACAAAAGCGACTTTCTAATGTTGCCGTCGATGCGGTGTTTGACAGTGTTTCTATCGCCACAACATTTAGAGAAAAACTTGCCAAAGAAGGCGTGATTTTCTGCTCAATTTCTGAGGCTGTTAAAGACTATCCGGAATTGATCAAGAAATACCTAGGCAGCGTCGTGCCGGTGGGCGATAATTTCTTCGCCGCCCTTAACTCAGCCGTGTTTAGCGATGGCTCCTTTGTGTATATACCCAAAGGCGTCAAATGCCCGATGGATCTGTCTACCTACTTCCGGATTAACAACGGTGATTCGGGTCAGTTTGAACGCACCTTAATTGTTGCGGAAGAAGGCAGTTCTGTCACCTATTTGGAAGGCTGCACCGCCCCCATGTTTGACACCAACCAGTTACACGCTGCCGTCGTGGAATTGGTGACAATGGATAACGCAGAAATTAAATATTCCACGGTGCAAAACTGGTATGCCGGCGATGAAAACGGCAAAGGTGGAATTTACAACTTTGTCACCAAACGGGGTTTGTGCCAAGGGGTGAATTCTAAGATTTCTTGGACACAAGTGGAAACCGGCTCAGCAATTACTTGGAAATATCCCAGTTGTGTATTAGTTGGTGATAATTCTGTTGGTGAATTTTACTCAGTTGCCCTGACAAATCACAAACAGCAAGCCGACACCGGCACCAAAATGGTGCATATCGGCAAAAACACCCGCAGCACGATTATTTCCAAAGGAATTTCTGCCGGCAATTCCAAAAATAGCTATCGTGGCTTAGTGAAAATGGGGCCTAAAGCAACCGGCGCACGGAATTATTCCCAGTGCGATTCCATGCTGATTGGCGACAATGCCCAAGCCAATACATTCCCCTATATCCAAGTCCAAAACAACACCGCCAAAGTAGAGCACGAAGCATCTACCTCCAAAATTGGAGAAGATCAGCTGTTCTTCTTTGCACAACGAGGCATTTCCTCTGAAGATGCCATTTCCATGATGATCAGCGGTTTCTGCAAACAAGTGTTTAATGAACTGCCAATGGAATTTGCAGTCGAAGCGGATAGACTGTTGAGCTTGAAACTAGAAGGAACCGTTGGTTAAAAACCACAGATAACCACAGACAAACGTAGAAAAAATCTGTGTTTATCTGTGGACGCAGGTGGAACTTGAATGACGAGTGCAGCACATTCAAGTTTCACCTGTAGAATCTGCGGTTAGAGAAATTATCAGATTGCCGGCGTAGAGGACGCAAAAAAACAGACAGATGATTATCGACAACAGTGAAGTTTTGCTATCAGTTCGGGATTTAAAAGCTGAAGTTGATGGCATCGAAATCTTAAAAGGTTTGAACTTAGAAATGAAGGCAGGAGAAATCCATGCCATCATGGGGCCAAACGGCTCAGGAAAAAGTACCTTTTCTAAAGTATTAGCCGGCCATCCTGACTACACCGTAACAGGCGGCGAAGTCATCTTTCTAGGACAAAACTTGCTAGAATTAGAACCCGAAGATCGGGCAAGAGCCGGTGTTTTCTTAGCGTTTCAATACCCTCTGGAAATTCCTGGTGTCAGCAATCTTGACTTTTTGCGCGTCGCTTATAACTCTCACCAAAAACAGAAGGGTTTAGAAGAATTAGACGTATTTGATTTTGATGACTTAATCCAAGAAAAACTGGAAGTTGTCAAAATGAATCCAGCTTTCTTAAGCCGCAGCGTCAATGAAGGTTTTTCTGGCGGCGAAAAGAAGCGGAATGAAATTTTGCAAATGGCATTGCTAGAACCGAAATTAGCCATTTTAGATGAGACAGATTCAGGGCTAGATATTGATGCGCTGAAGATCGTATCTAATGGCGTAAATACAATTGCCAACGCTCAAAATACCATGCTGGTGATTACGCACTATCAGCGGTTGCTGACTTACATTGTGCCCGATTTTGTTCACGTCATGGAAGCTGGAAAAATTGTCACCACCGGCACCAAAGAATTGGCTTTGGAATTAGAAAGTCGCGGTTATGACTGGGTGACAGAAGACGAGGAAGCTGAGGTGGGGGCGCGATGAGCAATCAAGTTGCGGTTAAGCCAGAAGTGACTTATTTAGATCAGTTGTTGCATGAGGCGCGTGGGAGCGCTTCGCGAATCGTTCCTCCGGAGTTCGCACTAGACGCTCAAACGGCTGCTTGGTTACAGCAAGTTCGGGATAATGCGGCGACTTGGGTGCGTGAGTTGGCAATTCCCACAAAACGGGATGAGGAATGGCGGTTTACGGATCTTTCCAAACTGTTAGAAGTGAATTTTGCCGGCGCGTTGCCTGAACCCCCGGAACCGGCAGATGCCGCCGTTGAGTTGCTGATGTTGCCGGAAGCCTCTGATAGCCGGCTGATTTTTGTCAACGGCGTTTTTGCCCCTAACCTGTCTTCCCTTACTGGCTTGCCAGAAGGCGTGTTTGTGGGAAATTTGGGCCAATTGCCCGCAAATGAGCGCCAACGCATCGGTGAGTATCTGGCAAAGCAACCGGGTGCACAGGAGGTGTTTACTGCGCTGAATACTGCCGGTTTGACAGATGCGGCAGTGGTGTGGGTGGCGAAAAATCAAGCCGTTGAAACGCTGGTTCACCTGCTGTTTATCACGGTTACGGGTGAGGTGCCGGTGTTTGTGCAGCCGCGCTGTCTGGTGGTGGCTGAGGCGGGAAGTGCGCTGACGCTGGTTGAGCATTACGCAACTGCGGCGCAGGGATGTCCCGATGTCTCAACGGCTCACCCTTATTTTACGAATGCGGTAACGGAAATTTGGGCACAGGAAAATGCCTCGGTTGTCCATCTTCGCATTCAGCGAGATGGGGCTGATGCGTTTCACATTGGCAAAACAGCGGTTTCACAAGCCCGAAATAGTCGCTATGCCTGTCATGCGGTGAGTTTGGGTGGCAAGCTATCACGGCACAATCTAGAGGTTTTCCAAACCGGCGAGGCGACGGATACCTCACTCTATGGTTTAACCATGCTTGCCGGTGAGCAGTTGGGCGACACTCACAGTACAATCGCACTCAACCACCCGCACGGCACGACGAATCAACTGCATAAATGTATTGTCGATGATCGCGCTCATGCAGTGTTTAACGGGAAAGTGTTTGTTCCCAAGCCGGCGCAGTTGACAAATGCAGCGCAGTTGAATCGTAATTTGCTGCTATCTCCGAAAGCGCGTGTGGATACAAAGCCGCAGCTAGAAATTACGGCTGATAATGTCAAGTGTTCTCACGGCGCGACAGTTAGCCAGTTAGAGGCTGATGAAGTGTTTTATCTGCAAAGTCGCGGCTTGGATAGAGAAGCCAGTTGCAATTTGCTGATGGATGCGTTTGCCGGCGAAATTATTCAGCAACTGCCGGTAGTTTCTTTGCGAAAAATGCTTTCTCAGTGTGTGGCTTGTAGATCCTAACTACACTCAAGCCGAGGATTTAAATCCTCGGCTCATCGCAAAAGTCCGTTAAAATGGACTGTTAAAAACAAGCTTATAGATTCATATTCAATACTGCTTCACTCACCCTTCCAGAGCTAAATTTATCTGAGTTGAGTATTAGCCAGGAATTTAAATTTCTGGCGGGTGAGTGGGTTAAATACCAATCCTTCTCACTTTAATCTTCTAGCCTTTCTAAGGTTAAATTTAAACCTCAGAAGTATTGGATTACAGACAAGATACGATCTCAAACTTCATTCTTTACCCTTCAATCCTATGACACTCATTCAAGAAAAAACGCTGGCTAATCGGGTTCGCCCAGACTTCACTATTTTGCTGCAAGAAGTCAACGGACATCGTTTAGTTTATCTGGATAATGCCGCAACCTCTCAAAAGCCTTTGCAGGTGATTGAAACCTTAAAAATGTACTACGATCAGTACAATTCTAATGTTCATAGAGGCGTTCACACCCTCAGCGCTAGGGCAACAGAAGCCTATGAAGCGGCGCGGGAAAAAGTCGCTAAGTTTGTGAATGCGGCATCACATCAAGAAATTATTTACACTCGCAATGCCAGCGAGGCAATTAATTTGGTTGCATACGCTTGGGGTTTGAGTACATTGCAGCGAGGAGATGAAATTATTCTCTCGGTAATGGAACACCACAGCAATTTAGTTCCCTGGCAAATTGTTGCTCAAAAAACCGGCGCGGTGCTGAAGTTTGTTGAGCTAACTGAAACCCAAGAGTTTGACATGGAACAGTTTAAAAAGCTGATTTCAGATAAAACGAAATTAGTGTCTGTGGTTCATGTTTCTAATACTTTAGGCTGCATCAATCCGGTGCGCGAAATTGCCGAGATTGCCCACAAATACGGCGCGAAAGTGTTAATTGACGCTTGCCAGAGTGCACCTCACATGGGGATTGATGTTCAGGTGCTTGACTGTGATTGGTTAGTGGCTTCTGGACATAAAATGTGCGCTCCCACCGGCATTGGTTTTCTGTATGGGAAATTAGATGTTTTGCGCTCGATGCCACCGTTTTTGGGCGGCGGTGAAATGATTGCAGATGTGTTTCTAGATCACTCGACTTATGCAGATGTGCCGGCAAAATTTGAAGCGGGAACGCCGGCAATTGCCGAGGCGATTGCATTAGGTGCGGCAGTAGATTACCTCACAAGTGTAGGAATGCACAATATTGAAGCTTATGAGCATGAATTGACAGGTTATTTGTTTGAGCAATTGCGACAAATTCCTGAACTCACCCTTTATGGCCCCAAGCCGAAAGCAGATGGCAGTGGCAGGGCGGCACTGGCTGCGTTTACTGCCGGTGATGTTCACCCCCACGATCTCTCTACAATTTTAGATCAGGCTGGGGTTGCGATTCGTGCCGGCCATCATTGCACGCAACCTTTACACCGCTATTTAAAGGCTCAATCGACCGCACGGGCAAGTTTGTATTTCTACAATACTCGTGAGGAAATTGATATTTTCGTCGGTTCTTTAAAAGAAGCGATTGAGTTTTTTGGTGGGATTTTTGGTTAAGGTGCTGGGGTGGGAATTGCCCACCCTAATTGTTATTAAATACAGCTAATTTTATTTCGTCGCATGGAGATATAGCGGTTCCAACACAGGTGAGGTACAGTGGATTCATTACTTTATCCCCTATTTCTCTTCTTAGTCTTAATGTCTCAAACTAAGGAAGAACTTTTGGTAACTTGATAATAAAGCTTGTCCCCTTGCCCTCTCCACTTTCAACTTCCAGTGTCCCTTGATGTGCTTCAGTAATACTCTTTGCTAAAAATAATCCTAATCCCCAGCCGGTTTGCTCTTCAGCAGAGGTGGTTCGACGAAATTGTTGAAATAGGATGGATTGAGCGTCTAGGGCGATCGGATTGCCTTCATTATGGATAGTGAGGCTGATCTGCGTTTCAGTTTGCTGAAGCGTAAGTGTAATTGGCGTATTAGCACTACCATATTTCACTGCGTTAATTGCTAAATTTTCAATCACCCGCCGTAGTTCTTTACGGCTGCAATAAGTCCTGATCTTAGCATCACAGACGATAACGAACCGCTCTCCATAAGCGAAGCTCAAATCCTCCACTACATCCTGAACAAGCCCTTCAAAATCGCATTCTTCAAATTCCATCTTTAAGCTCTGTCCTGCCCGCAACCGACTCGCATCCAGCAGATTTTGAATCATCGAATCTAGTCGATTGACCGCACTGATCATCTTCGTGGCGACATCCACATGGCTGTCTCCTCGTTCAAGCCGCCGCAGAGTTAGTTGAGTTCCCATTTTTACAACATTAAGAGGCCCTCTGAGATCGTGAGTTAGCGTCACCATAAATAGTTCTTGAATATCTCGCAGCGTTTCGGAGAATTGAGTGGCAGCGTCATTAACGGCTTGCTCAATAGAGCCGATAATAATGTCTCTATCCTGCACTTCTAAAGGTGCTTCTTCTTCTAAAACTTGAAAGATTACTTGACGGAGGAGCTGATACTCGAAAATGAGTTCACTCATAGAGTAGTCAGCATATCCCGCCCGTTCACGCCCATGCAGCTTGCCAATCCGCGTACTTTCTAGCTCATCGGCTGTGATTCGGGCAGGTGTCCTGACAATTCTGTTTGAGAGTTCATCTACCAGTTGGTTTAAGTACAGAGGTAGGGAATTTTGCAAGACAAGAGAATTTTGATGCGTTGATGCGCTCACTTCATCACGCGCCCGCTTCTCCCACATCCGCATAATTTTTTCAGCATTTTGTTTAAGACGGTCAGACGCTTGGTTAGACATGGTTTCTGAGTTTCGGGATGAGTCGCTGTTGAGAGAGTATTATAATTCAATACGGTTTAGTTAGGGCTTGCTGAATCAGTTGGAAAAGTAAACACTCATTGGAAAAATAGTTAATAGTATAATTTACCAACTGCGCTGAATTTATTAGGGAGAAATGATACCCCACGAGCTGCTATTTTATAGCGACTTCCGTAAATAGCAGCGTCACAGGTTCTGTAAGTAAAGATTGCGAGGTTTTGCCCCTAGTCAGTGAATCGCTTTTTGATGCCGGCATCACCTGTTTGATGTTGCGCCGATTTTCCCAACATGGCTCACTCCCAAAATATTGTCAATAAACCACATCTATTGATTTTAATTTGGACATTTCTCAGTCCCTTCGAGCGCTTCCTTAAGTAAGATATTATATTAAGCAAAATTGACGCTCAAAATATAGGGCATAGACCACTACGATAGAGCCGGCTTTGCATGGCCAAGAGTTCGCCACAGTTGTTATCGAAACCATTCCAACACTCAAACGACTCCCCCATGACGCGAATTACAACCGAGCCTCAAATTGCAGCAAAAAGCCCCCGAAAAATCCCCCTCCGCCTCGTTTTAGTCGTTCCCTTCGTCTTGCAAATTTTTGCTGCTGTGGGCCTGACTGGATGGTTTTCACTACGAAACGGAACAACTGCTGTCAACAATGTCACCAGCCAGTTACGAATGGAGGTACTTGGCCGCATCAAGCAGCAACTTCACACTTATTTAGAAACGCCTCATTTGGTTAATGCCATCAGTGTTGATGCCATTCGTCGCTTCGATCTATGGAATCCAAATAACATGATTCCGATGAGAAGTTACTTTTTCTGGCAACTACAGCAATTTTCCACCGTGAACTACATTAGTTTCGGAGGAGAACGTAAAGAATATGCGGGTGCCGGTTATAAGGATGATGGCACAGTTGTTATTGAAATAACAGATAAATCTACGAATTTTATTAATACAATAATCAAGGCAGATAAGAAGGGCAATCCGACTCAGTTTAAAGAAATACACCCAGCCTACGATCCCCGTATTCGACCTTGGTATAAGGCCGCAAAAGTTGCCGGCCAATCTCAATGGAATAAAATTTATCAATATTATATACAACCCAGTCTGGGAATCTCCGCTAGCCAGCCATTTTACGACAAGAATGGCACGTTCCGGGGAGTCGTCAGCACTGATTTATTTTTGTCAGAAATTGGTGACTTCCTACAAAGTTTAAAAATAGGAAAATCGGGAAAAACCTTTATTATAGAAAGGTCGGGGCTGCTAGTGGCTTCTTCCACTTCCGAGATCCCATTTATCAAAAGTGAGGATGGCAAGGAAACACTGAGATTAAAAGCGATTGAAAGCAGTGTCCCCTTGATAAAAGGAACAGCGAAGCATTTAATAGAACGCTTTGGAGATTTCAACAAAATTGACAGCAACCAGCAATTAGACTTCATGCTGAATAATCAGCGCGAATTCGTGCAAGTCTCCCCATTTCAAGATGGTCGAGGTCTTGATTGGCTGATTGTCGTCGTCGTTCCCGAAGCCGACTTCATGGAGCAAATCAATGCCGGCACTCGTAGCACTATCTTATTGTGTCTTTTGGCCTTAGTGCTAGCGACCTTATTAGGAATCCTCGCTTCCCACTGGATTACCCATCCTATTTTCCGTTTGAGTCAGGCAAGTCGAGCAATTGCCAGTGGTCAACTAGACCAAAAAGTAGAGGTGAATAGCATAGATGAACTAGAATCTTTAGCCGAATCTTTTAACCAAATGGCGCAGCAGTTGCGTGAATCCTTTGCCGCACTCGAAAAGACTAACTCAGAATTAGAAATTCGAGTAGAAGAACGGACAAGCGAGCTAAAGGAAGCAAAAGTTGCCGCTGATAGTGCCAACCAAGCTAAAAGCGAATTCTTAGCCAATATGAGCCACGAACTTCGCACCCCCCTTAACGGGATTTTGGGATATGCTCAAATCATGGAACGCGATAAAAGCGCCACTTCAAAACAAAAAGATGCCGTTCAAATTATTTATCAATGTGGAACACATTTACTGACTTTAATTAATGATATTTTAGATTTGTCTAAAATAGAAGCGCGAAAAATGGAAATTTTAAATTCAAATTTTCATTTGAATTCCTTTTTAAATGGGGTTGTGGAAATCTGCCGCAACCGAGCAGAAGAGAAGAAAATTACGTTTAATTATCAAGCATTAAATCAACTTCCTCTGGCTGTCTATGCTGATGAAAAAAGGCTGCGGCAAGTTTTGATTAATCTTTTGGGCAATGCTATAAAATTTACCGAAAAAGGAGGGGTTACTTTTAAGGTAGCGGTAATCAGTCAGAGAGAAGACTCTGGTAAATCAACAATTGCAAAAATTCGTTTTCAAATTGAAGATACTGGCGTTGGCATGGCACCAGAGGAGTTAGGAAAAATATTTTTACCCTTTGAGCAAGTCGGAGATAGAAAGCAAAAGGCAGAAGGCACCGGCTTAGGATTAGCCATTTCATATAAAATTGTTCAGATGATGGGAGGTGAATTAAGAGTTGAGAGTGTTTCTGGTGAAGGCAGCATTTTTAATTTCGACTTGGATTTGCCTGTAGTATCTCAAGATATTGATTCAGATTTAATGAATCTTTCAAAGAATATAACTGGCTTTAGAGAAAAATCTTATAAAATCTTGATCGTAGATGATCGGCGTGAAAATCGAAATGTTCTTAGAAATATGCTAGAGCCACTCGGTTTTAAAATTATGGAAGCGTGTAATGGGCAAGAGGGGTTGGATCAAGCTGCTGATTTTAAACCAGATTTAATTATTACAGACTTAGTGATGCCAGTAATGGATGGATTGGAATTGTCGCGACGCTTGCGACAGTTACCAGAGTTTAAAGATGTCACATTAATCGCATCGAGTGCCAGCGTGTTTAACTTTGACCGGCAAAATAGTCAAGCAGCCGGTTGTAACGACTTTTTGCCAAAACCTATCCAAATTGATGAGTTGCTAGAACTCTTAAAAATTTACTTGCAAATAGAATGGATTTACGAGCAGCCTGATGAAGTTTTTAAGGAACAGCAGGAAGAGTTCAGTAATATATCAAATGTCGGAAGTGATGAGCTAACGATCCCGCCATATACAGAACTTGTAGCGCTATTTCATGCCGCTCGTATCGGTGACATTGAAGGTGTTGAACGGGAAGCCAATCGACTCAAAAAAATAGACAGTCGCTATCTTCCATTTGCAAATAAGTTGTTAAAGTTAGCTGAAGATTTTGCAGAAAAAGAAATAATCAAGCTATTAAAAACCTATTCTGTGGATGAGTAATATGCACAATTCCAACGAATTAACCATTTTGATTGTTGACGATAACTCTATTAACCTTAAAGTTCTGTTCAGCTTTTTAAGAGAGTCAGGATTCAAAGTTCTTGTGGCTAAAGATGGGGAAAGCGCTCTTGAGAAGCTAAAAGAAGTTTCGCCAGATATCATATTGTTGGATGTAATGATGCCGGGGATAGATGGTTTTGAAACCTGCTACCGCTTAAAAGCATCGCCGGCAACAAAAGATATCCCTGTAATTTTTATGACAGCGCTAACTGAGCGGGTGGATAAGGTTAAAGGACTCTCGATGGGAGCGGTGGATTATATTACCAAACCCTTTCAGCAAGAGGAAGTCCTTGCCCGTGTGCAACTACACCTGAGACTGCGAAATTTGACGAAGATGTTAGAAGACCAAAATGTGCTTCTCAAGCAGGAAATTGAAGCGCGAAAAGAGGCAGAAGCGGCGTTGCAGAAGCTTACGACTGAATTAGAAGAACGGGTAACTTCTCAAACGGCTGAACTCACACAAGCTTTGCATGAGCTTCAACAAACTCAAACTCAGTTATTGCAGAGAGAACAACAGCTAGGACATGATGCTTTTCATGACGCCCTAACCAAGTTGCCTAACCGAGCTTGGTTTATGAACCGGCTACAACAGGCGATCAATAAGGCGCATACACATCAAAATTACTTATATGCGGTGCTATTTATTGACTTGGATCGCTTCAAAGTGGTTAATGATAGCCTCGGACACTTGGTTGGCGATGAATTACTAAAAAGTGTTGCCGCCCAGCTACAAACTTCTTTACGCCAAAAAGATGCAGTTGCACGTTTTGGAGGAGATGAATTTGTTATTTTGCTGGAAGACATTAAAGATTTAGAAGAGGCTATTAAGGTTGCTGAACGCATTCAAAAGCAATTAAGATTGCCCTTCAATTTGAGCAATTATGAAGTGTTTACTGAGATCAGCATTGGCATTATCCAGGGCACAATCGGTTATGATCGCCCAGAAGATGTCCTCAGGGATGCGGATCTGGCAATGTATTATGCTAAAGCTCAAGGCAGAGGGCGTTACGAAGTTTTTGATCCAGCCATGCAAACGGTGGCGATGGCACGATTGCAGATGGAAAATGACTTGAGAAGGGCAATTGTCCTGCAAGAATTTTGCCTTGATTACCAGCCAATTGTTGCCCTTGCTACGGGGAAATTGAGCGGCTTTGAAGCTTTGGTGCGCTGGCATCACTCTTCCGGTGTTACCTACCCGCCTGCTGAGTTTATTCCTGTGGCTGAAGAAACTGGATTAATCAACGATCTGGGGTGGTGGGTTTTGCAGGAAGCTTGTCACCAAATAAGTCTGTGGCAGCAACAGTTTCCCCAAATTTTTCCCTTAACAATTAGTGTCAATCTTTCAGCCGTGCAGCTCAAACAACCAAACTTGCTCAGTCGAATCGAGGAAATCTTGCAGGACACTGGTATTCCCAGAGATTCACTCAAGCTAGAGATTACTGAAAGTTGCATTTTAGAAACACTATCTTGGGAAGAAAGGATGTTAAAGCAGCTAAAAACCCTAGGCGTTCAGTTGTGTATTGATGACTTTGGCACCGGCTACTCTTCTTTAAGCCGCTTACACGAGTTTCCAATTGATACCTTAAAGATTGATCGCTCTTTTGTCAGCCGTATCGGGCCTGATAATAGCGGCGTAGAAATTGTTCAGACGATTGTAACGCTAGCTCGTAGCCGAAGCATGGATATTGTTGCAGAAGGCATCGAAACACCGGCACAGCTAGATAAACTCCGAGAATTGGGGTGCGAGTTGGGGCAAGGGTATTTATTTTCTAAGCCGGTAAATACCGATAAGGCAACCGAACTTATTGGGTTAATGGTTGGGAATCAGACTCCAGATTCCAACTAAAAACATAAAGTCCGCACGTTTTTTTAAATTATCAAATTTAGTGCGTTTCTATTTTTAGAAAAAATGTCTGATTCTTATCAGTTTACCCAATGATAGCGAGTTTCATCATAAATTTCCCCAATCGTAAAAGTTAAAACCGGCACTCAATTAAATAAGAAATTACTGGAATCAAGATATATCCGCAGGGGAGCCGGCTTATAAACCGGCTTCTCTTGAGAAGACATCATTAATGCCGTTTTGTTTGGTAAACTTGCACAGGCCGGTCAATTCCCTTAAACCGAAATTCTTCCATCACCTTAAAACCTTGCGGGTCTTTCAGTAACTGATAGGTTGCTTCACTGATCACGCATTCACCAGGGGGACAAATGCCTTCCATCCGAGACGCTAAATTAATCGTTGCGCCTAATACTGTATAATCCACTCTTTGAGAACTGCCCACATCTCCAACAACCGCTTTGCCACTGTTAATCGCAATTCGTAATTGTAGAGGTTCGCGTAATGCTTGATTAGCATTCAAACGTTCCAGCCGAGCCAGCATCCCCTGCGCTGCCGTTACTGCTCTTTCGGCATGATCTGGCTGAACTTCTGGAGCGCCAAAAAATGCCATAATGCAATCTCCGATAAATTTATCGAGAGTTCCACCAACGGCAAAAACTTCTTGCAACATTTCCTCAAAAAATGCATTGAGCAATTCTGCAATTTGTGCAGGACTTAACCGTTCTGAAAGTGCAGTAAAGCCAACAATATCGGCAAAAAGAATGCTAATATCGTCCTCTTTCGGCATCAGACGACCAACCTCTAATGCTCCTTCAACCATCATTTGTTGCACCACTGCCGGCGAATGATAGCGTTCTAATCTGTGCCGAATTTTTTCTTCACTTCGCAATTTGCGTGCCAGCAGCCAGCGTTGCACACTGGAAGCAACAAGATTGGCTAATGTGGAAAAAAAGCTGAGGTCTTCTTCTCCTCCCTTCGTCCAATGACTGAAGGAAAGATTAGCGTCGGCATAAAGAACCCCAACCACTTTATTTTCATCCCATAAAGGCACAGCCATTGCGCTACGAATATCGTTAGCAATAATACTGAACTCATCCTCAAACCGTTCATCCATCTGGGCGTCTGCCGTTTGAATGGCAACTTTATCAGCAAACACCCTTTGACAAATACTGCGGCTAATCCAACTTCCATCTGAGGCTAGATTTTGCTGTTGAGAAACATTTCTAGTGGCAGCATTTAATAATTCAAGTTTTCCCAATCCACTAACATCTATCAATAAAGCTAAGCGGTCAATACTGCTAAGTTCGCGAAAAACAACACGCTGCACCTGTGAAAAAATTGCTTCTATAGATTCAGCATAATTCAGACATTTAGCGATATCCACTAAATCTTTTAAACGAGCAATTGCTTTTTCTTTGTTAGTATTGTCGTCTCCTTGGTTATCAACTTGTATCCATTGTTGTTGCAGCTCTGTGACGTTACGCAAAATAGTCATCCCCTGTGTTATGGGATTTTTTGGTACGCTTACTTTGGGGGGAACGCTTGCGGTCACAGCCGGTTGAGATAAAACCGGCTCATTAAAAAGTAGTGTCAGACAAACATGGCCGATCTGTACAGTATCACCGTGTTTAACCTTGACGGGAGCTATCACCAAATTGTCGTTTAAGCGCGTTCCGTTTTTGCTCCCTAAATCTTCAATTTTCCACACACCTTCACCTGCTTTTATAAAGCGAGCGTGGCACCTAGAAATAGCGCTAGAAGGTAAATGTAAATTGCATTCTGGAGCGCGGCCCATTGTAAATTCATCTTGATTCACCGTAATGGTTTGTTCAAGATTTCCCTCAATTTGTACGCGCAGCTTAAACTCAGCCATGACTTCCAAACCTCATTAAACGCTGGCGAATAAGGCGTGCAAGAACTCCTGGGACGATCGAAGGGTAGAATCTCACCCCCCAAGGCTATGGCGTTCTGCCGGCAATTCCTGGGACTATATTAACGCTGACGAAAATCCTTTAGTAAAGGATCGGCTGAGTTTATATTTTCAGCAACTCTACGGATCGTGCACCCAATATACCCTTGTGAACATTATTTTATCGCTGCTACGCTGTTGCATGGAATCTACTTTTGAAGCTTAGAGCCGATTGCCGGCACTTTTGCTCTTCTCAGACTTGCCGCAGTCAACGATCTTAAATTTGTGATTTTAAATTGAGGTTTAAATAGCTTAAAGCTATTACAGATAAAGCGTTCGGGTGGCATAGCGCAGATAAGTTTCCAGCAACTTTAACGCAAAATACTTGTGAGAATTCTCTTACTCGATTGCCAAAGTTAGATCGGGGAAGGTTTGAGATTCCGTAGCTTCTTGCCGGCATCAGATTTCCCATACCCGTTGTTTTTTCTCCCCCTCTCCCCCTCTGGGTTACACCTGCGGCGGCAACTCCAACGGAATCTGTCCTAACAACCCTTTGCGAAAATCCGTCAGTAACTGACGCGCCGTTCGCTCTACATCGCCTTTATATCGCAACTTTGCCAGCGCTTGTAGATACTCGTCCCCCTCTGTCGAAATCGGGTTTAATTCATAACGCGACTGCAATAAATTTAACGAGACAATCCCCTCACTCGTTGCTTCCAGATAAGTGAGTAAATCTACAAGCTTCGCTGCCACTAAATAATTGTCGTAAGATGCTTCACCAATATCGTCACAAATCGCCAACTTGAAGGCATTTTCGTCATCCTCAATTCTGGCGGGGATCACCCCAGGCGCATCTAGCAACTCAATTTCCTCAGAAATCCGCACCCAACGTAGCTGGCGTGTGACTCCGGCACGTGCCGCACTTTCCACCACGCGCCGGTTTAGCAGCCGGTTAATCAGCGCTGATTTACCCACATTGGGAAACCCAATCACGACTGCACGGACAGGACGCGGTAACATCCCGCGTTCGCGTCTTCTTGCATTCATCTGTGCACCGGCATCCTGCGCTGCTTGAGAGATTGCCTTGACACCTTTGCCATGTTGTGCATCCGTGTAATAAGGCTTCTCACCCTGCATCCGGAACCATTCTTCCCACCGTTGCCGCGCTGCCGGTGTAATCATATCCAGGCGATTGATTACCAAAACCCTCCCCTTCGCGCCCACCCATTGCGCCGTCTGGGGATGATGCGTTGCCAGAGGGATGCGGGCATCGCGCACCTCTAGTACCACATCCACACGCTTTAGCTGTTCCTTGAGTGCCCGTTCGGCTTTGGCAATGTGACCGGGATACCACTGAATGCTGCTGCTCATTTGTCCTTTATCCTCTGTCCCTTGTCACTGGTCAACTGCGATGGGTGAACTGTCATTTGCCAAAAACCCAGGACAAATGACAATTGACTAGGGAACAATCAGCACCGGGCAGGGAGATAAATTGATCACTCGGTTACTAACACTGTCAGCAGCCCCTTCCTCAGTCAGACCAATACCACGGCAGCCCATAATAATCAGATCAGCGCCAATTTCATCAGCGACATCACAGATCATAAAAGCAGGCCGGCCTTCGCGCTCAACGGTTTGAGCTTCGATGCCTTGCTGAGAAAACATTGCTTGGGCAGTCTTGAGCAGTTCCGCAATCGTCTCTGGCGATGTCATCCGATCTGCCGGTGCAGGGGGCGATTCCTCCCCTTCTGCCGGCACTTCAAGCACCGACACGATCACCAAGCGACTGCCGTAGGTTTTCACAATATTAACAACCGTATCAGCCGCTTCGCGGGACTCTCTGGTTTGATCAATGGGAAATAAAACAGTCTTAAACATACACCCCTCTCCAGGACACACTCTCAGATAAAATGTTTACGGCGAACCACCCGGTAGATTTCGATGCATCCGTGCTAGTTATTTGGGCCTTGATTCAGGGCAGCAGAGTGAGCTATCGATCTTCGCACGGATGCGATGGAAATTCAACAAAAGTAACGCAATTGGAGGTTTTATCTGTGCCCAAGAAAACTGTAGCAAATTTATCGGAGTCAGACTTAGCGGGTAAGCGTGTATTAGTGCGGGCCGATTTTAACGTCCCCCTGGATGACGCCGGCAACATCACAGATGATACCCGTATCCGCGCCGCCTTACCGACCATCCAATACTTAGCCGGCAACGGTGCTAAGGTGATCCTCTGTTCCCACTTTGGTCGTCCCAAGGGCGTTGATGACAAGCTGCGCCTAACGCCGGTGGCCAATCGCCTCTCTGAATTGCTGGGCAAATCTGTTGTCAAATGCAATGACTGCATTGGTGACGAAGTCACTCAGGCAATTTCTCAAATGCAAAACGGGGATGTGGCGCTGCTGGAAAACGTCCGCTTCTACCCAGAAGAAGAAAAAAACGACCCTGAATTTGCCAAAAAGCTGGCCTCAAATGCCGATTTGTACGTCAATGATGCGTTTGGCACAGCCCACCGCGCCCACGCTTCCACAGAGGGGGTGACTCACTACCTGAGTCCTTCTGTTGCCGGCTATCTGATTGAAAAAGAGCTGCAATACCTGCAAGCGACCATTGAAAATCCCCAGCGTCCCTTAGCTGCGATCATCGGCGGTTCCAAGGTTTCCAGCAAAATCGGCGTCATTGAAACTTTGCTGGAAAAGTGCGACAAGCTGCTGATTGGCGGCGGCATGGTTTTCACCTTCTACAAAGCGCGTGGCTTGAGTGTTGGCAAATCTCTCGTTGAAGAAGACAAGCTAGAACTGGCTAAGTCTTTGGAAGCGAAAGCCAAAGAAAGAGGCGTTGAGTTTCTCTTGCCTACTGATGTCGTGGTGGCAGATAAATTCGATAAGGATGCAAATGCTCAAACCGTCAGCGTTGAAAGCATCCCCGATGGCTGGATGGGTTTGGATATTGGCCCGGATTCCGTCAAAGTGTTCCAAGATGCGCTTGCAGATTGCAAAGCGGTGATTTGGAATGGCCCAATGGGTGTGTTTGAGTTCGACAAATTTGCGGTTGGTACTGAAGCGATCGCCCAGACTTTGGCGGGACTCACCCCGAAAGGCACGAGCACCATTATCGGTGGCGGCGACTCTGTGGCGGCTGTAGAAAAAGCCGGTTTGGCTGATCAAATGAGCCATATCTCCACCGGCGGCGGCGCTAGCTTAGAGCTTCTCGAAGGCAAGGAATTGCCCGGAATCGCAGCGCTAGACGAAGCCTAGGGATCTGAGGATTTACGCATTTCAATTCTGAACAGGATTGAGGAGAAAAGAGGGAGAGGTTTCTCTCCCTCTTATACTGCTTTTACTGGTTGCGTAGTATTCTGCCGGTGAGCTTAGCGTGAATCAAACCCGGCTTGTTTGTAGGGTGCGTGAGTCACGCATCCTACGACTGAAATATCTACCTGCAATGCTTGTTTCTTTGGGTAGATTAGACGCCCTTATATTCACCGGCAACATTGGAGAACATCACGCACATCTGCGGGAATTTGCCTGTGAAGACTTGGGATTTTTGGGTTTAAAAATTTATCGAAAAAACGCCTAGTTGCCACCGGATGAAGATGTTGCAACGGCAGATTCATCAATATGTGTTTTCAGTGTGCCGGCGTAAGAAGACTGGGCAATTGCCCAAGAATGTTGGAAATTAACTCAATCTAAATGACTCTGTTAACATTAAGAAAAATAGACTTTCCCTCTAGCCTCTACAAAGTTTCTCCAGTGACAGGTAACTCGAGAGTAAAACAAGTTCGATCTTTACCGCTTTCAACCCAAAGTCTACCCCCTAGATGTTCTGCCAGTTTATGTGCTAGCGCTAATCCCAATCCAGTCCCGCCCTGCTTCCAGGGATCAGCACTAGGAATTCGATAAAATTTATCAAAAATATGGGTAAACTCACTCGCAGGAATCTCGATGCCGGTGTTACTTACCCCTAACTGAAGCATTCCTGATTCAACCCTGGCTGTAACGGTAATTTCTCCCTGGGGTGGAGTGTATTTACAAGCATTATTTAATAGTTCTGACAGGATACGCCCCAAAGCTGACATATCGGAAACAAGGGGAGGCAAATCGGAAGCAATTTCAACGTGCAAGATTTGCTGCTGCTTGCAAAACCGCTGTTCAAAAGGCTCGATGACATGAGAAATCCAATTTTGTAAGTGAATCGTCGTCAGCATCAAAGGCTGAGTGCCGGCATCAAGTTGCTGCAAATCCAGCAGATCGTTAATTAAACTAATTTCTCTTTCCGATTCATCTTGTAATATCTTGAAATAGCGGAACGTAGGGGGAGTTGCTGCCTGGGCTTTACTCGTTTCTCCCTCCAGCATTTTTTGCTGATTTATGGAAATTTCCAACATCTGCATGGCCATTTTTATGTTAGACATCGGCGTTCGCAATTCGTGAGAAATAGTATTTAAAAAGTCATCCTTGAGGCGATTGAGTTTTTCCAGTTCTTCCACTTGTGCTTGAGCAGCTTGGAAAAGTCGTGCTTGACGAATCGCTATCGCGCATTGATTTGCTACTTGCTGCACCAACCGAATTTCCAGCTCATTAAAACCATCATCCTGCTGCTTGAATAACCACATATCACCCAGCACCACTTTGTTATCGAAAATAGGACACGCCAGAATCGAAAGCGGTTCGCGGAGGCTGGGTGAGAGTTCGCAAAACTGGAAATATTGACCTTGCAGCAGCTGGCGGTAGCCTTCTGGAAAGTCCGCCATTCGGATGATGCGTCCTTTAGCGGGGGACAGGCGGGGGGTGTACTCATAGCTAATCATCGCTGTGGCGAGGGTGGGGTCATACAAAGCCGTATCGCAGCCGTCAATGCCCAGCACTTCGGTTAAATCTTCCACCGCTGTTTGTAAAATCTGGCTTTCATCCAGACTGTCGCGGACATGATCTGTGACTCGTTTGAGCATCGATTCAAAATTCAGCGCCTGTTGCAGTTGGCGGGTGCGTTCCTGCACTTGACTTTCCAAATCAACGTTGAGCAACTGCACTTGCTGGTAGAGTTCTGATTGCTGAATGGCGATCCCCACCTGGGTTGCGAGTCGCTTGATCAAATCGATTTCCAGCGTCTGCCATTGCCGGGGTGCACAACAATGATTGACAACCAGTAGTCCCCACAACTGATCTCCTTGCAAGACGGGGACGACTAAGGTTGCTCTTACTTGAAGCTTTGCCAGTAAATCGATGTGGCATTCGGAAAAACCGGCTGCGTAAATATCATCGGTTGCTTGAATCCGACCGTTCCGGTATGGTTCAACATAAGTTTCTGCAAAATAGCAGTCTTTGATTTTTGTGCCTAAAATCGGCGTCCAGCCAGAACCGACAGATTCTACAACAATGACCCCACTCCAGTCTGACTCAAATCGGTAGATGAACACTCGGTCAGTCTCCAGAAATTCTCGCACCTCCCCTACGGTGGTATTAAGAATTTCATTTAAGTTTAAAGAGTGCCGGATGCGCGGGGAAATCAGTCCGAGGAGTTTCTCTCGTTCAGTTTGTTGTCTCAGGGCGATTTCTGCCTGTTTGCGTTCGGTAATGTCGCATTGAACTGTTGCTAGACATAGGCTTTTGCCGGTTTGCGGATGCTTGACGACAAAACAACTTCTCTGCACATCAATGAGTTTGCCGGTTTTGAAGTGACGAAGTTGGCCCTCTCCTTCCCAATGGCCGGTTGTCAGGATTGCCGGCAACGTAACTTCACAAAACTGCGCCCAGCCTTCCTCAGAAAAGTAGTCAGACATTTGTTTAGCAAGCGCTGCTTCTAAACTGTCTAAACCAACCAGTTTTTGCCCGGCTTCATTAAGGAAAATAATTTTTCCTTCTAGGGAAGACATCGCAATAAAATCCGTGCTGTTTTCCACCAGTGAAGCCAGCTTTTGCCGTTCCTCTTCGGCCCGTCGGCGTTCTGCGATTTCTTCTTTTAAAAGTGCATTGGCTTGTGTTAGTTCGGCTGTGCGCTCCTCAACCCGTCTTTCTAATTCGTCGTGAGCTTTTTGCAGCGCTGCTTCTGCCTGTTTACGCTCTGTAATATCTTTCATGAAGCGGTGATGGCCGATGAATTGATTCTGACTGTCAAAAGCAGTAACCATCACTAACTGTTTGTAAAAAACTGAGCCATCTTTCCGCACACCCTTGGCTTCAACTTTTACCTTGCCCTCAATCAACATTTGTTGGTAGGCAAGCATCATCTTTTCTTGATCTTCAGGATGTACAGTCGGATACCATTCCCTGCCGATCATTTCTTCAGGCGTGTAACCAAGAGTGCCGGCATAAGCTCTATTAACAGCAATGTAACGTCCTTGCTCGTCTAGCCGCGAAATGCCTTCCACGGCGTATTCCAATACGGATTTGGTTGAGCGGAGTTCATTTTCTACTTGCTTGCGCTGTGTGACATCTTCGCAGATGAGGATTAGCTCATTTTCTGGCAGCGCATGGGCAATTGTTCTCATCCACAAGATGTTGCCGTCTTTGGAGATTTGACGCCCTTCCAAATCGCAACTTTCTATAGGATTTTCAAAGATAGCTTTTAAGTTTGCTTGCAGTTGCTCTCGATCTTCAGGATGAGTAAGATTAAAAATCGATTGTTCCGTTAGTTCCTCCACACCGTAGCCTAAATGAGTTGCCGCAAACGAATTAACCGTCAGAATAATTCCTTCTGAGCTTAGGGTAAAGTACCCGACAGGAAGATTTTCGCTTAGGGTTCGGTATCGCTGTAATTCTGCTTTTAACCGGCACACTTCTTCTGACTCAGACAACTCTAAATTTAAATCTTGGTTTGGAAGTTTGAAAGAAGGTTGATCTTGAGAATCTTTCATCTATTTCAGATCGTGAAAAAAATAATTTCTAAAATTTGCTGTCTTTGATAAAAGTGGGCATTTATTATTTGGTCTTTAGTTTTTAAAATTTCTGCCCAAATGAATGTGTTGCCATTTTTCTTGCAACCCTAAAGATATTCTATCGCTGTTGCTCTGGGCTATAGTTTCCCAGTTTATAAAAAATTGGTTAAGATGGCATCCCCTAGAACAGGTTTAAGTCAAATCTTTAAGGTTATCGATAAAAATAATAAAATCTCTACACCGGCTTATACCATTTCCCGATAAGCCGGCTGCGAATATTCGCCAAAAACTCTCCGGCTGAATCGCAGATATGTAGCAAAGGAAACGGTAACGGCTATTACGTTATATGAGGATGAGCAACATAAACTGACTCAGCCAGCACGAGCGATCTAAAATCAAAAGTTTGCTGCGGCGCATTGGTTAAACAATGCTGGAAAATTGGATAAAACAGACTCCTAGAAAACCGACTCTACAATTATTCTTCGTAATATTCAGTAGGTTCAGCTCGCTTGCGTCGCTTAGGCGGCAAGTAAGTCGCTCGATCATGAACGGGGTGAATTAGTTGCACGGTACGAGAAGAACGCTGCTGTTGTGAGAGCAACGTTAACGTCGCTGCTAGCACAATGCCACCCATCACCGTCACGATTGCGCCACCTAACGCCCAAAGGATGCCAGAAAGCATGGGATTTGCCGGCTGCTGAGTGGAAACCATCCCCTGAGTTTGGTAATTTTGGGAACTCAAGGCATTGACTTTTGCCTGCGCCGATAGCGTTTGGATCAGCATTTGCTGATTCTGGATTTGAGCTTTGAGCTGTTCGATGTCAGTCTTTTGCTGATCTATCTGAGCCTTCAGCCGTTCCATGTCGTAGCGCTGCTGTTCCGTATTGGAGCTTGTCGGTGCCGGCAACAGCGGTGGCGGCGGTAGAGGCGTATTGCTCGAAGACACGGCAGGGGGCGGCGGCGGAAGAGAATTGACTGGGTAAATTTGGGCTGGCGTTCCTCCTCCTTTCAGCAAGAGCAAAGCCGCAATCCCAGCGAAGGCTGTCCCTGCCAGAAATGCCATACTATCACTCATCGCCCTTACCTTTGAATCACGACGAAACCACATCCAGCTGATGCACTCTAACTTTCATCAATTTAACCTTAAGCAGCCACCAAAAAATATATTTCTGATTTTTTGACAGTCTGTGAGTCAATGGGTCAATTTCCACACATTCTTACCACTTCCGATTGATTGCTTTTTACTATAGTTCAAGCAGGAATTAAAACTTCAGAAAAAAACCGGGATTAAATAATGAGTGATTAAACGAATTCTGCATCAAATAAAAGATGTACTGCCGGCTCGGCACTCTGACGTTTAAGACTGCATCCATTTCGTCAAGTACCCGGACAAGTTTAACCTTTTTTCAACCAGACAGCCGGCAAGCGCGATTGAAGACAGCTTACTTCACCCCGGCGGGCTTAGGAACTGGACGGGTGGAAGCAGCCCCAACTTCAGCGCTGGCAACTTCTCTGGTGATGAAACCGGCCATCTCGGCTGCCTTTGATTTATCCCGAAATGCAGCAACCTCAATATACGCTCCTTCGCCAGGGGATTTCTGTGCCACAGAGGCATTGGGACAGTAGGACAGAATTTGAATGTAATGCTCCTTGGTATATTCCACTAAAACTGGATACCAAGTCTGACTGCTACCGGGATCGGGATCGCTACAAGAACTTTTCGGACTACCGGCTGCCGGTTCCCCAACGGTTCCACTGCCAACTTCGCGCTTCATCAAGTCGGCAAACGCTTGAGCTTTGGCTTGATCCCCAAAAGAAGCAACCAGAATTGAGGGGTTGCCGGCTGATCCTTTGGGTGTGATAAAGGTATCCCGGCAGAAATCAGATTGCACCCGTTGCAGTGTTTCGGGGCTGTATTCAATAAAAACTGGATACCAACTCTGAACACCCTCAGCGTCAGGCTGTTGACATAATTTTCTGGGAAAATAGCCGGTTAAATTAATGTCTAGCTTGTACGGTTTGGGTTCACTGCCTGGGACAGGGTTGAGCTGAAGGTAATAGTCTCCAGCCGAGAAAAGCAAGGCTTCCCAGCGTTCCACCGGCTTCACAGGCTGATTCATCGGTTGCCCTCCTGGGTTAAGTGCGCTCACCAAGACGCTTGTGCCGGTGAGGGAGGTGCTTAAGAGTTGCCATTGTTGGGCAGGAATGAGGTAGGTGACGGTTTGATTGGGGCTGAGGGTGCCTTCAACTGTGGTTGTTTTGTCGGGCACCACGTTGAGCGGTTGAGGCGTTGCGTTCAGTTGTGGGGAGGAGGGTGCGCTGGTAGAAGTTGCGGGTGTTTGGGTGAGGGTTGCCGGCATCAGGGGACGCTCCATCAAGGATCGGATCGCCGCCCAAGAACCGATGCCGGCTGTTAAAACCAGACCGGCGCTGATCACATACGCCCAAGGATTGCCCCAAATCGAGGGCTTAGGAGTTGGACGCTTGGGTAGAGTCGTGGTTGGCAGTCGCGTATTGGGAGCGGGGAAACTCAGCAATAAAAGAGCACCTGCAACTTCACGCGCCGACTGGTAGCGATTTTCTGGGCTGTCACTCAACATCCGATTTAAGATGCGGGCGAACTGGGGACTTGCCGGCACGAAAGACTGCCAATCTTCAATCAGTTTGGTGTTATCAAATAATTCTTGCGGTTTTCGCCCGGTGAGCAGTACAACGGCTGTCACTGCCAAAGCGTACAGGTCGCTACTGGTCACGTTTTTGCCGGCTGGTGGAGTTTCTGCGGCTGCCGGTTGTCCTCCCGCTGTGGCTAGCTGTTTCAATCGGCTCATCACTTCATGTACCACCCCAAGATCGATGAGTACCGGCAGCGGAGTTGCCGGTGTCGATGTGTCGTTGTCGGCTGGCAAAATGGCGGGGCTATCGGTTGCCGGCAAAATAATATTTTCTGGAGAAATTCGCCCGTGGGTGATTCCCATGCCGTGCAGATATTCTAAGGCCGGCAGCAGTTGCAGCAGTAGTTGCAAGACTTCCTCTTCAGAAAAGGCACCCCCAAAGGGCAGCGTCTCCTCATTTGTGGTGTCGGCAAGCGCAGAAGACCGGGGTGCTTTGCGCTCTTTTAGTAGGGTTGCGTAGCTTTTCCCCTCTATGTAGTCTTGAACGAGAAATAGGCGGTTGTCTTGCTCAAAGGTAGTACGGAACTGGGGGATTTGCGGGTGGCGAATGCGAAATAAGGCAAAAACTTGCTCTCGGAAGCGTTCGTAGAATTCGGATTTATCGGCAACCCCTTCGGGAATCAATTCTTTGAGCGCACACAACTGGCTGTCGCGTTCTAAGTCTTTGGCCAAATACGTGCGGCCAAATCCCCTATGACCGAGAAGGTCGATTAAGTAGTAGCGATTTTGCAAGACAGTCCCAAGGGGTATGGGTAAACGCATGACAATTCAGGTGGCTTAAGGGCAGATGCCGGTGACAACTATTCTACCGGATAGAGTTTAAAACACATTTAAACCGCGTAGCTCAGACGTTGCAAAAATATCTGTGGGCATGGGGGATTGGGCATGGGCGCTCAAAACTCAAAACACCCTTTCCCTGTCTTTTGCGGTTCCTGAGACAGATAACATCGATTAACTGCTCATTATTTGCAGGTATTTTATGAAAACTAAGTGGTTATCTGTTCTCACTTGTGAGCAGTCTAGCACTGTCCTGTTATACAAATACTTACATAACGGCACAAATCATTCTCGATGGTACGCTGCCGGTTAATTCTGTGGTTACGCCTGATGAAAATACCTCGGTGATCACCGGCAGTCGTGCCGCCGATGATAATTAGTTTCACAGCTTCAGCCTTGATATTTGCGCTCAAGTTTTTGCAAACCGGCTGCCCTCTCAGTCATACCATTGGCAGAAACTCGCTGAGCTTTTTCAGCCCACAACTATCTTTAGAAAGAAGCTTGGGAATCCTTGAAAGCAAGTTAAAAATGTTGAATAAAATTCCAGCCTATCTCGCTCAGTGTATCGCTTACCCTCATAGCACTCATGAAGTTTCCCACTTTCCATAAAGTCAAGAAAGCCGATAGATTCAACCCAGAATCTACAATTTACAAACCCAAATCTTAAAATATCCCCTCTACCGGCAGAGCGCAACTGTATCTCACGGTATAAAGCTCTTTATAGGGCATGACTTATACTACCTAATCAGTGGGTAATGTAAGGGGAAAAAAGCTCGTGGTAGAACAACCATTGATTGGTAAGCTAGTTCGGGAACTACGGCAGGAAATGGGGCTGACGCAGGAGAAGTTTGCAGCCAAAATAGGTGTGACATTTCCCACCATTAACCGCTGGGAGAACGGGCGAGCCAAACCTTCGCCCCTGGCAATGGAGAAGATTCTGGCCACGCTACACACCCTAGGTGATCGGGGCAAAGCATTGCTATCCAAATACTTTGCAGAAAAGGAGCTGGGGTTGTGACGACAGAAGTGAAAGCAACTCAGTCTGAAGATATATTTAGCGATGGCAGAGAAATCGCATCTGTAATGCGCTCTGTAAACTGGTCAGAGACTGCCATTGGTTCAAGTGAGCATTGGCCGCAAAGTTTACGCACAGCGGTGAGTATCTGCTTGGCTTCCCGCTTCCCCATGATGATCCTTTGGGGGGCAGAACTCGTGCAACTCTATAACGACAGCTACGCAACGATTCTCGGTACACAGCAGCCAACAGCAATGGGCCAGCCGGCACGGGAATGCAGCGCCCAAGAGTGGCAGATTCACGCCCCGATTTATGAAGCCGTATTTTCCTCCGCACAAGTAACGTACTTAGAAAACCAACAGTTTCTCATTGAACGCACCGGCTATTTACAAGAAAGCTATTTCACACTCTGCTATAGCCCGATCCGCGACGAAAGCGGCGGCGTTGGCGGCATTTTAATCACATTTTTAGAAACCACCGGCTCTGTCATCGATCAACGACGTTTGCAGACCCTACAGGAATTAGCATCCCACAGCGCCGAGGCGAGAAGTGCCGGCGAAGCCTGTAATTTAGCAGCACGCAGTCTAGCCGGCAACCCCGCAGATATCCCCTTTGCTCTGTTCTACCTGCTAGACACTCAGGGGACAAGTGCGCGTCTGGTTGCAACCGCAGGACTAGAAGCCGGCACACCGGCAAGTCCCCAATTTGTTAACTTGACGGCAGCAGAACCATCTGAAACCTGGCCTTTAGCCGCCGTGGCGCGGACGGCTCACAGCCAACAAGTCGATAACTTAGAAACACAATTTGGCTCGCTGCCGGGAGGAATTTGGCCCGAATCAACGCGCACAGCACTGATTTTGCCCATTGCATCACCGGCATCCGAACATCCAGCCGGCCTCCTTGTTGCCGGAATTAGCCCTAGGCTTTCCCCTGACAGCAGCTACCGACGTTTTTTAGAGTTAGTTGCCGGCGAAGTGGCAACCGCCGTTAGCAGTGGCATCAACTGGGAAGAAAATCGCAAATTGTCTGAGCTAACTCGACAGGCTCAAGCAGAGTCTACACCTAACCAGATCGTTAATATCCTCGAAAGTCTCACCGATGCCTTTATCGCCTTAGATAGCCAGTGGCGAATCACTTACCTCAACAAAGAAGCCGCAAAACTTACCAGCCAACAGCCAGAAGAATTAATGGGTAAAATTCTTTGGCAAGTGTGGCCCTGGTCAGCCGGCACCCTTTTAGAGCGAGAATACCGCCGCGCCCTTGCCGATCAAGTCGCTGTTCATTTTGAGGTTCTTTGCGGACCCCAAGATCAGTGGCTAGATATCCACGCTTACCCATCCGCTGATGGTCTCGGTATTTATTACCGAGATATCACAGAACGCAAGCGCGCAGAAGAGGTGCTGCGAACCACCGACGAGCGATTTCGCCTACTCGCCGAATCGATCCCGCAAATTGTCTGGATGGCTCACCCCAACGGCAAGGCAGAATACTTTAACCAATGCTGGTTTGAATACACAGGACTGGAACCAAGTCAAGGATGGGCATCTGAGCAGGTGCTGCATCCTGAAGACTTGCCCCGGTGTCTTGAAGTTTGGAAAGCCGCCTGGAAAGCCGGTGAATCCTACACGATCGAGTACCGATTAAGACGTGCAAGTGATGGCACCTATCGCTGGCACTTGGGTCGAGCCTTACCCCAGCGAGACTCGGAAGGGCGAATTATCAAATGGTATGGAACCATTACAGATATTGATGACCAAAAGCAGGCAGAGAAATCTTTCCGCTTTTTGACAGAACTTGATGAACGAATGCGTCGCCTCTCAGATCCAGAAGAAATAATTTCCACTGTGGTGAATGCGGTTGGGGAATTTCTTCAGGTCGCCCGCTGTACTTACGGCGAGTGGGATACCGAGAACAATATCGTGTGTGTCTATAGCGATTACTGTCGGGGCGTTTCCAGTCTTGCCGGCACCTATCCCCTCAGAGAATTTGGCGCTGACATCATTGACGATCTCAAAGCTGAGCAGATCATTGTCAATCGAGATGTGAAAACCGATCCCCGTACTGCCGGCACAATTTATCAAGCAATCTGCGAGTCGGTTGGCGTTCGCGCCTATGTGTTCGTTCCGTTAGTCAAAGACGAACAATGTGTCTGCCATTTGGCTGTCCAGACTTCCGGTGCTCCGCGTATGTGGACATCCGAAGAAGTATCAGTTTTGCAGAAAGTGACTGAACGCATTTGGTTAATGGTTGAAAATGCCCGACTCAATCGCGCAACCACAGAAGCATTGAGGCGATCGCAGCAGCACGCCGGCCAGTTGCACGGGTTAACAAAGGCAGCATTGACAATTAATTCGGCAGTTTCGATAGAAGAAGTGCTGGAAACGATCACGCAACAGGCACGGGGGATCATTGGGGCACACCAGTCTGTGACGAGCATGAGTGTTGACCAAAACTGGGCGCAAGCGATCAACAGTGTTTCGCTCTCAGACAAGTATGCGGCATGGCGAGATTATGATGCTGTGACCGATGGTTCGGGCATTTACACCTGTGTTTGCCATCTGAACCGGCCCATGCGCCTGACTCAGACAGAACTGGAAGCACATCCCAAGTGGCGGGGATTTAGCAAGGAAGCCCAAAACCACCCACCCATGCGCGGTTGGTTAGCGGCACCGCTTGTCGGATCAGATGGGCGCAATATCGGCTTGATTCAGTTATCGGATAAATACGAAGGTGAATTTACAGAAGAAGATGAAGCAATTATTGTGCAATTGGCGCAGATGGCTTCTGTTGCAGTGGAAAACACCCGACTTTATGAAGCCGAACAGCGTGCTCGCACCCAGGCGGAAGCAGCGAACCGGATTAAAGATGAATTTCTGGCGGTACTTTCTCATGAATTGCGATCTCCGCTAAACCCGATTTTGGGCTGGTCAAAGCTTCTTCGCAGCCGCAATTTACCGCCGGCAAAAGTTACTTATGCGATTGAAACGATTGAGCGAAATGCACTTTTGCAGTCGCAACTGATTGAGGATCTGTTAGATGTTTCTCGCATTCTCCGGGGCAAGCTGAGTTTAAATATTTACCCCGTTGACTTGGCGAGTGTAATTGAGGCTGCTTTGGAAACAGTGCGCTTGGCGGCTGAAGCGAAATCTATTAAGATCAAAACAGTATTTGATGCGAATGTGGGAAAAGTTTCTGGCGATCCCAATCGTTTACAGCAAGTGATTTGGAATTTGCTATCAAATGCGGTTAAGTTTACACCGGCAGGCGGTCGAGTGCAGGTGCAATTGCAAAGTGCCGGTATTCATGCTCAAATCCAAGTCAGCGATACAGGGCAAGGAATTAACCCGGAGTTTCTGCCATTTGTGTTTGATTACTTCCGCCAAGAGGATAGCACGACGACCCGAAGTTTTGGGGGGTTAGGGTTAGGGTTGGCGATTGTGCGTCATTTAGTAGAACTGCACGGTGGGACGGTGCAAGTAACCAGTTTTGGAGAAAATCAAGGGGCAACTTTTACGATTCAGCTACCTTTAATTAGAGTTGAGCCGGCCCTTCCTGAAGCCGATATTTTACCCCCAGACGCGTTGAATTTAGCAGGGATTCGGGTATTGGTTGTGGAGGATGATGCGGATAGCCGGTCGTTGTTAGTGTTTTTACTTGAAGAGTATGGCGCTTCTGTGCAGGCTGTGAGTTCTGCGTTTGAGGCACTAGAGGTGATTTCCCAAAAGGGAGAGTTTGCTAACGCCCAAGAGCAACCTGATATCCTAGTGAGTGATATCGGGATGGCGCACATGGATGGCTATATGCTGATTCGTGAAATTAGAGCGATGCCGGCAGATAAAGGCGGGCAGATTCCAGCGATCGCGCTAACTGCTTATGCGGGAGAAATAGACCAGCAACAGATCCTGAATGCGGGATTTCAAAAACATATTACCAAGCCGGTGGAACCTACTTTTTTAGCCGGTGAGATTGCCCAGTTACTCGCTTCGCGTACACAGAATAATGAGCTATAGTGCCGGCGCAAATCCTAGCAGCGAAGTTTAGGGGCTTCTTTCTCTCTCTGTCGCTTTTGTAAAGATTTTTTAAAAGAGGAAGCCTATCCGTAATTCCACGTAAAGAATTTTAGATGCAGTGTCAAAATTGGGGAATGAGGGGACTAAGAAGCTGCCGGGAATTTCTGATTTTTGGCAACCAGCCGGCGAAGGGGGGGTTCTACACTGCTTTGCTGGGAATTCTCAGCTTTAAGCGAGCATTGAGGCTCGGTAAAGGTGTTTTTATACTTAGAGAGTTCTCTGCTAGGAATTGCGGGTTGTTGCGCCGGCAGATTGATATTTTTATTTTCTGACCACAGCGTCAAAAATCCCTGATTTTCTATGATCAAACACACAATATCTGCTCTGAGATACTTATTACAGCTCGTGATCGCAGCTTGACGCTCATCGGTCGGGAAGGATGGGCCTTTAGTAAATCGTGTGTTTTGATAAGCGAGTTGAGAGGCTGCCTGGAACACAATTCCCAGAAGCCCTAATTCTTCGGCTTGCAGAAGGAACACAATTATACTCCTTGAACTCCGTACTTTACCAGTTGTTTAAAATACTACCGAAATTTACGGGAAATTGTATCAGTGGAATCACATATTGTTGAAGTCGGTTTGTGAAGGAACGTCTGGGAAAGCGACAGTGTACTTATCTCGTTCACACAAATTCTGCCGACAATTCTGTAAAAAATCAATAAGATCCGGTGTCGGTTGCCTACAGAGTTTAAAATGCCGGCGAATCTTTGCTACAGATGCACCACCTCAGCTTAATCACTCATTCCTCAACCACCACTAAAAATTTTCAAGCGACATCTGTATTTATCTGTGGACGCAGGTGGAACTTGAATGTGCTTTGCTCGCTATTCAAGTTCCACCTGCGGAATCTGTAGTCAAAATATCCAGATTAATTTAGTATTCCAAAAAAAATATTAAGGCAAATTACTTTTAATTTGAATAAAGCTTGAACGTTTCAAAACCAACCTTTTAAGCCGTTATTCAAAGATAAAATTTGGGAAAACTAAAGTTTATAATTCTTCCTTTGAATAAGCCAATGCGCTTCAAAAAAAATTATCGATTCACCGACATCCAAATCACCCTCTTCCTAACCCTCTGCCTGATCACCGGCAGCCTCGCCTTCACCCACCCCTTCACCCCCAAAGAAGCCTTTGGTTATCCCGGAACTTGCCCAAATTGGCCGGCTTCTACCCTCACCTTCCTAGGAACCGCCGCCAACCCCACCTCAAAAGTTTGGTTCACCGGCTTCAATGGAATTCTGGGAGAAATATTCTATCCCTCCGCCGACAAACCCGCAACCGTAGACTGGCAATTTTTAATCGGCGATGCGGATAAAACTTGGGTGGATGAAGAAAAGCAAGACACCACCCATCAAGTCACCTTAAATCACCCCCATTCCCTCGCGTGGAATCTCACCAACACCGCCAAAAATAACCACTATCAAATTCAAAAAACCATCTTCACCGATCCCACCCGCAACACCTTAATTCAGCAAATCACCTTCACCGCTTTAACCGGCACTTTAAAAGATTACAACCTTTACACCTTATATCATCCCGCCATATCCAATAATGGCAAAGCCACCACAGGTTCCCACACAACCGACAACGGCAAAAACATATTAATCGCTCAAAACGCCAACAGCGGTGAAACCTCAGCCTTAGTCACTTCCTTAAACTTCCAAACCCAAACAATTTCTGCCGGCTTCGTCGGCTACAGTGACGGCTGGCAAGACTTAAAAGGTGGCAAAATCGACAACACCCTCAACTGGAAATTTGACACCGCCACGAATGGAAATATCGCTCAAATCGCCCAATTCGATCTCAGCGATTATCCCAATCAAAAATCCATCACCTTTCACTTAGTTCTCGGCTTTGGTAACAGTGAAACTAGCGCCAAAGCCGCAGCCGGCGGCACCCTAGGCGATAACATTTCCACCCTCCTCTCCACCTACAACAGCCAATGGAATCACTACACCGATCATCTCAACACCTTTGACAACACAGCCGATCAACAGTATTACCTTGCGGCAATGGTATTAAAAGCCTCCCAAGACAAATCCTCCGGCGCAATGGTTGCCGGTTTAGGGAATCCTTGGGGAGAATCAAATTACTCGATTTGCACACCTTTTGGCGTGGAAATGCAAGGGGGATATCATTTAATTTGGCCGCGAGATTTATACAAATTTGCCAGCGCCTTAATCGCTGCCGGTGACAGAGAAACTGCCAACTGCGCCCTAAATTGGTTATTCAATAAAAGTCAACAACCAGACGGACATTTCCTGCAAAATGCCTTTGCCGATGGCACCCCTTATTGGAATAGCATCCAAATGGATGAAACCGCCTTTCCCATCATTCTCGCTTGGAAATTAGGCCGAAACGATCCCCAAACTTATCTCAAACATATCAAACCCGCCGCTGATTTTATCGTAAAAAACGGCCCTTGGACACAACAAGAACGCTGGGAAGAAAATGCCGGCTACTCTCCCGCCACCATCGCCGCCGAAATAGCCGGTTTAGTGTGTGCCGCAGACATCGCTAAACTCAACGGAGATACCCCCACCCAGCAACACTATTTAGCCACCGCAGATTACTGGCAAAGCCTGATAGAAACCTGGACATTTACCACCACAGGTTCAATCGGCAACGGCAACTATTATCAACGAATTGATGATAACGGCAACCCTAACGACGGACATCCTTTAAACATCAGTAACGGCGGCGGTTCCTACGACGAACGCAGCATCGTTGACACCAGCTTTTTAGAATTAGTCCGTCACGGCGTTAAAGCTTGGAATAATCCCTATATTTTATCATCCATACCCGCCATCGATTCCACCATTAAACAAACCCTTCCCAACAAAGGCGAAGCCTGGTTTCGCTACAATCACGACGGCTACGGAGAAACAGCAGCCGGCGCAGATTATACAGGTACCGGCATCGGGCGTTTGTGGCCAATTTTCACCGGCGAACGCGGTCATTTTGCGATTGCCGGCGGCAAAAAAGCCGGCACTTATTTAGCCACCCTACGAGCATTTGCCAACGATTCCTATATGATTCCCGAACAAGTTTGGGATCTCAACGCCCCCTCCCAATTTACCCCAGGAACCCCCACAAAATCCATGACACCTCTTTCCTGGTCAATGGGAGAATACATCACCCTGCTAGCCTCAAATCACGTCGGCAAAGTAATCGATATGCCCGCCATTGTTTATCAACGTTATGTTACCAACGCTTACAAACCCCAACAAAATTCTCCAGTTGATTATAATAAAACTGCTGCCCAGCAAGGTAAAGCCTTAACCATTTATTACAAAGGTTCCTTAGCCAACGCATCCCAAGTTAGATTGCATTGGGGTTACAACAATTGGCAATTCATTACAGATAAACCCATGATCAAGCGAACCGATGGATTTTGGGAAACAACCATTTCACTCCCCGTCACAGCAACCGCCTTAAACTTTGCCTTTACGGACGGCAAAACCTGGGATAATAATACCGGAAAAAACTGGAATCAAACGATTGCAGCCGGCACCTTTCAAGCAATCAACACACCCATTGATATTTTGCCAAATCCCGTCATATCCGGACAACCGCTTAAAATTTATTACAAAGGTTCTCTTGCCGGTTCTGCAACAGCAATCACCCTACACTGGGGTCATAACGGATTTGAAACCCCCACAGACATAGCCATGAAAAAAGAAGTCGGTGATTACTGGACAGCAACAATAAACGTACCCGAAACCAGCACATTAAACCTCGCCTTCTTCAATCAATCCCATTCTTGGGATAACAATAACTTAAACAATTACAACTACACAACCTCACAACGCTAACCTTATCTACATTGATCTGCCGGCATCCACAAACAAACTATCCGTTTCATCTGTGTTTATCTGCGTTCATCTGCGGTTAAAAAATCTTATCTGCCGGCATCCACAAACAAACTATCCTCTCCATCTGTGTTTATCTGTGTGCATCTGTCGTTAAAAAATCTTCCTTACTCATCCGCAAAACCAAATGACGAAAACGCCAACTTAAAATACCACTCGCAAAAGCCAACCCCAAAGCCAAACCACCCCACAAACCCACCCCTCCCCAACCCAGATAAATACCCATTACATAGCCACAAACAAAGCCCACAATCCAGTAAGCAAAAACCCCAATCAACATAGGAACCCTCGTATCCTTTAATCCCCGCAAAGCGCCGGCAGCAATCACTTGAATACCGTCAAAGATTTGAAACATCGCGGCAACTCCTAAAAGAGAAACCGCAAGTTGAACAACCTTTAAATTATCTGGATCTTTAACATCCAGATAAATCGCCACAATTCTCTCTGGAAACATCCAGAAAATCAAAGCCATCATTCCCATAAAAATTGCACCGATAGCAATGCCGACATATCCCGCTTGTTGAGCACCCTTCGGATCATTTTTCCCAATGCTTTGCCCAACCCTAATCGTCGTGGCATAGGAAATCCCAACCGGCACCATAAATGTCATGGCAGCAGTCTGCAAAGCGATTTGATGTGCAGCTAGAGTAACCGTTCCTAAATATCCCATCAGAAAAGTCGTCGCCGCAAACAATCCCGCCTCAAATGTAAATAGCAGTCCAATGGGCCAGCCGATTTGAAAGATTTCCAAAAATGTTTGACGATTAAACTCATGAAAATAAGGGAAAATCTGGTATTTTTTAAAATGTTCATTAAAACTCACAAACCCGGCTGCCGTAGCAAACATCACCCAATAAGTCAGGGTGCTTCCCCATCCAATGCCCGCTAAACCAAGAGCCGGTAAACCGAATAAACCGAACATGAGAACATAATTTGCGGCAATATTTAAAAATACCCCGCCTACCATAATCACCATCACAACTCTAGGACGGTTAAGCGCAGAAACCACATTTTTTAAAACAGCAAATCCCATGCTTGGAGGAAACCCCCAAACAATCGCGCGGAGATAACTTTCTGCTAAAATAACATTGTTCGGTTCTTGACCAAACTGCCGCAGAATTGGCCCCATATTCCAAATTAACAACATAAAAGGAATAGATAGGGCAATTGATAGCCAAAGTCCCTGTATCGCAACACAACTCACTCGCTTTGATTCGCCGGCACCATCCGCAACTGCTGCGAGAATACCAACAGAAGAAACAATGCCGGTGCTAATTAGCATCAATGCAGAAAAAGTGACTGCGCCCAAAGCACCGGCAGCTAAACTTTGACTTCCCAGTAAACCCATCATCACTGTGTCAAAAAAGTTAGTGCCGGCTTGTGCGAGTTGTGCCGCCGCTAAAGAAATCGCCAGTAACAGACAAGCTTTAGCTTCGGCTAAGACTTTTGACATAAACTTAACGTTTTTAAAGCTTAGTTTTTTGAAAAACATGGATCAAATTGACAAAAATCTTCAAAGCCAACTTTAAATTATGACTCAAATCAAGTTTATCTGTGTCTACCTGCCGGCAGACTATTCTCAACATCTTTAGTTAACAAAAAATCTAATTTAAAAAACTTAGTTCGAAAAATTGATAGTTTTTAATAAACAAGGGTAATCAATCGTAATTTATTTGGAGAGATATGTTAAAATATTTAGCCTTAATTACTAATTTTAACATAAATAGTCAGGACTTCTGCAATCGAGTGCCGGCAGAAAAGTTATAGTAGAAAAACCCACAGTGAACATAGCTCAAGATGAGTGCATTTGCTCCCGCTTACGTTCTTGCCCTAGACCTCGGAACCACCGGCAACCGCGCCATCCTATTTAATCGGGAAGGAAGCGTGGTTAGTTCTGCTTACAAAGAGTTAACACAATATTACCCACAGCCCGGTTGGCTAGAACACGATCCGAGAGAAATTTGGCTAGATACCTGTTGGGCAATGCAAACAGCTTTGCAGAAAGCGGGAGTCACTGCAAAAGATGTCGCAGCAATTGGGTTAAGTGTGCAGCGAGAAACCTGTCTTTTGTGGGATAAAATAACAGGACGACCGCTGTATAATGCCATCGTTTGGCAAGACCGACGTACTGCACCCCTGTGTCAACAATTAACTGAGCAAGGTCATGCAGCAGAGATTTACGAGCGCACCGGCTTATTTATTGACGCCTATTTTTCCGCCACAAAAATAGCTTGGTTGCTTGAACATATTAAACAAGAATATCCGCCTGTTGATCTGAATACAATCATCGCCGGCACCATTGATACCTGGATTCTCTGGAATCTCACCGGCGGCAAAACCCACGCCACCGATCACAGCAATGCCAGTCGCACAATGCTAATGAATTTAGCAGAGAACCAGTGGGATAAAAAGTTACTGGAATTATTTGAAATTCCTCTACATTTAATGCCAAAAATTCAACCATCCCTAGGAGTATTCGGGCACACTAAAGCCGAATTATTAGGGGCAGAAATTCCCATCACAGCTATTTTAGGAGATCAGCAAGCTTCACTCTTCGCTCACGGTTGTGATCGTCCGGGTTTGTCAAAATGCACCTACGGAACCGGCAGCTTTTTAGTCGCCCATACCGGCAACAAAGTCACGCGTTCTCATTACCAACTTCTCTCAACAGTTGCCTGGACACAGATAGGAACCGATCAAAAAATTCAAACCGGCTATGCTTTAGAAGGCAGTATGTTCACCACCGGCGCTTGCGTGCAGTGGTTGCGAGATGGCATTAAACTGATTACAGCGGCGGCTGATACTGAAATGATGGCGCAGCGAGTCACGGATAACGGAGGCGTTTACTTTGTGCCGGCACTCAGCGGTTTAGGCGCACCCCACTGGGATATGAATGCCAGAGGCGCATTTTTTGGCATCACCGGCGGCGTACAGCGAGAACATCTCGTGCGTTCCGTCGTCGAGGCAATCGCTTTCCAGGTTAAAGAAGTTGTCCAGGCAATTAATCAAGATAGCGGCACAGATATCACCACTTTAAAAGTAGACGGAGGCGCGTGTCAAAATAACTTTTTAATGCAATTTCAAGCCGATGTTTTAGGCATCCCCGTCGAACGTCCCGTCCTCCTCGATGCTTCCGCCCAAGGCGCTGCTTTTGCTGCCGGTTTAGCCGTTGGTTTTTGGGAAAACTATACAGCGCTAACAGATTCTCGTCAAATTGACAAAACGTTTTATCCAGGTGCAGGAATGATGCCGGCGCAAGAAAATTTCAGCAAGTGGTGTGAAGCAGTTAAAAGATCGAAATCCTGGGTTGAATAATTAATTTTTAGAATTGTCGGTATTAAAGAATTAAAAAGTAAAAAATATCGCATTTATTATGAAGTGATGGTGATGTAATGGATGAGTTGGAGCAATCGTATAGAATTCTCGGCCTAGAACCTGGTGCTTCTACCGAAGAAGTGAATCAAGCCTATAAGGACTTAGTGTTTGTTTGGCATCCTGATCGCATTCCTAAAGATAATCCCAGGCTGCAACAAAAAGCTGAAGAAAAATTAAAAGAAATTAACCATGCGCGGGATAAATTGCGCTCAGCCAGACGGCAAGGTAAAACCCAAAAAAGTCAGTCGCAGTCAAATTCAAATAAAGAGCGAGAACCCTCACGTTCTTACTATCAAAGAGAAACGCAAAAATCCTCTCAATATTCATCTCACTATTCCCCTCAATCTCAATCTCAAGAAAAGAAACCGAGTTCTGATTTGAGTGGACGAGATTTTAAGGGGGCAAATTTGCAAGAAAGGGATCTATCCGGAAGAAATTTGAGTGATGCAAATTTAAGTGATGCAAATTTGAGTGATGCTTTTATGCACAAAGTAAATTTGAATGGAGCAAATTTGGAAAGAGCGAATTTATTTCGAGCAAATTTGCTGCAAGCTTCTCTCAAAAACGCAAATTTACGAGACGCTAATTTAGTGGGAGCCGATTTCAGTGGAGCTGATCTCAGCGGAGCCGATCTCAGAGGCGCAAAAGTCGGATCGAGAGACCGAATTTTGGTAAAATTAACCGGAGCAAAGTTAACCGGAGCAATTCTCCCTGATGGAACGGTTCACGCCTAAACTGATAGTTAGATAAAGGGGGAAGAGTTACAGAAGATAGTTTTTTGTTTCTCTAGCTCTTTATTTACTAACAGTATTTTTGCTCAAAAAGTACAAATTTTTGTTTCATAATTTATTTAACGTCGTCACCTTAAAATCAGGTTTTCTTAAACCTAGCTACCGGGAAATAAATAACCGCTGTCAGGCAGTGACGTGTAGTAGCAAATAGCCCAAAGCAATTTGTACTTGGGCTGCGAACTGGCAAGCAGCTCCTCGAACTGGTCACTCGATAAAATTGCAGATTGGCCGCTGCGGTTGTTCTTCACGAAATAACACCAGTGTTGCTCTTTTGATAATAGAGTAATAGCAGAACTGCCTAACCATAAGCGCTTACCTCTGTAGATGCCAAGTAATCAGCTAAGCTTATGAATTGAGCAAAATGACTGCAACCAGAAATCAAGCTTTCAGCCGTTTACATAAGAGAAATCTATGCAATCGGCTATATGAGAGCTGATCTTGTACTGACTCCGCGATGTGAAAAACCCGCAAAGAGAAACCTGACATCAAGAGATATAATCTTAGATAACTTATTGAAAAAGAGATCCAGCTTTCTGAGGTTTTTTGTGGAAATAGTTTGGGAAAGAATTCATAATTGGCTAAAAGCTAATGCGCCTCAAGTGCTAGAGAGTCTTAGATCTGGTGCTACTGATGAAGAAATTTACCAGGCTGAAGTATTCTTTAATGTAAAGTTTCCTGAAGATTTCAAATTATCCTACTGCGTGCATAATGGTCAGGAAGAAGAATCTTATTGCCTGTTCCCTCACTTAGACTTCCTTTCCCTCGAAAGGGCCATCGAAATATCCAAAAAATGGCAAGATTGTTCAGACGATAATTTTAAGTGCGATCCTGAAGATATTTCTAAAGAGATTTGGAATGGTTGGTGGAATCCAAATTGGATTCCATTGACGATGGAATCCAATGGTGCCTGCGAATGCATAGATTTAGACCCGTCTGCTGATGGAAATGTTGGTCAGGTTATTATTGTCGAGTGGCGAGAGCCTGATAGATTGCTTATTGCACCTAATCTTCGAGTTTATCTAGAGACCTTTGCAGAGGCATTAGAACGGGGAGAATATTGGTTCTCTGAAGATTATGGTGGGTTAGTCGATAAAAAGGAGTGTTCCTAATAGCCGAAAGTAACAATAAACGGCTATGTCTACCACTGTTTTGGTCCCCGCAAGGGGAGGAGTAATGCAACCAATCAGTACTTAAGCGTAGATGATTAACATAACTCAGTGAAAATAAAGCGTAAGTGCCCAATACTTCGACTTCGCTCAGTACAAGTGCCCCATGCCCCATGCCCTCCCCTAATAATATGAATCGCCGGCGCTGGTTTTTGCTACTTGTAAGCCTTGTGTTGATCGTGCTTTCCTGGTGGGGAATTGCGGCAGCGCGGAATGGGCTGATCGTGCGATCGCTCGAACGCGAGGGAGTGCCCCTGCTTTACATGGCACCCCAAGAGGCGCAGAAAGCACCGGCAGTGTTAGTGGCGCATGGGTATGCCGGCTCAAAGCAGTTGATGCTGGGCTACGCGCACGTTTTGGCCCACAGCGGCTATGCTGTAATGCTATGGGATTTTGGGGGTCATGCAGCCAACCCAGCATCCTTAGAACGCGGTTCGCTGCAACGGGATCTTGATATCGCAACCGCCGCGCTTGTGGAACAGCCAGAAGTCGATCCCGCACGTCTGGCGCTGCTGGGGCATTCAATGGGTAGCGGTGCAGTCATGAGTGCCGGCATCGCAAATGTCAACCGCTTTGCCGCAACCATTGCAGTTTCGCCCACCGGCGCAAATGTCACGCCGGCAGCGCCGCGCAACCTGCAACTGCAAGCCGGCAGCGGCGAAGGCCGGTTTGTTGAGAATGCACAGCGGATGTTGAGAGATGCCGGTGGCGAAAATCCAAATTTTGCCCAAGGAAGGGCGCGATCGCTTCAAATCATCCCGAATGTAGAGCACATCACAATTCTCTTCAGCAACGCCAGTCATCAAGCTGCCAAAACATGGCTCAATGCCACGTTCAATCTGCAAAACACCGGCAACTATACAGATCGGCGCATGATTTGGTATGCCTTGCACTTAGGGGCATGGTTGCTTTTGCTGAGCGCAATTTCGCCAAGATTAGCAGATCCCACCATTGCCGCGAGGGCAAAGGTGCGTCCTCTCCAAAGCTGGGGAGGATTGCTTTTAGCCCCTGTTGCAGCAATCGGTGTACTAACATTAGCCAGTCGAACCGACAGCATTGAGAACCTAGGAGGCTTGTTGGTAGGCGGTGCTGTCGCCCTGTGGTTTCTGGTTGGCGGCGTCGTTTGGCTGGTACTCCTCGGTCGTTTGCCGCGCCCTACCCTGCGAAATGCCCTTTTAGGTGTGGCGCTGTTTGCGCTGCTTTGGGTGGCATTTGGAGCAATGGCACAGGTGGTTTGGTTGCAGTGGTGGCTCATTCCCGCACGATTAAAACTATGGCCGGTTTTATCCTTGGCTTGTTTACCTTGGTTTTTGGCTGCCGGTTTATCGCAACAAGATTCTGGAGTTGGAAAACGAATTTTGTGGTGGCTGGGGCAAAGTGTGGCGCTGGTGGGAGGTTTCTTTTTAACCGTTTACCTCGTGCCTCAACTTGGTTTTATGTTTTTATTGCTGCCGGTTTTTCCAATTATCATTGCCATTCTTTCACTGGCTGCTGCCCAAGTTAATGAAGCCTGGAGTTATGGAATTGGAAGTGCGCTTTATTTTGGCTGGATTTTAGCAGCCGGTTTTCCTTTAGCCGGTTAATGAGTCTTCGTAATTCCTAAGTGAGAGAACACGATAGGTGAGGAAACTTCCCATTTCGTTCTAGGGCAATACACTCATAAATCCTACTGAGAAGCTCATTAGTAAAGCTGTGATGCAGCAAGTCAGATTTGGAATCTGAGCGTTTTATAAAATCCAAAAACAGGTTCTCTCTAGCAGTTTCATTATGGCTAAACTGAGAAGTTGCTGGCAGAGAGTTTGCCAGATTTTTCCCAATCTCTATTTGTTCAAACCGTTTTCCTCCTACTACTCCGTTATTGCGAAAAACCAGAATGTCAAAATGGTCAATATGTCCCGGGCCATATTCCATATCAATCGGATTATTGACCTGATAAGACTGATAGGAATGAACCTGGATGTTCAACAATACTGAAACATGAATATTTACCTGTTCATGGCGAATTCGACCATTTCCCTTATAAACATCAACTGGTGTATTTGACCAAGCACGAGAAGAAAGCGAGTTTTGCTGAAGATTCAATGTAGCCGTCGTGACGATAGATTGCTGTCGCTTTAACTGAGCCAGGACAAAAACATCTTGCTCCCCGTATTCTTTAACCCGCTCGATTTGGTCATCTGAAAAATATTTTGAGTAATCTTTTTGAAAGAATTTTTGGTAATGTTCTGCTGTAAGATTCTGCATAAAATCGGAGGGGCTAGAGTGCTTCACAAACAGCTCTAATTCATCAGCTTCTCTATCTTTGACTAACTGATTAAGTTGGATAAACCATGCTAAAAGATCGACAAAATGATATCCAGAGTGCATCAACTTGCCGGTTCCATATTTATAAGAATGATGTTCACGTTCCCATTCGTTTGGCATAACCCACATTCCATCTGCATGGGAAACCTCAATGTGAGTAATGGGAACTTGAAATTCGTTTAAAAAATCGCTAAGATAATTATAAAGATAGCAATAACCAAGGTGCGCTCGCCTCTGTGCCTGAACGATCAAGTTAGAGCGAGAAGCTTGATATAGCCCCTTCAACTCATTAAAATCTTGAATAATTGTTAGGGCATCATTTCGATCATTGGCTGCATTCTTAGGACAAGTAATTGGCTTATCAGTTAAAATATCAATGTTTTTTTCTAAAGCCCACTTCAAATAAGCTTTGTGACTTTTGGGTTCACTAGCAATAATAACTCCATCAAGCTTATATTGCTCGATAGAATTGTCTAGAAATTCCCGCAAATCCGAAGATAAGATATCGTTTTGAGAAAAAAGCGAATTAATAAAAAAAGTTGATAATGGTTGAATTCTACGAGTTTTTATAAAAGCCTGCACACTTTCTTGTTTGCCTTCTACTTCAATAACAAAAACAAGATTAAAACCGTTTAATTGAGCGTATTTTTCAATAACCGGATAATAAATTCGTCTGGCATGGGGTCCCAAGCCAATTAATCCAATATGTCGTAGATTAATGCACACTAAGTTATTCCAAAATCAATTACATCAATTAATTTATCACTGCCGGCTGTGTCATTACCGGCTTTCTAACCGACCTCATTAGCAGTTTGCTGTTTATGCCAAGCCCGATGAATAATGGGCATACCTAAAGCTGACATAAACTTAGTGAAGCATTGCCGATTTAATTCATTCCAAGCTTCACCGTAGCGACCACTCCATTCGGATGTAGCCAACTGTCCTGACGCGGTTCTGCCAAAGCGTCCACCAACAATTTCCAGTTCTTTTGGATTGGTCAATACTTGTAAGGATTCTACAAGTTGAGGATGACTTTCAAAATCTAGAGCAAGAGCCAGCCTCAAATTAGCATAGTCGAAGATGAAGTCAACAGGTTTGCAAAATGGCAGAGTCTGAATTAATTGAATTGTCTGCTGATTCTCGTCAGAATTACCTAACGAATCAACGATGAGTATTCTCACTAATTACTCCGTAATCCAGTATTATTTAATCCTAAAAGTTCTATTCTAATTATAGACCGAGGATAGATGTATCTTGTGATCTAACTCACCCCGTTTTTCCGAAAAAGCTTTTAAGCTATAGATGCTAAGTGCTACTTTTGCAAGTTTCTATATGCAGCAAAGTGGCTGCTTCCAAAATTGCTGTCCTCGCTTACTGTGGAGATAAATAATTTGAATGATTAGGCTCTTCATTGTTGGGTGTCCGCGTTCAGGAACCACTCTCTTGCAGTGTTTATTAGCTGCCCATTCTCAAATGATATCGTTTCCAGAAAGCCACTTGCATTATGACTTTAGCAAAGCCGGCGATCAGCTAAACGAATTTGATCAGATTGCTCAACAAAAACAACTTGCGGGTTGGATTGAAAAAACGCCCAGACATTTACATTTTATCGAACAAATTCAGGCTTTATGTCCTTCTGCAAAATTTATTCACTGTCTCCGAGATGCAAGAGCTAATGTTGCATCTCTCTATGGAATTGAACGTCATTATGGCGCATCTTGGGGCTACCAACCGAAAACTATTAGAGAATGTTTCCAACGATGGCAACACGATTATCAACTTAGTCAGGCTTACTCGAATCAGCCAAATCATAAGCTGGTGCAGTATGAAGATCTATCTGAAAAACCTAGCGCTATTTTGCTGAATATTTGTCAGTATCTGGCTTTAGAATTTGAACCAAATATCTTAGTTAGATATCCGGAAGTTTTGCCATCACTTGCCCAGCAAGCTCCTTGGAAAAATTCCGTAAAAGAACCAATTAAAAATTTTAATATGAATGCTCTTAGCTATCTCTTTCCCGAAGAAACTAATGAACTAGAGAAGCTATGCTTGGATGCTAATTTGTAGAGCTATTTTCACTAGGTTTTGTAGAGTTGTTGTAAGGAGATAGAAAATGAAACCAGCAATTGAATTCGGTGATTTTTGGAATCTAAATCAAAAGATAGACTGTCTAAATTCCAAAGCCTTGACACCATCAGATATCGCTTCTATGCCTTGGGAAGAAGATGGCGAGTTAATCAAAAGTCAAAGAGCCAGGGAATTGAGAAATTATATTTCTGCATATATTTATTCCTTGCTGAGAAGTTTAGAGTTTGAAGCTTGCTGGTTAATTTCCTGCAAAAATAGCGATTTCAAAATTTTATTAGGCGAAAAAATGGGATGGGATGCCCGTTTCATCGAAGCTTTGCATACTCGGATGTTTGAAAAGCTGACTCTGGCGTATATTCCTAAAGTGGGCAGCGACTATAGCCAAAATTTTGATTATGCAAAATTCCTACAAACTGAATCAGAAATTGCTGCTTTCTTATACGCATTATCCCAAGATTACTACAGCCATATTCAAAATTATCTTAATCACTCAGACATGATTGCTGATGCTCCAACCTGCCTAACTTTAAGGCATCTGCTCACCGATTTAACAGATATATTGAATCAGTTGCATTCTTGGATCGATCAAGATGTCAAGATTTATAGCCTCAGTCAACCTTGTGAGACTGTGGCGTGCTACTCAGGCAGGGAAGAGATGCCGGCAATCCCCAGCTTTCCGAGACGATCACCTCACCTTCAGTTTAGCGAAACTTCTATCGTCATTCACCAATCCTACGCAGACTTGATGACAGACAATGAGAAATTGCGGCGATTCAGTCACTATGTCTACGTGGATGTGGAAATTGCCGCAATGGAAGTGTGTGCAAAAAACCTTGTGGCTTATCGATGGATGCCTCTTGATTTTAAACTTGACATGGCACGGCAAATTTGGGATGAGGCACGGCACGCAATAATTATGCGTCGCTTGTTAGAATCTATTGGTGGAAAAGAAGGAGATTACACTTACAGCGCTAAAGTTTGGAAGAAATGCGAAAAAGGTTCAAATTTGGCTGAACGTCTCGCAATTCAGCAAGTGTTTCAGGAAGGCAATGCCCTGGAGTCTAATTTCTTGCTAACGGAGGCATTTAGTACCAGCAGCCATCATGAAATGACTTACTACATGGACTGCATTAACGCAGACGAAGCAGTTCATGTCAGAATTGGCAATCTTTGGATGCAGTATCTTTTAGAGGGTAACTACGATCATTATCGGGCAACGATGGAAAAAGCAGTAAGTCAGATTAATGCAACGCTCTCATCTAATGTTGTAGTCAATCATACCGCTAGAAATATCTCTGCTTTTCCAAGTGATTTTGTAACAACGCTAGAGGAAAACAACAAAATCTATGGATATCGGAAGAGTTAGTAATTGGGTTTAAAAGTGCAGGTGTGCAGAAAACTAAGCGCAGAGTCCCTTCGATCTGAATTATTTTCGCCATGTCATTACTTCAGGATTCAGGATTAAGTATGACTTCTAACTCAAACCAGCGTTCGCGTAACACACCGGCAAGCGCCTTTAATCCCCATTCCTCACACCGGCGATGACCAACTGCAACCACCGCAATGCCGGCTTCCTGCACAGCAGATAAAGCCGGCTTCCGTAACTGGCCGGTGATGTAAAGATCAGCACCCCGCAACGCCGCTTCGCGCACCAGCGCATCAGTCATTGCGCCAACCACAGCTACCCGACATAGGTTAGATTGGGTGCCGGCATAAATTTCCTCAGAACCTCCAAAAACTTCATTTAAATGTTCGCAAAAAACCGAAAAATTCTCAACAGGAGTATTCCCGATCATCCCAATCGGCCGCCCTTCTTTTTCACCCAATACTTCCAATTCTGACATCCCAAAAACTTCAGCTAGACGGGGATTAAACCCAAGCGTTAGGCGTTCATCAAAAGCCAAGTGATAGGCGACAATGCCGATATCAGGTGCGAGTTGTCCCGGTTCAAGTTTCCAGGGACGGTGTAAAAACAATGCATCTAATTGTTGTTCATTCACCCATTTTGTTAATTGCATTCCCGGCTCTAATGCTAACCCAAACCGGCGAATCGGCTTTGAGGAGTGGTGATAGATTCCCCCTCTTTCTTTCTCTTCAAAACGATTAACAGCAAAAAAACTGTCTAAAAACTGTGCTATATTTTCTAAAACAATCATCAAAAGCTGCCGGTAATATTTAAAACGCTAAATCTAAACCGCACCACTTAAATATAAGCTACCAGAGCGGCGAGAAATAAAGGAACAAAAACTATGAAAAGTGAAACCATCGAGCTTTTATCCAGTCGGGAGTTAGACAAAATGCGGACGGCTGGGCGTTTGGCTGCCGAACTCCTCTGCTATCTTGAACCGCTGGTAAAACCTGGAGTCAGCACCCTAGAACTCAATGACGAAGCCGAACGCTGGACAAAAGCACAGGGAGCTAAAAGCGCTCCGCTTGGCTATAAGGGGTTTCCTAAGTCTATTTGCACCAGCATTAACGAAGTGGTTTGTCACGGCATTCCCAACGCCAAGCAAATTCTTCAAGACGGTGACATTATTAATATCGATGTCACTCCAATTGTTGATGGCTATTACGGCGACACCTCGAAAACATTCTTCGTTGGAACGCCTTCCCCTTTGGCGAAAAAGCTTGTCGAAGTAACGCATGAGTGCCTGAAAAGAGGAATTGCTGAAGTTAAGCCAGACGCTCGCATCGGGGATATTGGTGCCGCAATTCAAGAGTATGCTGAGGCACAGGGCTTTTCGGTCGTACGAAACTTTGTGGGGCATGGGGTTCACCGCGTTTTTCATACTGCCCCTGAGATTCCCCACTACGGCAAACGGGGAACCGGCAAGCGTATGAGAGCCGGCATGGTTTTCACAATCGAGCCGATGATTAACGAAGGCACTTGGGAAGTTGATGTGCTTGAGGATGGTTGGACTGCTGTGACGCAAGATCGCAAGCTTTCTGCCCAGTTTGAGCATACTGTGACCGTTACGGCTGACGGAGTCGAGATTCTGACGCTGCCGGGTAGGGGTTAAGGCGTGGGGCATGGGGCATGGGGGTGAGTTTCCTAGACACTCGCCCCTATACTCTCAGCAGAGAAAGGGTTTCATCCTTTTCTAAGCCATCACCGGCGTCCCTTGTTTTTGCTGGGCCAATTCTAGAAGCCGGCGAATGCGTTCTTCTGTTGGTGGGTGAGTCAGGAAGAGGGACTGCAGCCCTTTTTTAGATGTGGGATTGACAATTAGCAGCGAGGACATCGTAGGGTTGCCGTTCATGGGGATCTGGTGGCCCATTTCTTCTAGCTTCTGTAGCGCACTGACGAGACCTAGGGGGTTGCCGGTGATTTCAGCGGCACCCAAGTCAGCCGCATACTCTCGCGTCCGAGAAATCGCCATTTGAATTAAACCGGCAGCAACCGGCGCTAAAACAATTAAAAACAGCGTACCGAGTGCGTTTCCACCCCGCCGATCATCCCGCGTTACCGGCCCGTAAAGCGCCCCAAACGTTAGAATCCGCCCAGCAAATGTCAGTGCACCGGCGATCGTGCCGGCAACTGCCCCAGTCAGGGTGTCGCGGTTGCGGATGTGGGTCAGTTCGTGTGCTAAAACCGCTTCAAGTTCCTCACGGGTAAGTAATTCTAAAATCCCTTGTGTAACGGCTACTGCCGCGTGTTCCGGATCTCTGCCGGTGGCAAAGGCATTCGGGGATTTTGTGGGGACGATAAATAATTTTGGCATCGGAATCTCGGCACGTTCACTCAAAGAAGCGACCATATCGTACAGTTCCGGTGCTTCTTGACGCTCTAGTGGCTGAGCGCGATAGGCCATTAACACAGCTTGATCCGAATAATACCAAGAGCTAATACTGCTGAAGGCTGCAAAAGCCAAACCGAGGTAAAGTCCCTGCTCATTACCCACTAAATAATAACCACCCAGAACCAAAAGACCGCTCAGCAGTCCCAGCAGCGCCGCTGTTTTGATTTGATTGATCCCACGCATAATTTTTCGTTTGTAATTGTTAAGATTTTTTTCCTGATTGCTTCTAAGTTCTCAGATTTGGGTGGGATTGCGTCTCTACCCCATGAATGAAATGCCTCTGCGACTGCCGGCAGAACTACAGGATGAGCCGGCACCGACCCTCCGAAGTTGGGATAACCTGACAGTGGAATCCAACCCGTGAGGCAATATGTTCATCACCTTAATTGCAGACTACGGCATCGGCGATCCCGCATTTGCAGAGGTTACACAGCGTCTTTTAATGGCACTGCCGGCATCACAAGTCCACTGCCTCTCAGTGCCGGCTTTCAGTACCCTGGCAACCGGCTTTTGGGTGGCCCAACTTGGCCTTAACCCCGGCCCAGAAGAACGTTTGGTTTATCACAACTGCGCCCCTCGCAAAGACGATCCAGAAGCACGGCAGAATAATGAAGGAGAGGGTTTGACCTACGCCTTGCTGCCCAATGGCGTGAAAGTTGTGGGCGTCTTTGCCGGCTACACGTTTTCCTTCATCAAAGACCACGCGAAAGAAATTCACACCGTCAAGGTTTCTAGAGGCGGTTCTCAGTTTCGTTCACGAGATGTATTTCCTAACGCAGCGACCGATATTGCGAAAGGTGGTACTAGCCTTTTGGGAGAGCGTTTAAAACCCGACCAAATCGTCTCCGCACCCAATGATCGCATCGCCTGGATTGATGGCTACGGCAACATCAAAACCACCATTCCCGCCGACACTCTCGACCTGAAACCCGAAACCAAGGTCGTGATTCGCGTCGGAGATGTGGTGAGTGATGCCATTTATACTGATGGCACCTTTGATGTGCCGGAAGGGACTCTGGCTTTCGCACCCGGCAGTTCTGGTTGGGACGCTGCCGATGGAGGACAGCCGATTCGCTGGATGGAGCTGTTTTTGCGAGGCGGTAGTGCCTGGAATCGCTTCGGCAGACCCCGCGTCAACCAATCGGTAACTCGTCTCGGTTAAAGTTTGGCAGCCGGTATGAGCCGGTGTCAGAGGGTAGCTAAACTTCCCCAGATTCACGACTAATCAGAACTCCAGGGGCAGCACAGGCGGCATTGAGGGGATCTGTCTTGCCCCTCATCCACTCATCCAGTCTTCTGAGGCGGCTTATACCCCATTGCCTAATACGGCTCTCCTCACTGCCGGCAGTCCCTCTAGAGCGGTACATTAAATCAAGAAGTAAACAAAATGTTACAAGGTTTTGATTTGAGAGTCTCCCGCCTGCTCCAAACAGCGAATTTGGGCCGTAGCTCCAAAAATTTGAGAGGAATTAGCCATGTTTGAACGCTTCACAGAAAAAGCTATTCGGGTGATTTTGCTGGCCCAAGAGGAAGCACGTCGCCTAAAACACAACTTTGTCGGAACAGAGCAAATCCTCTTGGGTATCATTGGTGAAGGAACCAGTAATGCCGTAAAAGTGCTGAAAGAGCAGGGGGTTAACCTCAAAGATGCACGAGTTGAGGTGGAAAGAATTATTGGTCGGGGTGCCGGCTTTGTGCCCTCAGAAATTCCGCTGACTCCTCGCGCTAAGAGCATTTTTGACACATCTTTGAAAGAAGCGAATTTGTTGGGGCATAACCACATCGCCCCTGAACATATTCTGCTGGCGCTGCTTCAAGAGTCTAAAGGGGTGGCAGGAAAAGTCCTGGAAAACTTGGGCGTTGACATGACGCAACTGCAAGCGCAATTAATTGAAGAACTCTCTGACGTGCCGGCATCCGTCCCCACCGCCGCCGGCAGCCAGAATAGCAGCAGCCGCAACAAAATCCCTACTCTGGAAGAGTTTGGCACTAACCTCACCAAACGGGCAGCCGAAGGCAAACTCGACCCGGTTGTGGGACGCGAGGCGGAAATTGAGCGGGTGATTCAAATTCTTGGTCGTCGCACGAAGAATAATCCCGTCTTAATTGGCGAACCTGGAGTTGGGAAAACGGCAATTGCTGAAGGTATGGCCCAGCGCATTGTCAGCAATAATGTCCCAGATATCCTGGAAGACAAGCAAGTAATCATGCTGGATATGGGTTCTCTGCTAGCCGGCACTCGGTTCCGGGGTGAGTTTGAAGAACGCCTCAAGACGATTATGGAAGAGGTTCGCGCTGCCGGCAACATTATCTTAGTGATTGATGAAGTTCACACGCTGATCGGTGCCGGTGGTACAGAAGGCGGTATGGATGCTGCAAACATCCTCAAGCCGGCATTAGCCAGAGGTGAATTGCAGTGCATTGGCGCAACCACCCTGGATGAGTACCGCAAGCATATTGAGCGCGATGCCGCCTTAGAACGCCGGTTCCAGCCGGTGAAAGTTGGCGAACCCAGCGTTGAGGAAACGATTGAAATTCTCTTCGGGTTGCGCTCAACTTATGAAGAACACCACAAACTGACCATCTCTGATGAAGCGATAGATGCTGCTGCTAAGCTTTCAGATCGCTACATCAGCGATCGCTTCTTGCCGGATAAAGCCATCGACTTGATTGATGAAGCCGGTTCAAGAGTTCATCTGATGAACGCTCAGGTATCACCGGCAATGAAGGCACTCAAGCAAGAACTGCCGAAAGTGACGAAAGAAAAAGAAGCGGCGGTGCGGGATCAAGACTTTGATAAAGCAGGACAGTTGCGCGATCGCGAACTAGAACTGCAAGCTGAAATTAAAGCTGCTGGCAATAGCAAACCCGAAGCCACAGAAAAGCCAATCGTTACTGAAGAAGACATTGCCCACATTGTTGCCAGTTGGACAGGTGTGCCGGTGAGCAAACTTACCGAGTCTGAATCTGAAAAGTTGCTGCAGATGGAAGATACCCTGCACCAGCGTCTCATCGGTCAAGAAGAAGCGGTTTCAGCCGTTTCTCGCGCCATTCGTCGCGCACGAGTTGGCTTGAAGAACCCTGACCGGCCTATCGCCAGCTTTATCTTCTCCGGGCCAACCGGCGTGGGTAAAACCGAGCTAACCAAAGCCTTAGCTGCCTATTTCTTCGGCTCAGAAGAGGCAATGATCCGCCTCGATATGTCGGAATTTATGGAACGTCACACCGTCTCCAAACTCATCGGTTCCCCTCCCGGATACGTGGGTTATGACGAAGGTGGCCAGCTAACCGAAGCCGTGCGCCGGCGTCCTTACACGGTGGTGCTATTCGACGAAATCGAAAAAGCTCACCCCGATGTCTTCAATATGATGCTGCAAATTCTTGAAGACGGACGCTTAACTGATGCTAAAGGTCGGACAGTAGACTTCAAAAATACCCTGCTGATCATGACCTCTAATATCGGGTCTAAGGTGATTTCCAAAGGCGGTGGCGGTTTAGGTTTCGAGTTTGCAGAAAGCCAAACAGACGCACAGTACAACCGCATTCGTACTCTGGTAAATGAAGAACTCAAGCAGTATTTCCGGCCTGAGTTTATTAATCGGCTCGACGAAATTATCGTCTTCCGTCAGTTAACCAAGGATGAAGTCAAACAAATCGCAGATATCTTGCTGCGCGATGTCTTCAGCCGGCTATCTGAGCAAGGCATTATCTTGGACGTAACCGAGCGCTTCAAAGACCGCTTAGTTGAAGAAGGTTACGACCCCAACTACGGTGCCCGACCCTTGCGCCGTGCGATTATGCGCCTGTTAGAGGATGTTCTCGCCGAAGAACTCCTTGCCGGCCACATTAAAGAAGGCGATAGTGCCATCGTTGATGTTGACGAAAACGGTCAAGTTAAGGTGGTGCCGGCTGACTCCCACGAACAGTTACCGCAATTAGCCTTAACTCGTTAATCCCTTTGATCCTCAAGTAGAGACGTTTAGCTAAACGTCTCTACAAACCCTATCCCTTGCACACCCTATAAAACCCCAAATAAACGCAGATGAAAACCCGATTCATATGCGTTTATCTGCGTTTATCTGCGGTTAAAAAAAGAGGCCGATTACTCACAAATAGTCGAACCGGCGAATACAGCCACTCACTGGATTAGACAATAACACCGGCATGATTAATCGTCTCTTGCACTATCAGTGAAATAATTCCATCGGTGTAAGTTGTAAAACCATTGGCACTGCTACTGGTAAAGCCGGCAAAATTACCAGAGACAACATCACCGGCATTTCCTAAAACTCGCAAGGCGCTTATCGTTTCAGAAAGATTTCGTAAGTCGCTGACATTGAGGGTAAGAATGTTATTGCCGGTGCCGGTGATATCGATAATTTCAACCCCGGCAATTTTGATATCTGCAACAGTCGTTAAATCGAGATTAAATGTGCCATCAAGACGGAGGGTATCAGTTCCTAAACCCCCATCAAGGCGTTTAAAGGTGAGATCACTGATGCCGAGAAGATCATCTCCAGCACCGCCATAGAGGACATCAGTGCCCCCATTGCCGGCTATCGTATCATTGCCTTGAGCGCCAATCAGGACATCAGCGGCAATGGTGCCGGTGAGGTTGTCGTTGCCCGTTGTGCCTTGCTGGGTGACACTGCCGGTGAAATCCCCTCCAAATATCACATAGGATTTGCCAGGAAGGTTAAGATTGATCCTTCGTTCGGCCCCATAAGGAGCGCCGATAACTAAGTCAGCAAAGCCATCCCCGTTGACATCCCCTCCCCCACTGACTGAACCGCCGGCATGATCCTCAATACCACTGGCATTAATAACAAAGCCACCATTGCCGGCAGCTACATCACTTAAACTCACCACCGAACTATCTATTTTGCCAAACACAACATAGGACTCTCCAGTTCCTCCAGGATCGGCTAAAGGAGCACCGATAATCAGATCATCCAATCCATCACCATTGACATCCCCAGCTCCACTGACCCTGTGTGCAGAAAAGTCTAATGGATCGATACCATTGATGGCAAAGCCACCATTTCCTGCACTCACGTCGCTCAGATTCACCGCAGTTGTATTTGACTTGCCGAATATCACATAAGATTCTCCAGCTTGCTCAACTCCTCCTGGATCGCTATTAGACGCACCAACAATTAAATCAGGCAGACCATCCCCATTGACATCTCCGGCTCCACTAACTGAAACGCCGGCACTATCTCCTGGATCAATACCATTAAGGACAAAACCGCCATTCCCAGCAGCCACATCACTTAGATTGACTGGGACATTATTTCGTTTGCCGAACACAACATAAGCTTTTCCTGAGCGAGTAAAAGGACGAGTGTCTGGCAGTCCCCAATCTTCAGGTACACCCATAATAAAATCATCCAATCCGTCCCCATTAATGTCACCCAAACCACTAACAGAATGGCCGGTAGAGTCATCAAGGTTAATGCCATTAATGGTAAAGCCACCACTCCCCAAATTATTCAAATCAATTGCATTGGTATCAGTCTTACCAAATACCAAGTATGCTTTTCCCGGATCAGCAGGGTTAAACGGCGCCCCCTCCCGCTCAGTTGCGCCAATAATGAAGTCAGCAAGTCCATCGCCATTGACATCTCCTGCCCCACTGACTGACGAGCCGACTCGATCATTACGCTCAATGCCGTTAATAACAAAGCCACTATTTCCAAGAACAATGGTGGACAAATTCACGGCATTGGTATTAGACTTGCCAAAAACTACATAAGACTTTCCAGCATTTTCATTCCCATTAAAATCGGCAGAGGCAACACCAACAATCAGGTCAACAAATCCATCACCGTTAACATCTCCTGCTCCACTGACTGAAAAGGTGGAACTAATATCTAAAGAATTATTGAGATTGATAAAGAAGCCACCATTACCGGCAACGACATTACTGAGATTAATCGCAGCGCCATCAGCTTTCCCAAATACCACATAAGATTGTCCACCGAAACCTGCCCCAGGAGAAGTCATTATCACATCAGCGAGTCCATCGCCATTGACATCGCCTGCATCACTGACTGAGTAGCCAGTTAAATCACCCGGATCAGTGCCATACATAACAAAACCCCCGGCACCGGCAGGTAAATCAGTCTGCGTCTCCACTGCACTCAACTCCACTGCCGAGACGACCGACACATTCACCGTTGCTGTATCCGTGCCACCCTTGCCATCGGATACCGTATATTCAAAGGAAAACGAATTTGTTGTTGCCACCCCCGCATTGGCTCGAAAAGTCACCACTTCATTTTCTAGAACCACCGTGCCATTCACTGGATTTGATACGGCTGTAATTGAGAGCAGATTTCCTTCCACATCCGTATCATTGGCTAGTAAATCAGCCACCGAAATTTTTAAGAGATTGCTCAACAGTACAGCCGATGTTGTGTCATCCACTGCAACAGGTGGCGCATCATTAATTGGTGTAATTTCCAGTGTCACCGTTTGAGTATCCGTGCCACCTTTGCCATCAGTTACCGTATAACTAAACGTGCCGGCGCTTCCCCAAGCATCCGCCACCGGCACCAATTCTAAAGCCGTTAATTCAGCTAATGTTAAAGTCTGATTAACTGCAACAGAAGTCAGGGTTCCTGCCACCCGCACTACGGCTTTTGTGGCATCAGGAATCGTATTAATCGTAACGGTGAGGGGATCTCCATCCGCATCAGTCGGTTGAGAAATCGCTAAAGAGATGCCGGCTGTATCTTCGGCAACGGTGAAAGGTTTATCGGCTTCAGCCGTCGGCAGATTATTCGGGGGGATTTCATCGAGATCATTGACATTAATGACAATATCTTTTTCAAAAGTATTGCTGGCACTATCTGTGACGCGTACCCGAATGCTGTGATTGCGATTGGTTTCAAAGTCTAATAATGTGCCATCTGCAACTTTTATCTGGTCATTGTCAACGCTAAAGCGTCCACCGGCATCCTCAGCAAGGGTGTAAGTCTGGGAATCTCCTACATCTGCATCTGTTGTCGAGAAAGTCCCAATCAGGGTGCCGGCTGCGCTATTTTCATTAACATTGTTATCTGATAGAGCGATATCAGTCGGTGGGTTGTTAGTCGGGGTGGGTGCCGGTGTTGGTGTGGGAGTAGAGCCTGGTGTTGGTGTCGGTTCCGGTGCTGGGGTAGGTGCGGGGGTAGAGCCTGGTGTTGGTGTCGGTTCCGGTGTTGGGGTAGGTTCCGGTGTCGGTGTGGGAGTAGAGCCTGGTGTTGGTGTCGGTTCCGGTGTAGGTTCCGGTGTGGGTGTAGGAGTAGAGCCTGGTGTTGGTGTTGGTTCTGGTGTGGGAGTAGAGCCTGGTGTTGGTGTTGGTGCCGGCACTTCAATAACAATTGGGATTTCAGAGGGATTTAAGGTGTCTATCCCTTTTAAAATGGCTAAATATTCACTGGTTCCTTTATCTTGAATAATTGTATGGTCGGCATATTCTCCAATTCCTGCAAAAATATTCAAGTCTGCAAATTTTATCCCGCCAATTAATTCGATTTCATCGATTTGTTTGTTGAAGTCTAAAATCCAATCGGCATCGCTGATTTTTGCGCCGCCGGTTGATTTATATCCGGCTACGTCTTGACGAAGACCGATGACAAAGCTATCTTTTCCTTCTCCCCCTGTGATTGTATCTGCACCTAAATCCCCACACAGCCGGTCGTTGCCAATATCTCCATATAAGTAATCATTGTCTTTGCCGCCATGAACGGTATCGTTGTCTTTACCGCCTTGAACTGTATCTTGGTTTTCATTGCCGTTGACCCAGTCATCCCCGGCATTGCCGTTGATATAGTCGCTGCCGGTGTTGCCACATAATAAGTCTGCACCATCATTTTGTGACTTTACTGGGTCACTAGTGCCACCGATGACACTGTCATTCCCTTCGTCTCCCCATACTGTGTCGCTTCCCAAATCTCCCCACAAATGGTCATTTCCTTTTCCTCCGTGGAGCAGATCTCTGCCTTGGCCGCCTTGCACTGTATCATTGCCGGTGTTGCCATTAAGGTGATCTTCTCCAGCGTTACCTTGAATATCATCGTCTTCTTCCATCCCAAAAACGAAGTCATCTCCACTCTGTGAAAGTAAGATGTCTTTTTGTGGCGTTCCTTGAATGACATCACTACCAACTGACCCATTAAACACTGACATACTTGATGCTCCCTGCAACTCAGTTTAAAAATCTAGCAAATTTCGCCAAATTTCTCATCAATTTATATTTCTATCGGGAAATGATAAAATATTTGAGGAAGTTTGATTCAGTTTAGCTCTAGGCATACATGGCAAAGCTTAATTTTTAATTAATTTTATTAAAAATCTCTCTATTATTTCATAAATATTATTAACAATTAAATTCGTAACCTTATAGTCATAGGTTTTTCGGATATATAATAAATTACTTTTTTAAGGTGTTATGGCGATATATTTTTATTTTGATGTTCTGCTCAAAATTCGCAATGCGATTGTTGAAAGCTTCATAGAACAGGCTAGTGACTTGTATTAAAATTACCTTTTTTAAAAATCAGTCAACTGCTATCACCGCAGAAAGTGAAGTCCAGCACTTCATCAAACTTGCTAGATTGGTAGCTTCCATAAAATCGCAATAGCTAGGATGGATTGAAGAAGATTTTTAATCACTTATGTTAGTTTGCTGTTTTCATCGCTCTGGAAAATTCGTGTTTCTATCTAAAGTAAACTACCTAATAATTATTTTATAGAATAAGAGCTATCCGAAAAAAGCGGGTTAATACAAGTATTCACTTTTTTATAGTAATTACTAACATCATAAATTTTAATAAAAAATTATCAACAGTTACTTAAAAAATAAAATTGCCCTGGAAAATGATGGTAAAGTTTAATGTGCAATGCCCAACACTGAACACTCCATTGCTATATTGAAGGTTTGTAATGCCGGCAGCAGAGCGAGTCATTGAGGGCACGGATGTCATTGGGTTATCTCATCTAAGGCTGTAGCTTGTGAAACGTAGTTTTTTCAAAGCACTCAAAATTATTAGCATTGCGCTGTTATTAGTTGTTCTCCTATCAACAGGGGCGACAACCTACCTAATTCGGCAGTCATGGCCGCAAGAAACTGGGATTATTCAATTAGCCGGTTTAAAAAATCGCGTCGAAGTCGCGCGTGACAAGTGGGGAATTCCACATATTTATGCTGATAATCAGCACGATCTCTTCATGGCGCAAGGTTATATTCACGCGCAAGATCGCTTCTGGCAAATGGATTTTTGGCGACATATTGGATCGGCTCGTTTAGCTGAAATGTTCGGTCAATCTCAGCTTGAAACAGATCGATTCCTTCGCACCCTCGGATGGGCGCGAGTCGCGCAACAAGAGATCGATCAACTCTCGACAGAGATGAAAGATATTTTGCAAGCGTATGCCGGCGGCGTAAATGCCTATTTAAATGAACGCAAAGGTAGTAGGCTTAGCTTAGAATATGCCGTGCTGAAACTGCTCAATCCTAATTACCAGCCTGAACCCTGGAAACCCCTACACAGCCTCACTTGGGGAAAAGCAATGGCTTGGGATTTGGGATACAATATGGAGCATGAAATTGAGCGCTCGATTTTGCGAAAAACCCTAAGTTCAACGCAAGTAAGTGAGTTGTTTCCCCCTTACCCAGCAGAGCATCCTGTCATTGTTTCTAAGCCGAATTCTACACTGAACAAAGCGAATGCGGATGAGCCAATTAATGATGCTTTAATGGCGGATATTTCTCCAGCGTTACAGTTTCTTAATCAACCATTAGATGCAATGCACCGGCTCTTAGGGCCGGCAGGAAGTGGTCTAGGTTCAAATAGCTGGGTAATTTCAGGTCAGCGCACGGCTACCAAGAAGCCGATGTTAGCAAATGACCCTCATTTAGGCGTACAGATGCCTTCTATTTGGTATGAAGTTGGTTTGCATTGCACTTCCAAAAGTTCAGATTGTCCCTATGATGTCACCGGCTTTTCTTTTGCCGGTATGCTTGGCATCATTATCGGTCACAATGACCGTATTGCTTGGGGGACTACTAATGTTGGCCCGGATGTGATGGATTTGTATATTGAGAAGGTTAATCCAAAGAATCCTAATCAATACGAAGTGAATGGTAAATGGGTGGATATGCAACTGCTGACTGAAACCATTCAGGTAGCAGGGAGTAAGCCGATTTCTCAAACCGTCCGCTACACTCGTCATGGGCCGGTGATTTCTGACACTTATAAACCTCTTAAGGATTTTCCGAAAACAGGCAATATTAATTTACCTAAAAATTATGCAATTTCTTTGCGTTGGACAGCGCTCGAACCTTCAAATTTATTATATGCAATTCCTCAAATCAATCGAGCTAAAAATTGGCAGGAGTTTCGCACGGCTGTTTTTAATTTTGACGGGCCGGCTCAAAATTTTGTTTATGCAGATATTGAAGGAAACATCGGCTATCAGATGCCGGGTAAAATTCCAATTCGCAATCAGGGCGATGGGCGCTATCCTGTTCCGGGTTGGACAGACGAGTTTGAGTGGAAAGGATACATTCCTTTTGAAAAGTTACCTTCTATTTTTAATCCTCCCCAAGGCTATATTGCAACGGCGAATAATGCTGTGACGGGTGTAGATTATCCCTATCTCATTACCAAAGATTGGAATTATGGCCAACGGGCGAAGCGAATTGTTGAGATGATTGAAGGGAAAAAAGACCCCTTCACTTTGGCTGATGTTCAGCAAATGCAAGGAGATAATAAAAGTCTTAACGCCATAGAACTGGTGCCCATCTTACAACGAATTGATTTCCAAGATAAGCGCTTACAACAGGCACGCAAGTTATTGGAAAATTGGAATTTTCAAGAATCAATGGATGAGCCGGCAGCCGCACTTTTTGAAGTGTTTTGGAAACACCTTTTAGCCGGCACCTTTCACGACAACTTGCCTAAAAATTATTTGCCTCATGGGGGGGATCGCTGGATTGAAGTTGTCAAGCAGTTGATCAAGCAACCCAATAGTTCTTGGTGGGATAATAAGAATACGTCTTCTGTAGAAAACCGTGATCAAATCTTCCGTAAAGCGTTTACAGATGCAGTTGATGAACTGGAACGTATTGATAAAGATCTAACTCGCTGGCGTTGGGGAAATTTACACACCATTACGTTCCGCAACCTCACGTTAGGTAAATCAGGAATTTCTACACTTGAAGCACTGTTTAATCGCGGCCCTTTTTCTAGTTCAGGCGGCAGCGCGATTGTGAATGCGACACAATGGGATGCGTCTACAGATTCTTACGAAGTGAGGTGGTTGCCTTCAATGCGAATGATTATGGATTTGAAAGACTTAGATAATTCGCTTAGTATCAACAGCACCGGCCAGTCTGGTCATGCTTTTCATCCCCATTATGATGATATGATTAACCTGTGGCGCAAAACCGAGTACCACCCCATGCTTTCAGGGAAAAAAGTGGTAAAATCTAACACTTCCGCTCACCTGACTTTGATGCCGCCGGTATCCTAAAATATCATTCCTCTTCATCTCTCTATGCCTAACGGCACGCTGCGCTATCATCTGTGGACGCAGGTGAAACCCGAATGTGCTGCGCTTGTCATTCAAGTTCCACCTGCGGAATCTGTGTCCATCTGTGGTTAATGATCTTATAAGATTTATCACATAAGATCATTAATCCATACTCCTTAAAAACCGGCTTTCTCCTATTTTAAGGTCTTCAGCGTTAACACCTGCGGCGGCGTAGAATCCGGTGGATAAATTAAATCCACCCGCACATTATTGCGGCTATTCGCTGGCATTGCCAAAGTTAATAGAGGTTCTAAAACTTGCCCTGTTTTGTGCCACAAATGCACGTAACGAGTCACCGGCTTCCCTGCCTCATTCGTATAACTCAAGCGTACCGTTCCTCGGAAAAAGGGGAAATCCTGGGAAGGTTTACGGAAACGCAAACCGGCTTTTGAGAGGCGGTCTTCTTTTAAGGGCGTTTCTAAGGTTAAAGCAACGGTTTTTTGTTGATTCGTGGGATTGTAGAGGGGTAAAGTTAGGTTATATTCTACCGCATAATTTCCGTGGGCTTCATAGGCAGTATCAGGATAGCGAACCAGCATTTTTGCCGTCTGATTTTGGCCGGTGCCTAACTGTCCGCCACGTAGGCTACTGATCGGATAAGAAATGGGTTTGTCTAGCTGAGGAAGCGTTAAATCTTTGCTGCCGGCACTATCCGTTATTTGCGCTTTCCATAAGGAACCAGACGCTACACCGGCAACGCGTCCATAAATCAATTGACCGCCTTTTTGTTCCGGGGGAGTGGGTGCTTTATCGCGTGGCATTGCTAAGCCGCTGGTATTTAAAAGATTTTGCCATTCTTCCAACGTTGGGGCGCGATCTTTTCCCTGTGCATCTTTCGGGGCAAACATCGTTAAGCTTGCAGCATAAACTTTACCACTACTTTGGAGTCGAATAATTGCAGACCGGCCATTAATCGGTTTTTCTAAATTCCGCACCGGCGTAGGAAGATTCATCAGCATTCGGCTGGAATTTGCGGGAATGATTATTTTGTCTGGAAAATTAGCCTGTCTTTTGCCTTGCAACACATCTGTGCCGGCACGATCTCCAGGGCCGGCGTAGGCAGTATTATTAGGATTTTCTACATAAGTGGGTAATTTAATATAGGGTGCATCTTGGGTTAAATAAGAAGCTGCTTGTAAGACATTGACGGTGACAGGCGTTGAAGTTGGGTTGTGTAGAATTACGCCTAAATAAAAGGTTTGTAAATCTTTTGGCGTGTGGGTTTGATGGTGAATAAATACGTCAAATCTTCCTTGGAAAGGGAAGTTTAAATGAGCAGAAGGAACTTTTTTGCCATTACCGGGAAAAGTTGAGAGTAAAATACCGGGTGTTTTCACCCATTCTGGGCTATTACTGTTAAACATAGGGACGGTGTCTAACTGACCCGGTAAAGGTCGCACGTCGCCCGCTTGCACGATTTCTTGATAGCTTGGTGGCGGCGGAGTTTGGGCGGTGACAGGGGGATTTGTGTCTTGTTTCGCGCATCCGAAATTCAATCCGCCGGTTAAGCTGATTGCGAGAATTGATAAAATATAAGAACGTGTTTGTTTTGGCTGAAGCATGGGTAGGGTGGCGGCGCTTATACCGTTTTAGAATAGTCTTTATTTCTTGACGCAGACTTCCTCTAATTGATTCACCCGATTGGATGATTTTAATTTCTGGGTTTCCCCCTAACTCACAATCTCCAAATCCCGGATCAATTAAAAATATTCCCCACACCGGCACACAATAACCGGCAGCTTTATCCCCACAAAATAGATAAGCCGCCGATCAGATCGCAACAATTCCCCTTAACCGGCAACAGATACCGACTCTTTCACCTGATTTCGCAACAGCAAGCCATACTCCAACCCCTCCACCACAGCTTGGTAGGAAGCGTCAAGAATATTCCCTGAAACCCCCACTGTTGTCCAACGCTGCAACCCATCCGCAGACTCAATCAACACCCGCGTCTTCGCAGACGTGCCGGCAGCCCCATCGAGAATCCGCACCTTATAATCCGTTAGCTGAAACTGAGCAATCTCTGGGTAAAAATTCACCAGCGCCTTTCGCAACGCCGCATCCAGGGCAGAAACCGGCCCGTTTCCTTCCGCTGCCTCCAGCAAATCCTTCCCATTCACCGCCACCTTAATTGTTGCCAGCGCATAAGACTCAACCCCGGCAGCGATATCGCAATGCACCCGAAATCCCTTCAACTCAAAAAACTGCCGCCGGCATCCCAACGCCGCCCGCATCAGCAGATCAAAACTCGCCTCAGCGCCTTCAAACTGATATCCCTCACTTTCCAACTCCTTCAGCCGGTGTAAAATTTGCCGACATTGGGGATCTTGCTTATCCAAATCAATCCCAAACGTCCGCGCCTTCGCCAACACATTGCTCAACCCAGATTGCTCAGAAATCACAATTCGGCGCTGATTTCCCACCAACTCCGGCTGAATATGCTCGTATGTTAAGGGATTTCGCTCCACCGCAGACACATGAATCCCACCCTTATGGGCAAACGCTGATCGCCCAACAAACGCCGCGTGTTCATCCGGAGCTAAATTTACCACTTCACTAATAAACCGGCTCGTATCTGCTAATTGTGCTAGCCGTTCCGCCTCAATACAGGAAAACCCCAACTTCAACTGCAAATTCGGAATCACCGAACACAAATTCGCATTGCCGCAGCGTTCCCCATAGCCATTCATCGTTCCCTGCACCATTTTCGCGCCGGCCATCACCGCCGCCAAAGCATTTGCCACCGCCGTTTCCGAATCATTGTGGGTGTGAATGCCTAATTGGGGCATTGGGCATGGGGCATTGGGCATGGGGGAGATTGCGGCTACTACATCCCGGACAATGTCGGCAATTTCATGGGGCAAGGTTCCGCCATTGGTATCGCACAAAACCAGCCATTCTGCGCCGGCAGCCATCGCCGCTTCTAGGGTTTGCAGTGCATACTCCCGATTTTGCTTATAGCCATCAAACCAGTGTTCCGCGTCATAAATCACGCGCCGACCTGATGATTTCAAAAACTCAATCGTATCCCGGATCATTGCCAAATTCTCATCCAGACTGGTTTTCAGCCCTTCCGTCACCTGTAAATCCCAAGACTTGCCGAAAATCGTCACCCAACGCGTGCCGGCGGCTAAAATCGGTTGCAGCATCGTATCTTCCGCCGCCGTTGTGCCCGGTCGTCGCGTCGAACAAAACGCCACCACTTCCGCCTGCTGCAGCGGTTCTTCCTTCAATTGCCAAAAAAACTGCACATCCTTCGGATTCGCCCCCGGCCAACCTCCCTCAATAAACGGAATCCCCATTTGGTCTAACTTTCGGGCAATCCGCAACTTATCCTCAATCGATAGCGATAGCCCTTCGCGCTGAGCACCATCGCGCAGCGTCGTATCGTAGATCCAAATTTGGTTATCAGTAAGTGAGGTCATGGGGGAAATAGAAAAAGAAGGCACAAAACTATTTTAAGGAACCGCTTTAGTGAAGTTATAAAACTTAATGCCAAGGGGGCATGGGGCAAGGCTTCGCCAACCTAAAGGTATGGGCATTGGGCATGGGCATTGCCCCACACCAAGTTAGACTAAAGTTGTTATCAAACTCGCCCCTTTGGGTTTTGCTTGTTTCGCCCCGATTTTTAATCGCCGGGAATCTCCATGATCCCATCTACTGAAATTCTGATTATTGGCGGTGGCATCACCGGCCTTTCAATTGCCATCGAACTCAAATTGCGAGGCGCATCACCCCTCGTTCTTTGCCGCAACTTCAGCGAAGCCGCAACCCACGCCGCCGCCGGCATGATCGCACCCCAAGCGGAAGCCCTCCCAGCCGGCCCCATGCTAGATATATGCTTGCGTTCGCGGGATCTGTATCCAGACTGGACAAGCAAACTCGAAGAACTCTCTGGCTTATCCGTCGGTTATTGGCCTTGTGGGATTCTCGCACCGGCTTACGAGGATGTCAGCAATTCTCCCCCTCAACCCGTCACCCCCTCACCTTCCCCAGCTTTATGGCTTGACAAAACTGCAATTAATGTGCACCAGCCCGGATTGGGGACAGACGTAACCGGCGGTTGGTGGTTTCCAGAAGATGGCCAAGTAGACAATCGCGCTTTGGCGCGGGCGCTGTGGGCGACGGCGGAAGCATTGGGAATCGAAGTGCGCGAGGGTGTTACGGTTGAGTTTATCGCTCAGCGTCACGGGCAAGTCAGCAGCGTCAGAACTAATAGCGGCGATTTTCACGCCCAGCACTATGTTTTAGCAACCGGCGCTTGGTCTCATCAATTGCTGCCAGTGCCGGTGTATCCAAAAAAAGGGCAAATGTTGTCACTACGGATGCCGGCAACTCCTGATGGGCAAAGTCATTATTCAGGAAATTTGCAGCGAGTTTTGTATGGCAAAGATATATACATTGTCCCGCGTCAAGATGGCCGACTGGTGATAGGTGCAACCACTGAAGAGGTTGGCTTTACTCCAGGTAATACGCCTGCCGGTGTTCAAACATTGTTAGAACGAGCAATTCGTTTATACCCGGCTTTGCAACATTATCCCATTGAGGATTTCTGGTGGGGATATAGGCCGGCAACCCCGGATGAATTACCGATTCTTGGCCCTAGTTTATGTGAAAATTTAACCCTGGCGACGGGGCACTATCGCAATGGCATTTTATTAGCGCCGGCAACGGCTGCGCTAATTGCAGATTTCATCCTGAATCAAAAATCTGATCCGTTATTAAAGCATTTCCACGCCGCACGGTTTTTTAACCCCCAGCCGGCAACCGCTTCACTGCAAACTTCCCCCAAGAATTCTAATTCCATGCTCACTTATCCCACCCCAATTCAAGCAAATTCTGCCCTAACCGTTCAGGATTCTGCCCTAACCATTGCCGGTAAAACCTTTCACTCTCGCTTAATGACCGGCACCGGCAAGTATCGCAGCATTGAACAGATGCAGCAAAGTGTCGTAGCAAGTGGTTGCCAGATTGTAACGGTTGCGGTGCGGCGCGTGCAAACCAAGGCACCAGGGCATGAAGGATTAGCAGAGGCGTTGGATTGGACGAAAATCTGGATGCTGCCGAATACTGCCGGCTGTCAAACGGCGGAAGAAGCCATTCGGGTGGCGCGTCTGGGACGGGAAATGGCAAAACTTTTGGGGCAAGAGGATAATAATTTTGTCAAGTTAGAAGTGATTCCGGACTCGAAATATCTGCTGCCTGATCCGATTGGGACGTTGCAAGCGGCGGAACAGTTGGTGAAGGAAGGGTTTGCTGTCCTGCCGTATATTAATGCCGATCCGATGCTGGCAAAGCGGTTGGAGGATGCCGGTTGCGCGACGGTAATGCCCTTGGGTTCGCCCATCGGTTCGGGACAGGGCATTACAACCGCTGCAAATATTCAAATTATTATTGAGAATGCCAAGGTGCCGGTGGTGGTGGATGCCGGCATTGGAACACCTTCCGAGGCGGCGCAAGCAATGGAAATGGGGGCGGATGCGCTGTTAATTAATTCCGCAATTGCGATGGCGAAACATCCGGCAGCGATGGCAAAGGCGATGGGAATGGCAGCCGAGGCTGGGCGTTTGGCTTATCTGGCGGGACGAATGCCGGTTAAAGCCGGTGCGAGTGCGAGTTCCCCCCAGACGGGTACGATTGCCGATTGAGCTTTAGAAAGGGATATCACACAGGCTTTGCTGAAGATGACTGCGCGGATGGCATCGTTCAACTAGACGCTCCGCGCAATCGCTGAAAGCCTTATAGAGGCTAGATTTTAGTTTGGTGCCGGTGATGATTTGGTTCACCCAAGTCAGATTAATAAGCCAGGATTAATTGTAAAGAAATGTAACGAAATGTAAATGGGTTGTTACAAAGGCAAATTGCTGTTAAAGTTATATTAAGTAAAAACTGAGGATATCATTCATGCCATATATCAACGAAGAAGGCGGACGGCTAAACAATTTCGCGATTGAGCCAAAAATTTATAAAGCTGAAGCCCCCAGCCAGGCTCAACAGCGGAACTATCTTGTTTTAGGCGCTGTAGCAACCGCGCTTATTGGTGGATTGATGTTTGTCGCCTTCTCTGTCTCGAATGTCAGCTAAATAATAAACCCCTTTCCTAACTTTTTTTACTGCTTTTACACGGTTTTTGCTTAACCAGGGTGCCTGTTTTTCAGGAACCTGGTTTTTTTTTGCGCCGGCAAGATCTCCTGCCGCAACTCAACATCTTTGTATTCTAAGTAGTCGGACATAAAAATTGTCCTCATCAACCCCCGGCTGTCGCGGTTCCCCTTAGTAAGGGGGACTACAGGGGGTGTATTTAATGATGGCTACCTACTTAGCCAGCTCAAAATTCAACGAAACTTCCCTGCCGGCGCACAGTCAGCCTGTAACCGCCTTCTTCGACTCATCCCAAGCAGCTGTAGGGACGAAAAGCTGTTACCTTCCACTTCTATGCCGATGCACAGTCAGCCTGTAACCGCCTTCTTCGACTCATCCCAAGCAGCTGTAGGGACGAAAAGCTGTTACCTTCCACTTCTATAAATAAAACTCCCTATCATCAGCCTTAAACTCTTCTCCGCTTAATCAAAGCAGCTTTTCCAGAGAAATACCTAAAGCGGAAACCTTAGTCAATTAGATAATTTGTCAGTTTACAATCCACATAAAATTCTCACCAGACAGAAATTTCTGTTTTTAGTTCCAGCAACCGACACAAAGAAATTTTGAGGTGGAATTTCTCTTTACCCGGAGAACATAGCAAAAAGTCCGTATACAGAATTGGAAGCTCTGATACGGAAATCGCTTATGCGGCTCTACACCTCTATCTTCTTATCAAGCCTGTTATCTATCGGGCTAGCGACTCAATTTAAAGGGGGTGAAAATCTCTCAGAAAATTTTTCTCAAGCCAGTTCGATCAGAAAGGTTCAAGTACAAACTGCACCCGATCTGTCGCCCCATCGCGGCAGTGGTCGTTGTACTTAATTGACACCTTTATTGACAAATTTATGCCGGCAACAACGATTGGCGGCATAGAATGTCAATAAACTCATGGGTCATTACTAACAATCCCCTTGTCTCAGCACTCTATTGATTTTCTGCAACTCTAAGGAAGTCAAAGCAGTGCTGAGTATTTTTTTTACATCTATTAGTAGATAATAGAATAGGGCTTAAGAAGCCAATATAAATTTAATAAAAAATAGAGATTAACTACTTTAAACCTGTAATCAACGCATTTTGCTAAATTGACTATAAAACAAACTAATTGACAATAGCAAAAAAATCCATTAAGCGCATTTTAAAGTTCTAAGCTAAAGTGTAATTGCCGGAGAAACACCCTGAAAATGATACTCTCAAAACGATTTACCGAAGCCTTAACCTTTGCAACCCAGTTGCACGCTACCCAAACTCGCAAGGGTAGTGGTATTCCTTACATTGCTCATTTATTAGGCGTAGCAAGTATCGCGCTTGAATATGGAGCGAATGAAGATGAAGCAATCGCCGCATTGCTTCATGATGCAATTGAAGATCAAGGGGGTGCTGCGACGCGGGAAGAAATTCGCCGCCGGTTTGGAGATAACGTGACAGAAATTGTAGACGGCTGCACAGACAGCGACATGACTCCCAAACCCCCGTGGCGGCAGCGTAAAGAAGCTTATATTGCCCACATTGCCACAGCTTCGGCTTCGGTGCGACTTGTCTCATCAGCTGATAAACTATACAATGCCGGCTCAATTCTTAAAGATTATCGCGTCGTGGGAGAATCACTTTGGGAGCGCTTTAAAGGAGGAAAAGATGGCTCTCTTTGGTATTATCGATCTTTAGTAGAGGCATTCCGCAAAGCCGGCTCAACGCCTTTAGTTGAAGAATTAGACCGGGTGGTTTCCCAGATAGAACAGCTCGTGAATAAAATTTAAGTTATTATTTATTCAAGTTAATTGGCTAAAAAAATACAAGAAAATTTTATCAGTGAGCGGTGAAGCTAAAGCAAATTTATCAAGAAGATTTATCATAGATATTGGGGTTGCTGCGCTGCAAAACTAAAAATGGCAAACGTTCGTTTAGAAGAAATCACTCGCCGCTTTGGTGGCGTCACTGCAATTGAAGAGATTACCTTTGAAGTCCCTGATGGTGAATTCTGGGTGTTAGTGGGTCCCTCTGGGTGCGGCAAGTCTACAATTATGCGGACAATTGCCGGCTTAGAATCTGCAACAACCGGCAATCTTTATATCGGTGATACGCTGGTAAATGGAGTGCCGGCGAGGGCGAGAGATGTGGCAATGGTGTTCCAAAATTACGCACTTTATCCCCACATGACGGTAGCAGACAACCTCGCATTTGGCTTAAAAATGCGAAAAACTGACTCCACAAAAATTCGGGAACGAGTTGAGACTGTGGCGCGGTCACTCAACCTTGATCACCTCCTGAACCGCAAACCAAAACAACTATCAGGCGGACAACAACAGCGGGTTGCATTAGGACGGGCAATCGCACGGGAACCCAAGGTATTTTTGTTAGATGAACCGTTGTCAAATTTAGACGCGCAATTACGGGATGATACACGGGCAGAATTAAAACAGTTGCACCACCGGCTTGGCATTACAACAATTTATGTCACCCACGATCAAGTAGAGGCAATGACGCTGGCTGATAAAATTGTGGTGCTTAACCGGGGAAGAATTCAGCAGATTGGCGACCCCCAAACAATTTATGCCCGACCGGCTAACCGCATGGTAGCGGCATTTTTAGGCAATCCCCCGATGAATATTTTGCCGGCAATCTATACTGAAAGCGGGTTTCAGGTAAATGAGCAATTTATCCCTTGTGTGCCGGCAATTCGAGACAAAATCCGACCAACTGAAGGGCAAGCTTTTGATTTAGGAATTCGCCCAGAACACATCCAAATTGAAAATTCCAACTTAACTGATAATTACCTAAAAAAAGATGAAACACTTCACTCAGCACGATTAACCGTTGAAGTGAAGGTCGTAGAACCCTTGGGACGGGAAACTTTAATTCGTGCTGGGTTGGCCGGGTCAAGTAGTTTCTTAAATATTCAAGCCCCAGCAAATTGGCGTGGACGTCCGGATGATCGAATTTCTGTGCAACTCGATCTCACCCAACTTTTTGTATTCGATCCGTCTGCCGGTGATCTGCTTTACCCGGTGTAGAAAAGCACTCAAAAAAATCCCATTACCTCAATTGAAATCCACCCTATCTCTAAAATTTTAGACTCCAAACATTGCGGGATAGATTCGCGGTCGGCAGAACTTTTATAAAAAATTTTTGCGAGAAAAAATATTCTTTTTTAGTCAATTTTAATTAGCTATACCGCTTACCCGCCAGGGATTTAAATCCCTGGCTGACTGCGAGAAAAAATATTCTTTTTTAGTCAATTTTAATTAGCTATACCGCTTACCCGCCAGGGATTTAAATCCCTGGCTGACTGCGAAAGTCCTCTAAAGAGGACTAATACCAAATCAAGTTCTAATCAAAGGCTGATAGTTGTTTCAGGATCAAAAAAGCCTAGGTAAACCGGAGTTGGTATTAGTTCCAGTTAAACCGCTTGTTTAGTCTGAAACTGTTGTAACTCACTAGGAGCGACTGCGCCATATTCGGTCACAATTGCCGTAATATATTCTGCCGGCGTCACATCAAAGGCAGGATTGTAAAATTCAACTCCCACTGGCGTCAGCCGCGTTTCACCCACTTGGTAAACTTCAGAGGGATCACGTTCTTCAATCGGAATCAAACTGCCGTCAGTCAACTGAAAATCAATCGTTGAAAGCGGTGCAGCCACAAAGAAGGGAATTTTATGAGCTTTGGCAACAATTGCTAAACTGTATGTGCCAATTTTATTCGCCGCATCACCATTCGCAGCAATGCGATCTGCGCCTACAACAACGGCATCAATTAGCCCTTGGTTCATGCAGTGCGCCGCCATATTATCGGTGATTAGCGTAACAGGAATTCCTTCATGTACACATTCCCAAGCTGTTAATTTTGCGCCTTGCAAACGGGGGCGAGTTTCATCTGCATAAACCCTTTCTAAACGTCCTGCACTCCATGCAGATCGCACCACACCTAAAGCAGTTCCGTAGCCGGCAGTTGCCAAAGCGCCGGCATTGCAATGGGTCAAAATTCGCAATTTTTCCGGGGTTCGAGGCAAAACTTCTAAACCGCGATCACCAATATCTTTACAAGTTTGCAAATCTTCCGCTTGAATGGTTTGTGCCATTTCTAGCAAGACTTGTTTGAGGTAATCAACCGGACCCAGCGTTTGACGCGCCGTATTTAACATCCGGCTGATCGCCCAAAACAAATTAACGGCTGTCGGACGAGTTGAACGCAATATTTCAGCGATTTTTTCCAGCTGATTTAAAAATTCGCTACGATCCTCTGTTTGAATTTCTCGCGCACCCAGATACACCCCATAAGCAGCCGCGACACCAATTGCCGGTGCACCTCGCACAATCATCGTTACAATAGCCTCTGCCATGTCTTCATAGCGGCTAATTTCGACAACCGTATACTCAGCCGGCAAGCGAGTTTGATCGATCAGTACAACGCGATCTTCTTGCCAAATAACGGGATACACCTGGTTTGTATTAGACATCTCAACGGTTCAAGAGTAAAAGGACAAGGAAAACATTAATTTCCTTCTTGTCATTGTATCTTGAATTTCCAGTTAACTGCTTTGCGAACGCCTTGAAATAATGAATAAATTTTGCGCTTCAAGAGCCGGCTAAACCCTTTATACAGTTTGCTAAAATTATAGTGAAACAGAATTTCCATCAAATCCTCCGCTGTCAAGGAACTCAAATAACTGACACCTTTATCGATGAGTTCGTCGCTATCTTCTAAATATTTCTTCATTCCCAGCCTTTCCGACAGATTCCACTTGGTTGCAAAGTGCTGCTGCATCTGTTTTTGATAATCGGCAAAGTCGGGAATTTGATTATCTAAATACTTACTAATATAATCACAAGCGATCTCCGCACTGTACATCCCGTGTCGGATGCCTTCACCTCCTAAAAAATTAACCGTTGAGACCGCATCTCCAATCGCGATTATATTATTTTTGTAATAGATATCTTGCAACCCCTTTGAATATTGCAGCGTTGCCCCGTGTATTTCGACAATTTTGTATTCCTTGGCTTGAATATACTCTTTAATTATTAGTTCAATATAGTGTTTAAAGGTTGCTTTCTCTGTAACAATTTTATGCGTTTCATTTAACCGGCCTGCACCGACTTTGAGTAAATTATTTTCCATTGGAAAAATCCAAGAATATCCTTTAGGCATCCACTTATGCCCCAAGAAAAAGATTAAAGATTGCGAATATTTGTTATAATCTTCTTCGGAGACTTCGATTAAATACTCAATTCCGGTTCCACTCAAGAAATCAGGCTTATCACTTTCCTTTTCGTACATAAGCGCTCTTACGGGGCCGGTGGCATCAACCAGAACTTGAGTACTAACTTGGAGAATTTCATCGCCGGTACGCTGCTTGAACTCAACAATTGTTTTACCGTCGTTTTGTTCATTTCTAATATAACGATAGCCCATCCAAACTTCGCCACCCTGAGATTCAACTTCACGCGCTAAGAATTCTCGAAGTTTAGCAAAATTCAAAACAGCACCTAAGCGCTTTTCAGATTGCCAAGTTTGACTGGCTTTAGTTGTAACAATTACAATTTTGTCCCAAAAACTACCGACAACGTCTTCAGGTAAATCGAATTGATTCAGCGTTTCTATGGGTGTGCCGGCGCTGGAAAAATTATTTTTATAAAAATTCTCATATTGCTCGACGAGTAAAACTTTTTTACCCGATTTTGCTAAGAGTCTAGCACACTGACCTCCAGAGGGGCCGGCACCCACAACAACGACATCAAAACTTTTCATGTTATTTGTCCTTTATGATTTTTTGCCAAAATAATAGGGTGAGCAAATGCCCACCCTAAAAATTAAGCGCTGAAGTATTTCGCAGCAGGGTGATAAGTTATGATTGCAGTCGTAGATTGTTCAGGATAAAGCTGCTCACTTTCATCCATCAAGAGATTGATGCGATCAGAACCCAACAATTCTAACTGCTTGTATTGATCAGACATATTCGGGCAAGCGGGATAGCCAAAACTATAGCGCGAACCGCGATATCGCTGGGCTAACATATCCCGAATATTTGCCGGTTCTTCACTACCAAATCCCAACTCCCGACGAATTCGCGCATGAGTCCATTCTGCTACCGCTTCCGCCGTCTGCACCGCTAACCCGTGAAAATAGAGATAATCGGTGTATTGGTTATTGCCAAATAGCTTTTGTGCGTACTCCGTTGCAATATTGCCAACCGTCACCGCCTGCATTGGGAAAACATCTATTTTCCCCGATTCTTTTGAAGCAAAAAAGTCAGCAATACACTGCCGACGCATCGATTTTTGTCGGGGGAAATTGAAAGTTGCAACAGGTGTCAGATTGTCAGCAGCTTGCCCATTTTTCATGACTTCTGGATCATAAAGATGAAGGGAGTTGCCCTCAGACTGACAGGGAAAATATCCGTAAACCACTGTCGGATGCAAAAGATTTTCAGCAATCACGCGCTGCTTCCATTCCGCCAAAACCGGATAAACTTTTTCAGCTAGGAAAGCATCATACTCTTCGCGCGATTGTTCTTTTGGTTTGCGGAATTGCCATTGCCCTGCAATCAGCGCCTGCAGATCTAAATAGCCGAAGATTTCTTCCAAAGAAATATCTGCCGGCTGCAATATTTGCGTTCCCCAAAAAGGTGGAGTTGGGCGCTCAATATCTACTGCCACTGCTTCAGATCTGCGTGTATCTATTTCCACCGGCACTTGATCGGCTTCAGAATTGCCGGCAGTCTCAGATGAACCCAGATTTTTCTCTTCTATCTGCGTTAATTTGCTGTCATCTGCGGTTGCAAGCTCATCCAAAAAGCCCTGGAAATTATCCCATTTTCCTCCAACCTTAGCCGGCATCAATTTATCCATGAAATGCAAATCAGAAAACGCATCTTTGCCATAAATCACCTTACCTCTGTAAGCATTTTGGCAATCCTCATAGACAAATTTAGGAGTTAGCGCCGCACCGCCCAAAATCACCGGCACCGTAATTCCCCGCTCATTAAACGTCTCCAGATTGTCCTTCATAAACGCCGTAGACTTCACCAGCAGTCCACTCATGGCAATACAATCAGCCTTATACTTTTCGTAAGCCTCAATAATGGTATCCACCGGCTGCTTAATTCCTAAGTTAATCACCCGATATCCATTATTAGAAAGGATGATATCAACCAAATTTTTCCCAATGTCGTGAACATCCCCTTTAACAGTTGCAATGATCACCGTTCCTTTGGCATTACTCTCCCCCGCTTCTTCCTTTTCCATGAAAGGTTGTAAATAAGCCACAGCCGCCTTCATTGTTTCCGCTGATTGCAGCACAAACGGCAATTGCATTTGACCCGAACCAAACAACTCACCCACAACTTTCATGCCATCCAGCAAGAAAATATTAATAATATCGAGGGGAGGATATTTTTCTAATGCTTTAGTGAGTTGTTCTTCAAGTCCAATGCGTTCGCCGTCAATGATATGCTGTTTCAGCCGTTCTTCCACCGGCTTGTTTTCATCTTGAGAGCGATCCCGTTTCGTTGTTTTCCCTTCAAACAGCGTTGTCAGTTCGCCCAAGGGATCATAAACACACACATCCCCCTCAAATTTGCGCTCATCATAAATCAATTTGCGGCAGATATCTTGATGTTCCGGTTCGATTTTCGATAGCGGTAAAATCTTATTCGGACTGACAATCGCCGAATCTAACCCCACTTGCATCGTTTCATGCAAGAACATCGAATTCAACACTTGTCGCGCCGCCGGGTTTAAGCCAAAGGAAATATTAGAAACTCCTAAAATAATGTGACATCCCGGTAATTCTTGCCTAATTTGGCGAATCGCTTCAATGGTTGCTTTCCCATTTGCGCGATCTTCTTCAATGCCGGTGGAAATTGGCAACGCGAGGGGATCAAAAAAGATTTCATAGGGGGGGAGACCATAAGCGAGCGCATCATTATAAGCACGACGGGCAATCTCAAATTTTCTCTCAGCAGTTCGCGCCATTCCCTCTTCATCAATCGTGCCAACGACAACACCGGCACCGTATTTTTTCGCCAATTCCAACACTTGATAAAAACGCGGTTCCCCATCTTCATAGTTAGTGGAATTCAGCAGACATTTGCCGCCGGCAACCTTTAAACCGGCCTCCATTTTCTCCCATTCCGTAGAGTCCAGCATCAATGGCAGCTTGGCATTTGTCACCACACGAGACACTACCTCGTGCATATCTCGCACGCCGTCGCGTCCCACATAATCCACGTTGACATCAAGAATGTGGGCACCTTCGCGCACCTGTTCCCGCGCCAGCGCCACCAACCCATCCCAATCTTCAGCATTCAGCAAGTCGCGGCACTTTTTAGAACCGCTAGCATTCAGCCGCTCACCAACAATTAAAAACGAGTTATCTTGGTCGTAAGGTTGAGCGCTGTAAATCGATGATGCTGCCGGTTCAAAATAGAAATTTCGCTGTTTTGGTTTTAACGTTTTAGACAGTTCTGCTAGTTGTTCGATATGTGCCGGTCGGGTTCCGCAACACCCGCCAATAATTTGCACTCCCAAGTCTTCAATGAAGTGCATCAGCGCCATCCGCAGTTCCATCGGTGTCAACTTGTAATGCGCTTGTCCGCCAACATTTTCTGGCAAACCGGCATTCGGAACACAAGAAACCACAAACGGCGAATGCTCAGACAAATAGCGAATGTGATCCTTCATCAAATCCGGGCCGGTGGCACAATTAAGTCCGAGAATATCAATCGGATAAGGCTGCAAAATCGTTAGCGCCGCATTAATTTCTGACCCCACCAGCATTGTGCCAAAATTTTCCATCGTCACCGACACCATTAAAGGCCGGCGTTCTCCCTTTTTCTGGAAAACTTGTTCAATACCATTCAATGCGGCTTTAATTTGCAGTACATCCTGACAAGTTTCGACAATTAGCAGGTCAACGCCGCCATCATACAGCCCCTCAGCTTGCTCTGCAAAGGCGGCAGTGAGGGTGTCAAAGTCGATATGTCCCAGCGTCGGCAGTTTGGTGCCTGGGCCAATTGAGCCGGCTACAAATCTCGGCTTTTCTGGGGTGGAAAACTCTGCTGCAACGCGCTTAGCGAGTTCTGCGGCTGTCTTGTTCAGTGCGTAAGCTTGGTCTGCGAGATTATACTCTGCCAAGACAAACGAGGACGCGCCAAAGGTATCGGTTTCAACCACATCTGCGCCGGCAGCAAGGAAGTCTCGATGCACTTTCTCGATCGCTTCGGGTTTGGTGAACACCAGATATTCGTTACAGCCTTCGTATTCCGCACCCCCAAAGTCTTCGGCTGTCAAGTTCTGGCTTTGGATATTCGTTCCCATCGCCCCATCAAAGACGATGACAGGGCGATCAGGGTGATGAAGGCGTTCGAGGAAGGGGCTATTCATAGGTGATATCAGACGAAAAGGTTGGCAAATAAGTTTTAGGTTAAGCTTTGGATATTCAGCTTTATCTATTGTGCAAAATTTCGGGCAATTAGGGGTAACAAAAATCATGAATATGCAAACAGTGCCGGCAACTCCTCCTCCACCGCAGCAAGTGCCGGCCAACTCCAGATTTATTTTAAGCCGGATTAGCTGGGAAACTTTTAAAGCTTTGCTTGCAGATGCCGGTGATGATAGAGCTTGGAGAATTGCTTATGACGCACCGGCATCTAAAATTCCTGAATTTATCAAACAAAGTAAAACTGCCGATCAAAGAGCTACACTTCGAGCGTTTCGCTAAAGCTCTTATAATTCATCGCCATTATCCTGCTTTATCTGTAGCTACTACTATACTAAAAGCCAGTAAAATAGCTTGCTAATCATTTTATTTGATGATGTTATATTAAAAAGCATACTTATATTCAGCTATCAGGACGGTTAGGTATGGTAAAACGCAAAATCTTGATTGCAACTAAAACATATCCTTCTATTAGCACCAAATATAGAGAAACCGTTTGTACAGCCGGCATTTTACTGGATGATGACGAGCAACCAGTTGAGTGGGTTCGCATTTATCCTATCAGATTTCGATCCTTAGATTTTGACCGGCGCTATCCAAGATGATCTATCATCAATGCTAATATAGAAAAAAATCCTAAAGATTCTCGGCCTGAAAGCTATCGCATAGATGATTCTTCCATAGAAGTTATTAGAAAAATAGGAACAGAGAATCACTGGGCTGAACGAAAACAATTTGTTTTCCCACTTCAATTTTCCTCTACTCAAGATATAAAAGATCAAGGTAAATCTCTTGGCCTCATTAAACCTAAAGCTATCACTAAATACTATTACGAGCCAACTGAGCGTGAGTGGAATCCACAACAGCAAGGAATATTAGATCAGATGGATCTCTTTGAACCTTCTGTGGAGCTAGAAAAAATTCCTTATAAATTTGGTTATAAGTTTATTGAAGAAGATGGATTTGAACGTCGCTATTCCATCAGTGATTGAGAAATCTCGCAGCTTTATAGAAATTGTAGGGAAAAATCTCAGGGAGCAGCTCTAGAACATAGAGAACAAGAAGCTATCGAACAAGTTAAAAGAAAGCTAGAAATAGAATTTTTAGCCCATAAAGATTTATACTTTATAGTGGGTAATCTCAAAAATCATAGACAAAACTTTATGATTATTGGTCTGTTTTACCCACCTTTTATCCCATCTGTCCAGCTTAGCTTGTTTTAGTTGTTGTACTCAATGAATTCTTCATATATAGAGCAATGCAAATATATTCTTACGTTTGGCTATGGCAATCGTAAAAATTATGATGAATTGCTACACTATTTGCAAAATTTTGAGGTTAAGTGTGTTGTTGATGTGCGGATAAGCCCTCGTGCTTGGAGTCGTAAATGGTATGCAGATAAAATCAAAGAATTCTGTTCGTCAAATAATATTGAATATATCTCTAAACCTCCTTTAGGAAATACATCTGGAAAAGAAAACTGGATACCTCCAGATCGAGACAATGCTGAGGTTGCTCTGCGTGAAGTAGCAGAAATAGCTCAAACCGGCACACTTTTATTGCTATGTGCAGAAATGGATCACCATCGATGCCACCGCACAGATGTGGCAAATTGTTTGAGTAAATTAGTCAATACTTCAGTCATTCACCTGGAATAGAAACTGATAAATAATATTATTCTCCCACTTGCCAAATCTTGACAGTCGCATCTCCACTGCCACTAGCAAGGGTTTTACCATCCGGGCTAAATGTAACCGCTTCAACCCACCGGGAATGACCGGCTAGCGTCTGCAGTATTTCACCCGTGCCGGCATCCCAAATATTAATTCTGCCAGACAAACCGCCACCGGCAAGCTTTTTCCCATCCGAACTGAAGGCAATCGAATACATCGTCCCTGAATGGCCAGATAAACTGCGCGTCGCATAACACCGCTTTCCTGCCGCACAGCCGGCCTGCAGATCCCATAGCTTAATCATGTTGTCACCACTGCCGCTGGCAACTGTCTGCCCATCTGGACTGAAGGCAACTGAATACACATTCCCCGAATTGCCAGATAGGGTGCTGATTAATTCACCCGTATTGCGATTCCACAGCCTGATCGTCGTGTCCTCACTGCCACTCGCCACCGTCTTACCATCTGTGCTAAAAGCGACGGCGCGAATTGGCCCGGAATGCCCGACCAAGGTGCCCATCTGAACCCCACTGGCTAAATCCCACAACTTGACAGTCATATCCTCACTACCACTGGCGAGCGTTTTGCCATCTGTGCTGATCGCCACGACAGAAACGCCTTCTATTTGCTTGGGTAGCGTTTGCAAAAGTTCGCCGGTGGCTAAATTCCAAATCTTAATCGTGCCACCATAACTGTTACTGCCACTGACGAGCGTTTGACCATCTGGAGTGATGGCAACAGAGGAAACCAATTCTTGTGCTTTTAAATGCTCGTTCAGTGTGGCTTTGCGTGCGCCGGTGGACAAATCCCAAATTTGAATCGTTCCATCCAAACTGCCACTCACCAGCGTCCGGCTATCCGGACTGATGGCGACAGAACGAACGTCTAGAGAATGCCCCGAAAGTGTCTCTGCTAAAGACATCTTTTCAAAGGAACTGTTTTTCGCTACCTCGGCACTTTTTTCAGGGGTAGAACCGGCCATCAGCTTCGGGCGTTCTGCTTCAGTGACGGCATCCAAAGATTCAGCCAGGGCGGGAGTTTGAATCGCTAATTGCTGCGGTACCGGCACACTCCGATTACTCATTAGGCGAGGGGCAAAATAACCATAGAACACAGCTTGAGCCACTCCCACGCCTGCCACCAGCACAAAAACACTACCCGTCAACCATTTCTGTCTAAACTTCACCAACGGGTCAAACTGCAACCTGCGGCGCTGGCGCTGAGATGGCTGCTGCCTAAGTTGCTTAATTTCTGCCAAGCGTTGCAACATGACCTCGGTGCTGGGGGGGCGCTGACCGGGCAGACGGGCCATTAAGTGATCGATAAAATCTGCAAAGGGCTTACTGATTTGCGGCGCATTAGATCGCCAGTGCAGCTCATCCGTGAGAGCGTTGTAAAAATCTAGGGGATGCTTGCCGGTGAGCAAATGCACAAATGTGCGCCCTAAAGCAAAGAAATCTGATTGCGGCACCGGATGGCCACTGTCTTGTTCCGGTGGGGTGTAGCCTTTAGAAGCAATTACCGTGCCTTTTTGCCCGACGCCCATTTTTGCCAAATAGGTGCCGGTGACTTGCCGCGCACTGCCGAAGTCAATCAACACCATTTGGCCATTAGGCCGCACCATGATGTTAGCCGGCTTAATATCTCGGTGAAAAAATTGCTGCTGATGAACTCTGTGCAAGATATCAACCAGCTGTAGCAACCAGTCGAGGGCTATTTCTTGGGGAATGGGTTTGTTGTTGCGGCTGTAGAGCCACTGCTCCAGGTTTGGGCCATTAATTTTTTCCATCACCAGGCAGTGCAAAACCGCTTTGCTATGCTTGGGCAAAAAGTTAAAGTAGGCATCTGGCTCTACTTTGGGAATCCCTGGATGCTTCAGCCGCATCAAGACGGCTGCTTCGTTCTTAAATAGGGAAACGGCTTTGGGTTCATTGAGGAAGAGAACTTTCAGCACCTTCGGCTGACCTCGGTCATCCACTTCATACGTTTTGGCAAACCCACCTTCCCCTAACAGACGAGTGACCCGATAGCGATTTTGCAGCACTAACTGAGAGCCGCAGTGCCGGCAAATGCGATTTGTGTTGTGCAACGGATCTGCCGGCTTGGGACAGTTAGGATTCAGGCAATAGCTCATGGATGGCTACGGGATGGATAAACCCACAATATAGGATGCGCTCAAACAGTCTCTTGTCAGGAGGCTTGCTTATCTTTTTTTAGATTGACACATCCATTAAAACAATGTTGTGGCCGGCCTGGGGCTTTAATGGGCCAAATTCAAACAAATAACCTTCTGTAGGGGTTTCAGATAATATTTTGCTGCAAACACGGCAAAAATGCGATCACTGGCACAGTGCATTATTTTCTATCGAGCGGTTTATCACTAAACCTCTAACCTAAAATTTCCCAGGATATGAGGAGCCGGTGAGGGCTGTAATTTCTATCTTGGATGCTATTTTGATTTTTTGCCTATCGCCCTTATGGATGATTATCGGCACACTTGTCTGCATTATGGCATGACTTGAATTTTGAGGCTGTAACGACGCTGTCTTATTTGCGCGAAGCTTTATTTTAAAGGTGTGCAGTCTTCTCAATGTGATTGGGTAAACTTACCGATTCTATGAAAAGTTGGCCCTGCTTAAACATCTAAAACACAGGTAGAAAAACGAAGAAATGAATCGAATTTGGCATTGTGTCCTAATTTTCCATGATTTTCTGGGCGTCTGAAGTTAGACTCTCGCCACCGGCATCGTTTTCTCAGAAATTCTACAGCCGGCCAAATTTGCGAAATCCTCGTTTTGAAGCTCTCTACAGATACCCACTCTCAAATAATATTTCCACTACATCTGGGGCGATCTGGCTCGCAGCACCCGGTCATAACAGTAGCAACAACGATATTGTAATAGAAACGCTTAGAACAACCTTCCCGTTCTAGAGCAGCGTCAATTAAAAATTATCGATCAAATGTCCCGCACCCGTGTCGGCAAAACATTCTAATATTGCGATAAGAACCTCAATACGCAGAAATGAGGACTGATTTGCAGAAGTTTCCTAGCAAAAATCATAAGAGCAACAGTTGACTTTTACTGAGCAACTTATATTTATTTGCCTTTATCTGCGGTTATTAAAACAAAACCCAAACTCTTATCGCCAAACCTCGCAAAAAGAAGACATTTAGTGAAATTTGCTGGCAACTTCTGGCGTTAAATTACCAGAAAAATGTTTATCTACAAGTGCCGGAACTTCTGAAGGGTGAAGCCGCGTGTAGCGAGTCTTATCTGGCAACACCATAACGGCTGGCCCTGCTTTACACAGTTTCATGCAGCCGGTGCCTTTAACCGTCACTTCGCCTTCTAACCCGCGATCGCATATCGTTTTTTCTAAAGCTTGGCAGACTTGCTGAGCACCACGCTTGCAACAATCTGATTTTTGACAGACCAAAATAGTGGCTTTGGGTTTAGCAGCCGGTGCCGGCTTGGGGACAGAAGTTTGAAATTGAGTAGCGGGATATGCCGGCTCAACCAGATGCGCCTTCAACTTGAGTTTGCCGGTGTCGTACTCGAGTTTCTTCTCGCCGGCAACCCGCACCCAGCTACCCGGTATCAAAGATTGCTCCACAGAACCCCTTAACGGTTTGGAGAGTTTAATCCACAATTCACCCTCTCCAGTCCCCAGTCGCAGGTACTTAATTTTATAACCATCTTCTAAAACAAAACTGAGGAAGCGTCCCTCAATGCTGAAATCGGAGATTTGTTTATTAGATTTTCCCATTGTTATGCAAACTCTATTATTAAGTGGTCAGTGTTTGAGAACCGGCACCCCTAGATAGCACCATCCAAGCGGGGAAAGTTTTCAGCCGGTCTTTTACCCGGCACAGGCTTAATAACACTCAAAGCTTTTTACAGCTGAGCAGCCAGCAGCCATCTAACCAGCTTGCTAGCTCAACACGCGGCGTTGTTAACTGTTTTAAAACACTCTGGAGTTGAACGGCAGTGGTTGCATTGTTGACCTGAACTCGTAATGGCTGGTCAATGGCACAGTAACAAGGAATACCCAGCTCCTGTAGGCGCTGATACACTTGCCAGCGGTCTGGCCAACTGATCTCAACAATTTCGCCAATCTGTGGTTCTAGCTCGGATTGATTCATCATTTTTTCAAATGAAACTTATTTGCACTTATTCTCTCTGGCACTTCTCCACCCATTCCGGGAGATCCCCAGAGGCTCTGGCGTTGTTACCAGCATAAAACAAGTGCGAATAATTCTCAATAGTTTTCTCAAAAAATTTTCCATCCTGGCAAGAGCTGTCAGCTACAGCAGCTTATTGCAACTGTACCCCCTCAAATGACATTGGAATCCCGGATTGAGGGTGTTAGACTGTGTCCATTAGCAAAAAGCACTGCTTAATGAGAGGAGAACACAACAATGGCTGAAACTCAGAGTGCATTGCGTCCCTTCGGCCACATGGCAGAAAATGTGGTTTTGCTTGAACATTCTGTAACAGCGCCAGTCTGTGAAGGGATGAACGCCGTCTTGGCGAGTTTTCAAGCGCTTTACTTGCAATATCAAAAGCATCATTTTGTCGTAGAGGGTGCGGAGTTTTATTCCCTGCACAACTTCTTCCAAGAAAGCTATGAGGAAGTTCAAGAGCACGTTCATGAGCTAGGTGAACGCTTGAACGGCTTGGGTGGAATACCGGCAGCCAGCTTTAGCAAATTAGCGGAGTTATGCTGCTTCACTCCAGAACCGGATGGCGTGTACACCTGCCGCCAGATGGTTGAACATGACTTAGAAGCTGAGCAAGCCATGATCGGGCTGATCCGCCGTCAAGCCGGCCAAGCAGAAAGTTTGGGCGATCGCGCCACCCGCTATTTGTATGAAACAATCTTGCTCAAAACCGAAGAACGGGCTTACCATCTTGCCCACTTCCTCGCCCCTGATACCTTGGTGGTGTTCCGCTAAATACTCGCTGGGTCTTGTTTAAAGTCACTCACCGTTAAAAGATCCAGACGGCGACAGATGCCAAGTCTACTTGCATTTCTTTCAGCAGTTCATATTATTAAACCCCCATCGACACCGCCGCCGGTTGGATGGGGGTTTACTATTAGTAGCAAATTTGTCATCAGTGCGCTTGGTGCGACATTGGACTCGGAGACAGCAGACAAATCAGTTGATGCCGGCACGAAAAATGAGTTGTGCCTGAGCCGGTTTTCGCTTGTTTCTGGCTACAGGTTTTTTCCAATTTAGCCGGCACCCAGAAAAAGATCAAAGACATCACTGTGTTCAAGAATACAGCTTGGCTTAAACAGCCGGCCAAAGAAAGCTGGCAATGGTAAATCAAAGACCACTGCCATCAATCATTAACTTAACGCTTAGCTGAGGCACTTAAGGGTTAGGTATAGTACACCTGTTCGCGCTTAGCAACCTAGGCAGCTCAGGCTGCTTCCTCTTGCTCCGAGTCAAGTTGTTTCAGATGAATATGTTTGCGTCCCAAAGAAATTTCAAATTCATCTCCCGGATGGAGTTCCATCTGTTTGGTGTAAGCGGCACCAATCAGCAAGTTCCCATTAGACTGCACACTAATCCGGTAGCTAGCGCTGCGTCCGCCACGTCCATTGCCGTTTTGCTTGCCATCTAATTCGATTCCCTCAGCATCAATCAGAGCATTTAGGAATTTCATCATATTGACACGTTCTACACCATTTTTTGTAACGGTGTAGTAGCCGCACGCCTTGGCTTTTTCTTCCTTACTTAGGTTTTCCAGGTCTTTAACTCTCTGGAGAAGCCCTTCGCCGGTTAGGGGTTCTATTTTTTTCTTTTTGCTCATCTTACTTTTCTCTAAATCATAAACGAGAGGTGTACAGAATTCTATATTAGCTGACATTTGGTAGAAAAATAAACTAGAGCTTTATATCAGCTTGTGACACTATATTACAAATTCATGAGTCAGGGGTTCATCCGCTACCCGGAAGCGGTTGGGAGGCAATCTTTACGGCTGAGTACGGGCAAAGCCTAAACTATCTCTCCTCTGAGTGACTAAGCGGTATGCCGGTATAGCTAGCGTTCTCTAAGCGGTGTATTTAAAAAAAACTAAAGATAAGAAAAGATGCTTAACAGCTCATCGGGAATAAATCTAGAATCGACAACCATTGAGTTGGCTGCCGGCAACAGGAAGATTAAAGTGTCTATAGTAGTAACAAAAAAGCCTAGGAGTCTTTCAGTGCGGACAACGAGCTGGTTTTCCACACTGACTTATCGCTTCTAAAAAACTCAATGTTACAGAAAATTTACCGCCACTAAAGCAAATAGTTACCTCCAAAGGGGGATAGCCTTAGTGACATTTAATTGATAAAAGTGCAAAGGAATAGCTTCGACTTCTATGGCTGAACAGAGAGCCGGGGATAGAGATCGACTGACATCACTCTATATATTAGAAGTGACACAGAAGAAATGCTGAGGGATAAGTAAAGAACCGTTACCAGCTACTCACCCTTGGCAGAATTACGCGTCACCCCAAACTGATTCCTGTTGCTACACTTTTGTTGAACTCACGTATGCTTTAGGGGAAGTTTGAAGCGGTCGATGAATAACTACCGGCAATGAAACTAACCACTCGCGGACACTACAGCGTCAAAGCACTGTTGGATTTAAGTCTGCAACCCAACTTTGGCCCTGCCTCAGTAAAAGCCATCTCACAGCGACAAGATTTACCGGCACCTTATTTAGAGAAACTGTTAATAGAGATGCGAAAAGCCGGCTTGGTTGAATCTGTGCGCGGTGTTCAAGGTGGCTATCAGCTTGCCAAACCGCCGGCGCACATCAGTCTGGGACAAATTCTTGAAGCCGTCGGAGAAACCATCGAACCGCTACCGCACCACTCTCCCGACACAGAACAAGCCGAAGATTGGGTGACTTATACGGTGTGGAACCGGCTGCACCAAAAACTCAAAGAAGCACTCTACAGCATTTCCCTAGAAGACCTTTATTATGATGCTCGCAGTTGGCAAGCAGCCCAAGGAGAAGAAGCCAGCTTTGTCATTTAAGCCGACAATCTGTACGTGTCTTCAGGTTTGATATCAATCGTTCTCGCTCAAATTGAAATCAATTGCTGTCAGTTTAGTGATCTGCGTCATACCCAACTCCTTAGCCGATCACAAAAAGTCCTCTAAGGCGTCACTACAAGCTGGATTGAGGCGTCACCCAAAAGTTCTTGCAACATCACGAGATCAAGCAATTTGCGTCACCAAGCGGCCTCAGGAAAGGTCAGATACTACCAATAGCAAGCGAGCAAATGGTGAGACGCAATTATGATACTGATTCGTGAAGTTGTCCAACAAGCTTTGAAAACTGGTTATCTGACTATGGAAGCAGAAGATGAGCTGCGGCATCTGTTAGCTAGTAAATACGATTTAGAAGACCTCAACGCTTTTATGCTGTTACAGCACGCTGTCATCTCTGGACGTGTGAAGCAACTGTCTCGCGAATTAAGCGGATCACACCGGCCTTGCCAAGAAGTGGCCCCCGCCCTGTAAGCGTAGGAGGTTAGCCATTAGGAGATCGCAGCATTCAAGAAGCAAGCCGGTGTACTTGATTTCAGTGCCGGTGAAAGCTTTTTAGTTATGTAATTTTTTATAAACTTTGATTGACATAAGTCACTTTCTCCAAATGCAAGCTGTAGTTGGCTAGCAACAATTCGCGGACAACGCCGCCAGAGTTTACGGTTATTGCAAGACAACCCCAGCTTAAAGTTTTATCTTGAGGAAGCGCTGCTAGACGCCTTTGAGAATGGCAGATATTTAGCAATGGGATAAACTGACTTGCCGGCATTCACGTTTCCGCCGGCGTGTCTGTACAGTTTTAAACGCAAGCAGAAGCCGGTTTTACCTATTGATCCGTGATTAACACGTCATCCGCTGTTCTTTGCTTCTAGATTCTTCTATTCTTCAATGTAAATTTTTATATCAAAATTCAAGATTCTTGCTTGCAAGCCAAGATGAAAGAATACTTGGGAAACAACAATTGTTGAGCTTGGTTGCTTCATCGAAAAATAAAAATTTATAACTTTATCGAAAATAACCGGGAGTCGAAATATTAGATAACTATGCAACGCTATCAGGTAAAGATTTCTTACCTAGATTGGGTTTAAATTTGCTCGGGAATTGACGAACCTGATCAACGTTGATAGAGTGGAACTCGGATTTCCTTCTTCCGCTTCAGCCTTTCATTCACGACCCAAATATTCAAGAGAGCATTCATGTCTAAAGTAAGTATTTTCACCTTAAGTCGGCGTAATTTTCTCAGTGGTCTGGCTTTAGGGACTTTAAGTTTGTTGACAAAAGACTTAATTAATCCAGCTATTGCGAGGGCTGATAACCTGCTATCACAAAATAATTCCTTGGTAGTAGAAGAATATCATATTTTTGTTCCTTCTAAAATAGCAAGGGTGGGAGGGACACAAACATTTATATTGCGCTCAGGCAACACTTGCCTAGTACGAATTATCCCTCGATCTAAAGACAACCAAGAAATTATTATTCAAGGACAAGGTCAAAATCAGCAAGATATTATTGTTACTTTGCATACCTTATACGACCCCCAATTAAGAATAGATGAGCAAATTCATAGAGAAATTTACTATAATACACAATTTATTGAAGAAGCTAGCAAAGCCAAATGTATAGCTGTGTGCAATAAAGTTGAGAATGCAGACTACATTGACGACCTAACCACCTTAGATTTTCTGGATTATATTATATACTCCTCAAAGCTAGAGACTCAAATTCAAGAGCGTTACAAAATCGCTAGTACAAACTCGCGTCTTCTCGCAATTCACCGAGAAGTTGAATCAGCCTTAGCGCAATCTGAACTGACTGATATAGAAAAAAAACTGATCCAGGGAACTTACGCATACGTCCGTGCCGGCGAACCTGTGCCTGATTTTAAGGCACTCACGGATCTTGACACGATTGTGGCAAGCTCAGCATTACCTTTAGAACTCAAGCAGACTTACTCTATAGCAAGTGCTAACTCAAGAGCATTAACGGTTGACTTTATTCTGGTAAAACTGATTAATGAAACCCAGAAGTTAACTGCTCAACAAAAGGCAAATTACTTGTCAGTTTATCAGCAGGTGCGCGATGGCGAGACAGTCGAGTATCAAGCAACCTTGAAGTCCCTAGACTCATTCATCAGCAATGCGGACGTTTTAGAAAACGTCAAGTTTGTTTACGCGCTAGCAAGGCAGCAAGATTTGGACAATGCAGAAAATTTTGCCGAAACAGTAGATGGTGTTGTACAGGATGCAAGAGAACTCAAAAAACAACTAGAGAAGGCTCAAAGCAGAGGGGCTGCCGTTGTCCCCAAAGCTACCAGAGTGCTGACTCATATTGGAGTGGAAACAGCAACGGGTGTCAGCATTAGCAGTTTGTCTGGAGCAGCGGCAACAAACGCGACTTTAGCCGTTTTAGGCGGTGGTTCCGTAGCATCCGGTGGTTTAGGAATGCTGGGTGGGTTAGCCGTCGCAACAGGAGGAGCGGCGCTAATTGGAGCCGCAGGACTGCTATCCATTGCTTTAGTCTCGCAAATGGACAGTGAAGACAAAACAAATCTGGGAATTGCGGTAGGTACGGGAACGATAGCCGGTGCTGTCACTGTTTTAGCGGCTTGGACTGCTGCAAGTGCCTTGGGAGTGACGGGTACATTGTCAGGTGCTGCTGCGATCACTGCTACAATGTCGGCTCTTGGTGGACTGACTGTGATGACTGGTGGCGCTGCCCTTGTGGCATCAGCGACAGCATTTTTGATTTGGTCATTTCTGAAAGGTGGAGAGAAACGTGATCAGTCGATCCTGAGCCAGTTAGAAACTCGAACTTACACCTTGACTGAAGATCCAATCCCAGACTCTTTGGGAGAATTCCTTCAAAAGAACGTACATCAAAAATATAACTTTGATGAAGGTTTTTCTGCTCCTCATATTCCTTTAGATAAACTGTCAAATGCTTTGTCTACATGGCTGTCGCCTAGCCGTGACGAAAAAGTTATGGCTTTGATAGATACCAGTATTAACGATGATGGGAAAAATGGTCTTGTGTTTACCAATTCCAGGTTATGCTGGAAAAGTAACTCTATCAGCTATGACTATCTACCGAAATACTTCAAGGAAGAAACAAATTTAGCGTCGTTGCTATCTCAGGAGACGCAAAAAGATAAATTGTCTAAGGTGAAAAAAATTATCGATATTTTATCTGACGAAAACTACAAGACAGATTTATCTAAATTGAAAGATTTACTGACAATTGTATCTGATAAAGCTGAGTTGTCTGAACTGTTATCTAATGACAAGTACAAAAGTAAATTGTCTAAGTTGAAAAAGGTTGTGGATGTTTTATCTAACGAAACTCATCAAACAGATGTGTCTAAGTTGACAGAAGCAGTCAACATATTATCGTATGAACCTGAGTTGGCAAAATTTTTGCCGGCAGAAATAGTTTCCATGCTATCTGATGAGAAGTACAAGCAGGATTTGTCTGAAATGCAAGAAATAGTCAATACTTTATACCATGAAAATGACAAGGTTGAATTGACTAGATTGCTTCGACAAATCAGCCAAAAATATAGCGTAGCTTAGGAAGAATTTTTTTGATGTTTAACGGTGGGGCAAGCTGGGTTTAGTGGCTTTTTAGGATAATGAACGCTCCCATCGGCACTCTCACTTATATCCAATTTTTTAGGGTAGGCGAAGTGAGCAATTTGATACCAACTGCAAAAAAGAAGGCGACAGATGGGTAGTTTGGGTGGGACTACGTCAAACTAAACACCGGCACGTATTAAAAACTTTGGGCGAAGTGAAACGGAAGGTGATCAACCCAACCTACATTTGCCCATCTGCTCAACCCTTCTGTCGCAATTGAACTGTGTCGCTAGGCTGCCGGCACGACGGATAGCAACATTAAATTCTGGAACGATGTAAACTCTGGCTGATCACCGGCATTAAATCCGACTGATTCTAAGGTGATTTTCTAATAACTTAACTCCTACCCAAACGTCAAGTCTCTCAGGAAATATTAAATTTAAAATCTAAAATGATTGACACTTAGCTAACTTAACCGGCACGACTTTGAGGCGAAAAAAGAAAATAAAGAATAATGAAGAAGAAAAAATAATAGTTAAGAACGTTTTTGTTACTTTCCTAACATTTTTTTGACTTTCTATTCTTAAAATGATGCCGGCAGGCCACTAGCAGCGATATTAGTGGCTCAACCCTCAATCATTTTTCTCAGACTCCTCACTCCCGGAACCCGGAAAATTCTGTGGAAGACTTACTATAGATATCAGTCCTATGATTCCTTTGTGATATGAGTTATTGTCTCAATCCCGATTGCCAGAATCCCCAGAATCATAATGGTACAGGTTTTTGCCAGAGCTGCGGAGCAAAATTGCTGCTCAAAGATCGCTACCAGGTCATACAACTCCTAGGTCAAGGCGCTACAGGGCGAACCTTTCTCGCAGTTGACGAAGATCAACCTTCTCAACCGCGCTGCGTAATTAAGCAGTTTTTCGGTGAAAACGTCACAGACGCCGCTGTTTCCTCACCTTCAACACAAGGGATAAAACACCGACATTCAAAAACGTTTTCCCAAACCGCAAAACAGCTAGATGAATTAGGCAAGCATCCTTTGATTCCTGAGTTGTGGGCATCTTTTGAGCAAGATGGCCACCAATATTTGGTGAAAAAGTATATAGAAGGGGAAAACTTAGCCCTAGAAGTCGCAGATATCGGCACGTTCAGCGAACCCCAAATCCGCGAATTATTGAAAGATGTGCTGCCGGTTCTCAGCTTCGCGCACAACCACCAAATCGTTCACGGTGATATTAAACCAGAAAATATCATTCGCCGCCCTGATGGCAAGCTGATTTTAGTTGATTATGGGGATGTGACACTGACCGGCACCAGTCTGCCGGCAGAAAAACGCGTTAGCGGTTCTGCTGAGTACATTGCCCCAGAACAAACCCAAGGCAAAGCCACTCCCAGCACCGACCTTTACAGCTTAGGCGTCACTTGCATTCACCTGCTGACTCAGCTATCTCCCTTTGATCTGTTCGATATTAAAACAGAAACTTGGGTGTGGCGGGATTATTTGAGTGCGCCGGTGAATCCCCACCTGGGCGTGATCCTCGACAAACTGCTGGAACGTAGCCCCAAAAAGCGCTACCAATCAGCCGCCCAAGTCCTCAAAGACCTGAATTCTTGGATACTGGTGTCGCCGGCAACCCCTCAAAAAACGCGGTTAGCCGCAGGTGCCATCGGTGGTGCAGCGATCGCAATTTTGATGGCCACACTCAGCGCTCGTGTGCCGGCTCCTGTGCCACACACCGCTTACAACCCCCAAGAAATGCCCATTACCCTGCCAGACCTTAGCTACTCAGCCCCGCGTCTGGACAGCAACATTCAACCCCTGCGAACTTTTGCCGTTGATAGCGGCCCATTTTGGTCAGTCGCCGTCAGTGGCGATGGCCGAACCTTGGCCACCGGCAGTTATGACGGCACCGTTCAATTGTGGGATTTGGGCACCGGCCAACTGAAAACCATTTTAGCCGGCCACTTCGGTGCAGTTTGGACAGTTGCCATTAGCCCAGATGGGCAAACCCTGGCTACCGGCAGTGAAGACAAAACCATCAAAATCTGGGATCTTCGCACCGGCGAACTGCGGGACACCTTGAACGGTCACTCAGAAGCCATTTTTTCCCTCGCTTTTAGCCCAGATGGCCAGACCCTAGCCAGCGCCAGCGAAGATAACACGATTAAATTGTGGAACTGGCGGGCCGGCAACCAGCAGCGAACCCTGCAGGGACACTCTGAAGAAGTTCAATCAGTTGCCTTCAGCCCAGACGGCCAAACTTTAGCCAGTGGCAGTTCTGATGACACGGTTAAGCTATGGAATTGGCGCACAGGACAACTGCGTCACACCCTCAAAGGTCATTCAGACGCCGTTTGGTCAGTTGCCATCAGCCCAGATGGTGCAACCCTCGCCACTGGCAGCTGGGACAACACAATCAAGCTGTGGGATTTAGACAGTGGACTGTTAGTAAATACCTTTATCGGTCATTCCGACCAAATTCAATCAGTTGCTTTCAGCCCCGATGGCCGAACCCTCGCCAGTGGCGATATGGACGGCACGATCAAGCTGTGGCAGTTGGGCACCGGCGGTCTGGTTGGCACCTTAAAAGGGCATTCATCCTGGGTGAAACTGGCTTTCAGCCCCCAAGGTCAAACCCTGATTAGTGGTAGTTTTGACGACACGATTAAGATGTGGAGTCTGTGCCCCTAGTCTTTTGACTTCTGATTATTTATGGTTAGTCATTTGCGATGTCCTTTGCCGGCATCGCATTTTTATGCTTTTGAAAGTTCCTCTGTTAACGATTAAAGCAAGCATTCTTGTAGGCGTAGCTTTCTTAGCAAGAGCCGGCAATGATGGATTTAGATTGCTTTACGTTTAAAGTGGCATACTGAGTGGTTGCTTCAACAAATAAGAAGATGAGCGATCTAGTTTTTCGCCCCGCACACCAAATCGCGCAGATGATCAGAGAGCGCACTGTCTCTGCTGTCGAGGTTCTAGATGCACACTTAACCCAAATTTCCAAGCATAACGCCAAGCTGAACGCGATTTGTACACTTGATGAAGAACACGCTTGTCAACGGGCAAAACAAGCGGATGAAGCCCTCGCTAAAGGTGAAAACTGGGGAGTGCTTCACGGTGTACCGATCACCATCAAAGACATTTTTGAAACAGCGGGACTTCGCACCACTGCCGGCTATAAACCGCTCAAAAATTACATTCCCCAGCAAGATGCAACGGTGGTTGCACGGCTTCGTGGGGCTGGGGCGATTATTTTGGGTAAGACGAATGCGGCTGAACTCGCCGCAGATTTCCAAACTACAAATGACCTTTTTCCCCGCGTCAACAATCCTTGGAATTTAGATTACACGGCAGGAGGGAGTTCGGGCGGCAGTGCTGCTGCTGTTGCTGCCGGTTTTTCGCCGTTGGATTTAGGCAATGATATTGCCGGTTCAATTCGTCAACCCGCTCACTTCTGTGGTGTTTTTGGCTTAAAACCAACAGATCGCCGCATATCAACGCGGGGTCATATTCCTGAAGTTCCAGGGCAGCCTAAGTGTATTCGTCAAATCTTGACGGTGGGATGTTTTGCCCGTTCGATTGAAGATTTGCGGTTATGTTTTGCGCTGATTGCCGGTGCCGATCCACTACAGCCAGACGTTCCGCCGGTTCCCTTGGATACACCCTCTCAAAAGCCTTTAAAAAACCTGCGGATTGCTTGGATGGATGGCTGGGATGAAGTGCCGGTTGCCTTAGAAATTCAAGCGGCGATTCAATCATTTGTGAAGGATCTTGATCAAGCCGGTGTTCATCTAGAACGCTGGATTCCAAAACACTTTGATTTGAAAGAAACGCTTCAACTCTACAATCAAGTTGTTGCTTTTAATAGTTTCTGCGCTCAACCGATTGATCTGGATGCCGTTCGCAAAACTTTGTCCTTCATATTTCGTGAAGCGACTCAAGGCGATAAAATACTCAGAAATTTGAGCAACGCGAGTCAGCTGTTACTTCCTATGTTGAATCCAACCCTGAAGGGATATTTTGAGGCTTTAACAGAGCGTGATCGCTTAATTTCTCAAATGGATGAAGCTTTGAAACCGTGGGATGTGTGGTTGTGTCCTGTTGCGATGACGGCTGCATTTACGCATCGCGCTAAAGGTATAGCCGTTGAGGTAGATGGTCGAAAAGTACCTTATTTGCTAGCTTCTGGTGCTTATACCATGCCGTTTAATCTCACCGGACATCCAGTTGTGGTGGTTCCCATCGCACAGACACAAACTGGATTACCCATTGGGGTGCAAATTATTGGTAAGCGATGGCAAGAAATGGAATTGCTAGCCATCGCCCAACAACTTACTGAAATTCATGGGGGTCTTCAACGCCCATCTGGTTACTGAGGATGGCGTAAAGGGTAGGTCTTTTATTTAGAAAATAGAAATTTTTATGCTTACTAGCAAGGTAAATAAACAGAGTTCTACTTAGCAGAAATTTATGTTCCTTAGCTCAACAGATCCGGTTGCTGGCGCACAATCATTTCATACAATGGTTGAAAACTAAACCACCCTATCTGGTGGGAACCCACTTGAGTTTGGGCAAGACGGGCGCTATCGGGTTGAATTAACACCGGCTTTCCTGCTGCTTCCGCCATTAACTGCGCTTGACATGACCGTTCCATCTTAATAAACCACCAGGCAGCTTCATCCACTGTATGCCCGACTGTCAATAACCCGTGGTTACGCAGAATCAAAGCTTTGTTTTCGCCCAAAACTTCTGCGATGCGTTTGCCTTCTTCTAACTCAAGAACAACGTCGGTGTAGTCATCGAACAAAGCGTGATCTTCGTAAAAACCGCAGGCATCCTGCGTGAGAGGATCGAGGAGACGACCAAGAGTTGACCAGGTTTTGCCATAAATTGAATGGGCATGAGCGGCTGCCACGACATCAGGCCGCGCTGCATGAACTTGCGAGTGAATCGCAAAAGCTGCTGCGTTTACAGGCCGGCTACCCTTAACCACTTCGCCGTGATGGTTAACTAGCAGGAGGTCAGAAACTCGGATATGCCCGAAGTACATTCCGAATGGATTTACCCAAAAGTGATCTTCAAATTCGGGATCGCGCACAGTGATGTGGCCGGCTACTCCTTCATCGAATCCATATCAGGCAAATAAGCGGAAGGCTGCCGCCAAGCGTTCCTGCCGGTGCCGGCGTTCATCCTCGATGCGATCAAATTTGGGCGGTTTAGGAATCTCTAATTTCATTGATATCCGTTGCCGGCTGAATTAGGTACAATAATAGCAAAAAATAAAGCAGACTCTAATGTTTTTGAGATTGATAAAATGGAATCTATTCTCAGTCTTCAACTTATAAGGTTTTGCGGCTACTGCTCTCAACTAAAAACAAATATTCTTTTAATCTTGCTCCCAAATTGTTAATGAAATTCAAATGAAAGAATTTATGATTGTTAGATTTTGATAAACATATTTGTGATATTTTATCTTTTGAATTTTACAAAGATTAGTCGTTCTATCAAAATGATTAAAGTTTAATTTCTTTATATTTTGCTAATTTTGAAAAGTCTGATATAGCCAATATTTTGGGTCAAGAACCTAAAATTTTTTGATATTTAGGCTTGGTAATAATGAAAATTGGTGGACTTTTTTGCGTCTGTTTTCAAACATAATGAGTAAGGCAAGGCACTTGCAATTTTTTCTAGGCTAATTTATTTAATATCATGTTGGACGTAGAGTATTTTGTTCAAAAACAATAATTAATATCGGCACAGTTGATTTTCTAACTAAGTTTGAACAAATTGAAGAATAATTTTTAATAGATAGGTTTTCTTGACAATGGCTGACCTATCTTTTTTCACCAAAATTCGCTTAAACCTCGATAGATCAAAGGTTGTGAGACGCGGGTTGCCCCCTCAGACCTATTTCAGCAAAGAATGGAACAGATGGGGCGGTTGGGTAGAGCAAGGCGAAACTCAACACAGATAAGCATTTGAGGTGTTAGGTTTCTCAACCTAACCAACATCATATAGCACTGATTTCCCCATCTCCCACTCTCTCATTCTCCCCCTTTCCATTGTCTTTGCCATATTCGATGTCGTCTTAGTGGTTGCCACTAGGTAAGATTAGATGTAATTGTCGCAACTCCCTCTGTGGTAGGAGCAGCGATTTTAATGCCTGACTGCGTCGGGCCTTGTCTCAGGAGCAAAGGTTTGGAAATGGGTATTGCAACAGAGAATGCCGCAACGATTGCAATTTTACTAATTGCTGTAGGCATATTGGGCTGGGGGTATTATCGGGCCAAGCCATTCGGCAAACTGGGAATTATAGCCTGGTTGCAGTCGGTATCATTAATGGCTCCCTGGTTGATATTTTTTGGTTTGTTCGCTGCCGGCCTGTACCTTAACCTCGTCAGCATCCTATTTTTGTTGGTCGCCTCAGCTGGACTGTACATCTTCTTAGGCAATCAGTTGCGAGCAGCCGGCCAGGATGAGGCGCTGCGAGAGCGGATTGAGTCCATGTTGAAGTCGAGTGAAGATTTGGATGCCACCGGCGAGAAGCCGGCTGAGAATTTCACCAACAGTGAACCCTCTATCTCAGTACCGCTGCCGGCAAACCGTCCAGCAGATGTACTTCCCATCCCATCCGAGGATCTCAAAATGATCCAAGGAATTTTTGGGATTGATACGTTTTTTGCAACTGAAACGATCTCCTATCAAAATGGAGCAATTTTCAAGGGCAATCTGCGCGGAGAACCAGGTAAAGTTTACGCCCGCTTAGCTGCTGAGTTGCAGCAGCGATTGGGTGAGCGCTATCGGCTGTTTATGGTTCCCAATCAAGAAGATAAGCCGGTTGTGATTGTTTTACCCAGCAGCAATGATCCGCAACCGTTGACTTTAAGTCAAAAAGTTTTGGCGCTTGTCCTACTGCTGGCCACAATAGCCACCACGTTTGAGATGGGCGGATTGTTTCTCAATTTTGATTTTTTTAATAACACGAGTCGTTTTGGGGAAATTCTCCCCTTCAGCCTCGGCATCTGGGCAGTTTTATTAGCGCACGAAATTGGCCACCAAGTGCTAGCCAAACGTCACAACGTTCGCTTTAGTTGGCCTTTCTTCATTCCAGCTTGGCAACTTGGCTCGTTTGGGGCTTTGAACCGATTTGAGTCGCTGTTACCCAACCGGCAGGTGCTGTTTGACGTTGCCTTTGCAGGGCCGGCTGCTGGTGGAGTTATTTCTTTGGGGATGCTGCTCGTCGGGTTGGTACTTTCTCATCAAGGAAGTTTATTTCAAGTTCCTTCTGAGTTTTTCAAAGGCTCTATTCTAGTGGGTAGTTTGGCAAGAGTTGTTTTGGGTTCCGCCTTGCAACAGCCCCTCGTTGATGTTCACCCACTGACAATCATTGGGTGGTTGGGGTTGTTGCTGACCGCAATTAACTTAATGCCCGCCGGCCAGTTGGATGGGGGTCGTGTTGTGCAAGCGATCTACGGTCGCAAAATTGCCGGTCGCACGACTGTCGCAACTTTAATTGTGCTAGCACTCACATCTTTCGTAAATCCTTTAGCCCTATATTGGGCACTTGCAATCGTGTTTCTGCAACGGAATTTAGAACGCCCTAGTCTAAATGAGCTAACAGAACCTGATGATGCCCGTGCGGCTTTGGGTTTGCTGGCTTTATTTCTGATGCTAGCAACTCTGATTCCCTTCGCTCCGAGCTTTGCCGGTCGTCTGGGCATCGGCGGCTGATCGCTCAGATCCATCTACTTCGGTTTTAATGTTGGGGACGATCTCCAGGGCACTGCACTGCCGTGCCCTACGACGACCGTCAATAAACCTGGACAATTTTATAAATAAACAGCCTGAGGAGAAAAATTTATTGTGAAAATGATGAAAAACCTGTTACAGAAGCGAGACTGAGTTCGGGATTATTATAAAAGTGGATTAATTTAAACGTTAATGATATGAAATCAGGTGCACTTCCTCCGGTTGTGGTGGTTTTAGATATCTTCGCCTTGATGGCCGGCAGAGCGCGGGATTGGGAAACCTATTCCCGGGCGGGCACCTGCTATGTGCCCCAAGTGGTTTACGAGCAAATTGAATTGCTGTGCGATAGTGCCCCAGAACCGGCCCAAGAGCAAGTGGCGCGGGAATTTATGCGGTTTTGGCCAAAGAGTGGGTGGCATCTGACGAATGCTCATACTAGCCATCCATCCCTACAACCCGCAGCCAGTGCAGAGTTGAGCGGGCAAGCGCGACTGGTGGTTGCAGTGGCTCAATCCGCCTACGGTGTGTCGCAAGAGCAACCAGGCAAGCTGGTGGTTTTTGTTTCTACGAGTCTATCGCTCTTGAAACGGATGCAATCTTTAAATGCTCCAAATCTTTGTTGCATTACCTCGACTGCGCTGTTGCAGTGGGCGCGAACCGGCCAGCGCCCGCCAGCAGTTACGCAGCAGATGCAAGTTTTAAATCAGGCGTTAGCAACTTCCTCAGCATCCGGATTCTCATCTAGTGGAAATACGCATTCCTCATTCGGGAAAAACCAACGCAGCAGTTCCAGTGGAAATACGCATTCCTCATTCGGGAAAAACCAACGCAGTAGTTCCAGTGGTAATACTCATTCCTCATTCGGGAAGAACCCAGGCACCAGTTCCAACGGTAATACCCATTCCACATTCGGGAAAAACCAACGCAGCAGTTCCCAAACCTCATCAACTCGCTCGTCTGGACCCGTCTCTTCAGGATCTTCAGGCAGTTCTAGCCGGCTGCGTGCCCCAAAACCGGCCTCAACAACTAAATCACGAACAGCCGATGCAACGGCGGTAAAGAAGGACAAGTCTGAGTCGGTTTTTATCCGCCAACGTCCGCGTAGTGTGGCTCACGTTCGCTCTTTTAAACCGAATTTATTCGTTTCGTTAATTTCTGGGGTGATCGCGCTGGTTGCACTGGTGGTGGCGGCGGGAATCATCTGGCAATTGGCCCAACCGGCAAGTTTCAACGTGTTTTGGCAAAAACAGGTGATGCCGGTGTGGCAGCAAAAAGTTGTGCCGGCTATCCCCAGCCAGATGCGGCAACAATTGGGAATTAAGTAACTCCCCCGGCATATAAGTTACATAATTACGAGGCGATTTAGCGCGATTTTATCTATTGGCAAAGGCAATAGTTAGGCAATTTAATTGTTGTCTTATAGCTTTTGCGAAAAAAAATACTGAAACTGCAGTAACTTTAGATTGGTAAGGAAGGAAGAATCATATCCGTTGAAACAGCCGGCTCAAACGTGAGTGTTGGCAGAAAGTTCATATTATTCGGGCGTTTTTAAGGATTGAGCCAACATTTTTCCCTGCCAAGACCCAAGAAGCTTACAAAAACTTTATATTTATTTTGGTCTTTCTTAAAGATTTCATGAATTCCTCTGATTGCCAGTGACATCCAAGTTGGGTGCCGGCAAGAATGTGACTGTCTTGCCAACTTATTTGACAGACTATTCAGGCGTCATCATGCAACTAAAACTACTGTTTCAACCCATCACGATCTCAGAAATTTTAAGTCACAGCTCCTCTTCTGGCCTCATCACTCGTAAACAGCGCTCTACACTGATGTCAGCTTTATTAGAGGATTGGCTGACTGAAGAAGATCGCGCTGCTATTGACCGGCTGCTTTACGCGGTCAGAAGAGGATGGCTTAAGATTGTAGATTAGGACGCTTGATAAATAGACGATTTCACCCGCTTACCCTACCTTTCTTAAAAGTCTCCTTTCATTGCCGGTTGTGAGCCATCGTTCATAAGTGTCTATAACATCAATTGAGTTTTGGGTTTTCATAGCACCGATAAACGCAGATAAAATCGACAGTTCAGTACCCTTCACAATGGACTTTTAAGATTTCTGTAAAAGGATTGCTCAAAGCACTTTAGCCGATTCGTAACGCAACTTAAGTTTTTCCCAGAACCGTCAAGATTTAAAGCGCAAAATCACCGGCTTCTTTAGGAAGGTGATCACGATCACTGAATTTAGGAATGGCGCTCATCAGCAAAAATGAGTTATATTATTAGGTTGTACTAAGAATACTTTTTAACGATTAAATCAGCGTGCTTATGCTCCCTATCTAGGAGAGGATGCCATATGTCGTCTTTGTTTTTCATTTCGCTGTTTACTGCTCTAGGGGCTGCTTTCGTCTACCTGAACACATCAGGAGAAATTCCCCGCATCATGGCTTTAACCATTGTTGCGATCTGCTTTGTTTTAGATTTGGTCTTGGCACCTTGGCCTATCCAGATGTTGATCTTGATGCTGGTTTTGTTTAGCACTCGCAACGTTGCTTTGCCGAATCAGCGCTGGTGGGGATAAGTGCGCCGCTTGCCGTAGTTATATATTCATTAACTTTGCTCTCAATTAAGTGACGTTTTGGGTTTGGGTATGACAAGCTGAAGTTGCGAAGCAAGCTAAGGTAAACGATAGCGGCGTTATGCGGGAAGTTCTTTTTATTTTTATTTTGGTGATTGCCATCGTAGCGATCACATATATAACGACTCTTCTGGCTCTGGCAGTGAGTGGCTGCTTGATGTTCTTGAAGTATATTCCTGAGTGGACTTGGACGGTAGTTTTACTGGCTTTGACGGTAGCAACGGTGAGAGGTTTGCGTTACTCTCCCGAATAAGCGCTTGACGGTGGTGTTGCGCCCTCACCTATCAATGCCATAGCTGTATGGTCGAAATTGAAGCATTAAGAAGTGTGTGACCCCTCATAGCAAAATTGAGAACGTCGTGTTATTTGCAAACGATGAGCGTGCGTTTGCTAGAGAAAAAGTAAATTGCTGCATCCAATGTCTTCTATGCTACCGAGTTACTACCGAGTTCGATGTTAGGCTAAAAGCGTCGATTTACTCCCATAATTTGCGCTCCAAATGAGAGCAGTGATAATTATGTTCCCGATTTATTTGATACCACTGGCAGTGGCTCTGGGAGCAAGCTGGGTATTTTCTAAAACTTCTGAAGATGTTTATACAATTCTTTCAGCCGGCACGGCAATTATTTGCCTGATCTGGGGATTCGCTCTGGCACCCTGGCAGTTGCAACTGTTGTTGTTGCTGATTTTGCTGGGGATTGAGCGGATTTACCTACGCAATGAGCGCCGGCTGGGCTAAGACGATGCCGGTGAAGCATTGGGGCGTGGTGTGATTGTTTTTACCCTCAGTTAGAGGGGATGTTTAGCGCCAGATGATCAATGAAAGCGTTTGCTTAATGAGCAAGCGCTTAACAAGTTGTAATACGCCTGGGTTTGTAACTGACGATGATTCAGTATTTTCTGGGTGTAAAAATTGAAGCGAGAGCGGCAGAATAAGAAATAGGGGGTTACTCAAGTCTTATAAGCATAAGACGGTTTGTGGAACCCATGCCCTGTAGGCAAGCGTCAAATTTCTGATAGAGAACTCCGTGCGCTTGCTTAAGCGCAATAAGTAATAAGTATATATTCTACCAAAACTTATAACAGCGCAACCCCCTGGAAAAAAGTTTTAGGGTGTTCCGGAGACGGTGTGAGTCAGGGTGCAACTGAATTTTAATTATTGAACTTTTAGTTGATATCTCTGATTCAAGATGCTGACTATGAAATCTATTATTACCAATGGTTCTGCCGAAGCCACCTCCGAGCCAATTGCTACCCAGCCTCGTCCATTTGTTTTGGCGGTTGCGCTAACTGCAATTTTATACTTCAGCGTTGGTTCCACCTTGCCGCGTACCGCCGGCCCTTTTTCGAGGGCTTCTCAGGTGAGCGCTAGCGTTTCTGCTTCCGTTGCCAACGCTGTATTAGAAGATGTCTCGGAACGAGCACAGATGCCGGCCTCGGCACTGCGGATCGTCCATGCAGAACCCCATACTTGGGGAAATGAGTGTCTGGAACGGCAAGGTCATCGTGCTGATTGCACGCAATTGCGGGTATCTGGATGGCAAGTCATTGTTGCCGGTGGGCCTCGCCGGTGGGTGTATCGCACGAATGCAACCGGCTCTCTAGTCAAGCTACATCAAGGAACAGTTATGCCGGTTTTCACAGAAATTGTGAGTGGATTGCCTTCATTGCCTCACCAGTAAGAGAGCGTGATCGGCTAAATGAAGGCACTTACATAGTTTTGGGCTAGACCAACTAAGTCCCCTTTAGGGGGCTTTTTTTTGAGTTTTTTGTTTAACTTATGTAAGTAAATTTTTCTAGCTGCTAACTTTATCTATTTAGGCAATCAAATAATTTATATTGTTCTGAAAATTTTCTATTTCACTTAAATTTTACGATTACAGTGTTTTAATTCTACTGATTTTCTCTAATCTGTTAATACTTGTAAGCAAAGAATGTTGTATCGGCATTTTAATCGTTTGTGTTAGAAAAACGGATTGAAAATTGCTATAGCAGTTTTTGTTGGTGTTGATAATACTAATTTTAGAATAGAATTCAACAGATGGGTTGGTTGGGTAAAGCAGCCTGAAATTCAACAGATACAGGAATTTGGGACGTTGAGTGAAGTGAAACGGAGGGTGATTAACCCAACCTACTTAGAGGTGTGGTCGGTTGCCAACAGCATTCGCACGACTTTTAAAAGCAGGGGTTTGTTCCTCCAAGTTTTCAAACTCACCTGAATGGGTGAATCTAAAAGGTGATGTAGAATTCAATTAGCCGATTTTATACTGAAAATAATTCTACTTGGGATCTTTAGCTGACAGAATTTTTTTATGTTTTGTCCCGGTCGGGAATTCGTCAACCTGAATCCAGTAGCTTAGATGGAACAAAAAAGCCGTCAATGTGTCTGTAACGTCTGGTGAAATGTTCGGAAAATCATTTACGTTTAACCACTGCTTCAAATTTGCTAGGCAACGCAATTCTCAATATCCTTTTTCAGTTATGAAATTAATTAAGAATTCTCACCGGCACTCTCAATTTGTCTCTTCTCTGGTGCTAACCGGCATCTTGTCTCTTGGTGCCGGCATCATATTAATGGATGCGGCGACCTCTGCCCCTAAACAAGCCCAACCCACACCGGGAAACCTGAATGGTCGCCCAGATCGCAACAACAGGTTGCCGGCTAAGATTGCTAACGCTGTGCGCCAAGACTTGTCTCGCCAACAGAACATTCCTGTGGGCAGGCTTCGCATTGTCAAGGCAGAACGCAAAACGTGGCCAGATCCGTGCTTGGGAGTGTCTCGTCCTGACGAATTATGCGCTCAAGTGCAGACAGAAGGTTGGCAAGTTGTTGTCTCTGACGGTGCCAGAGAGTGGATTTACCGCACCGATAGCACCGGCAAGACTGTACGGATGCCCAATACCCCGCCTGGGACTGGGGTGAATGTGCCCGGAGCGGTTGGCGATGCGGTGAAGCGCGATTTATCCAAGCGGTTGGGGGTGCCCGCTGATGTGTTGCTAATTGTGAAGGCGGAACGCCGGGATTGGCCCAATGGCTGTCTCGGTATCGATAAGCCTGATATGATGTGCACCGAAGCGATTGTCCCCGGTTGGGAAGTGACGGTTGTCAGGGACGATGGAGAAGCGACAAGCGGACAAGAAAAGTGGGTTTATCGCACCAATGACACGGGTTCTGTCGTTGTGTTGGATGAGTCTGCTAGCAACATTGGTGATGCCGGCGGCAGCAAATCCATCAAAGCAACCCAGATCCCTAGCGGTGAAATGCCGCCGGCTTTGGGGAAAGATGAGATTTTTCGGGCGATCTCAACTGGTGGTTTTGCCGGTCGTACCTATGAAACAATTCTCAAGCGGAATGGGCGAGTCGTTCAGGTTGAGATTAATAACAGTGGCGCAACCAATGAAACCGAGATTCGCCGACTTTCTACCCAACAAGTGAAACAGTTTCAGAAATTTTTAGAGCAGCAGCGTTTTTCTCAATTTAAGGGTTTGAATTATCCAGCCGCCCAAGGCTCTGCTGATTTTATCACAGTGACGTTGACTGGATCTGCCGGCACTACGCGTTATGCAGATAGCATTCAAGACCAGCTACCTAAAAATTTGCAAGAGATTATTCTAGTCTGGAATCAAATTGCGGCTAGATAGTTCGGGCGATTGAGACCTTAACTTTACCCATTAAGTCCGCTTAGGCGGGCTTTTTTTATTGGCAGTTGAAGTGTGGCTTGTTTGGCAGTAATGTTTGCGAATGTTTGCGACTGCCGGTACACAAACCCACCTCTATGACACAATAATATCGTTTCACTCTCTTCTCGGGATTCATACAGCACAGCCCTATGCCCTATTGAGATAATCCCAGGCTGCATAACGCTCGCTGTACGAATCCCGGAATGAAAACCCTTAGAACATTCACTGCGCTTCTATGGTTTCTGTTTCTATTCAAGATCAACTCGAACAGCTACGTGCCGGTGATCGCGTAAAGTGTCATGGCCTTCAATGGCAGGTTACAGATTACAGTACCTACCAAGACGCCAATGGCTATGAAACAGCCGAGTGGTTGCTGCGATCTGGAGGCGGTACAGAATATTACTTGCTTCGAGAAGTCGATCCTCAAAATCCAGAAACACTCGTCCACTGGTATCTCGCTTCAGAAATTGCTCATCCCGCTCTTTTCCAGCCAAACTCTGAAGATAACGTGCTGCTCAATCTTTGGGGGGATATGCAGGGGCAAAAAACACCTTACCCAGAATTGCGATGCTTTGGTAAAAACTACTACTTTGAGTCTCAAACTCAAGGTAGTTATGAGGGAGAAGAGGAAAACACGTCTCGCATCACTTGGGATTACTGGGATCGTTCGCACCAGTGGAATTTAGCAATTGAAGCGTGGCCGGATAGGGAATTGCACGTTTACACGTCTAAAGTCGTAAAACCCGAAGAGTTTTCTGATATTGAAAAAGGAGTTTTTACTCCCACTCAAACACAAGATTCGCGTTCAATCTCCGTGGCGCAAGTGGTGGCAGCATCTTTGTTCCTACTTGTGGGACTTTATCTGCTAATATTCGGATAATCAACAGATGGCAACTTCCCTATTTATTGAACATCACGCGAACGGCCTCGCTTTCTATATCAATGGCGATTTGCAGTTTGATACTGCTGATGAGGCACTTTATCATGAATATTTGGTTATTCCAACGATTGCTTTAGCCGTTCAAAGATTTCCAGAAAACGATCTACGTGTTCTCATCTGTGGCGGTGGGGATGGATTAGCCGCACGAGATGTCTTAAGGTTTTCGCAAGTCAGTCATATAGATTTAGTGGACTGTAACCCGGAAGTTTTAGAACTCGCAAATACAGCTTTTAAGCCTTATAATACCGGCAGCTTAGAAAATGATCGGGTAACAGTTTACCCTCAAGAAGCCTTAGAGTTTGTCTCGACGGTTGCAGATAATTCCTATCACGCTATCATTTGCGATTTTACTTATCCGACTTGTCCAGAAGATACAACTATCTACAGTAGGGAATGGTTTCAACAAATCAATCGGGTTCTCATCTCAGGCGGAACTATTAGCACCAACGGGGTTTCTCCTGAAAATCGCTCAAACGGTTTTTGGTGTTTGTATCAAACTTTATTATCGGCTGGATTGAAAGCCAAGCCATTACAATTAGAGATTCCTTCTTTTCACAGTCATGGCTATGGAAATTGGGGCTTTTTTTTGGGTTCTCAGGCACAAATTATTGCTTCTGAGATAGAAGCTATCGTCTTTCCTGAAGATTTAGAGACGCTAACTCACGAAAAGCTATTTCAAACTTTTGTATTTTCAGAGGAAATTGCCAACAGCCGTCATGATGTGACGATTCACACACTGGAGTGTCCCCAGCTATTTTATTATTTGCTCAATCCTTCGTTTGAATTGACAGAGAAAGAGAATGCCGGCAAGACAATAAATTTTTTAGATATTCAGGAATCTGGGACAGCGATATTAGGTTCTCGTGATTTGCTCAAGCTGGAATCAATGGCACAGGCATGGCTAGAGCAAATGTATGAATCTTCTGCTTCACCTGATGCTCAACCAAATATTAGTAAATTGCTGCCGGTGCAGCATCGCTATCACAGCCCTAAAATGACAAGGGAAGGGTTAGCATATCTCAGGCATCTGTTAGGAGAAATCGACCTTTCGCGTTTATTGAACACTTTGTTAGAGCGTTCTCAGGAACTTCCGCCAAAGATTGCCGGTGAACTCAAACAATTAGCTGAAAAAATTCGTGCCGGCCAGCCAATTGTCAACCTTCCTCCCAAAACCGCTGAATTTTTAATGATGTTATCAGTAACGCTGTTAATGGCAAACCTACTGACGCCAGATGCAGTGTTTGCTAAAGGGTATTCTTCAGGAACAAGCAGTGGGTATTCTTCAGGAACAAGCAGTGGATATTCTTCGGGCAGTAGCATCTATTATGCAGACGGCTACATTAACTGGGAACTTAAGATTTTAGGTTTAGTTCTTATAGGAATTGGAGGAAGTTGGCTTTCTAACATTTTCAATCCATCGGATAGCAACAATGATGAATGAGCTAACAGGTTCACCTGAACAAAATCTTATTCCTAAAAAAGAGATAACGTTAACAATCAGGCAACTAAGTTTAGCAGAACGCAATTTGTGGGATACTCTCGCTAAAGCTCTGCCGGTAGGCTGTTTTATGCAATCCTGGGCATGGGCGAATTTCAAGGAACTAGAAGGGTACAAAACCTTTCGTTACGGTTTATTTTTAGAACAAAGCTTAGTAGGTGGGTGCATTTTCTATTACTATCCCCATTCAGGCCAAGCGAATTTATTAATTGCCCAAGGTGGTCCTCTACTTCCACCGGCTTATGCGGATGAAGGAATGCAACTACTCAAAGAAACAGCCGCTATTTTAGCAAAAGAAGTAGGTGCAATCGCCCTGCGGATTGAACCAGTATGGACTGAAAAACCAGATTGCCTTGAAGAGTTTGTGAGGGCACCGGCAGATTTATTACCCTCTGAAACTCTCCTCATTGATTTGCGCCCAAATGAGGCAGAAATTTTAGCAGCGATGAAACCAAAAGGCCGATACAATTTGCGGCTAAGTAAACGGCATGGTGTGGAAACTGAATTCACCGATAACTCACAAGCAATTCCACTATTTTACGATATTTTTTGGGAAACAGTGCAGCGCCAGCAATTTTTTGGCGAACCTTACGGATTTTTTATTAACCTTTGTCAAAGTTTATTTGCCGCTAATATGGCAGAGATTGGCTTAGCCACTTGGCGAGGAAAAGTTTTAGCAGCAATCTTAGTTGTATATTGGGGAAATCGCGCAACATATCTCTATGGTGGGCGTAGTTTTGAACACCGGCAAGTGATGGCAACTTACGCCCTACATTGGGCGGCGATGCAACGGGCAAAAGCACGGGGTTGCACTGTTTATGATTTTTATGGGTTTAGCCGCGAACCTAATCATGCTTATGCGAATTTTTCTAAGTTTAAAAGTCAATTTGGCGGAGTGTCGGTAACGACAATTGGCGCTCATGATTACTTTTTTTATGATCGTCTAGCCGATACACTAATTAGCCTATTACGCAACCTCGAAGGAGATAGCAAATGAACCAATGGATGCTGGATAAACTCAATCAATCAGGACTAATTATTCTAGAATTAGCTGTGGGCTTTACTGTGTTTTGGTTAGGACAATTTGCTTACCAAAAGCTATTTCGGCGAATCCAATTAAATCTGGAACTGTTTGTTAAAGATAATCCAGCCGTTGCCATTGCATTAGTGGGTTACTATCTCGGTATTGTTCTCGCCTTGGGGGGTGCTTTAGACAAAAATTTAGGGACTTGGCAAGACAAATTATTGAATTTAGCATCCTATGGTGCAACGGTTATTTTGTTGATGCTGGCTGGCGCTTGGGTGGCTGATCGCTTAATTTTGCGTCGGTTTGATTGTGTGCGTGAAATTATCCAAGAACGTAATGTTGGGGCTGCTGCTGTAGAAGCCGGCAGTCATATTGCAAATGGGCTAATTCTTAACGCTGCGCTGGCAGGAGATAGCGGCAGTTGGCTGGTTGGGTTTGTTTGCTGGTTAATCGGTTTAGCGGTACTGGTTTTAGTGAGTGTTGTTTACCCTATTGTCACAAAATACGATGTATTCGGAGAAATTGAAAAACGCAATAACCCCGCCGCAGGAGTCGCCCTTGCCGGCTTATTAATTGCCACCGGTAATATTGTTCGAGTAGCATTTTCTCCAGAGTTTGAAGGCTGGGTTGTCAGTTTTAGTCAGTATGGATTAATTTTAGTATTTTGCTTACTTTCCCTGATTGCCATTCGCTGGCTGGCTGATTTGATATTAGTTCCAGGGGTAAAAATATCTGATGAGATTGTGAATCAGGAAGTACCAAATTTAGGAGCCGGTTTAATTGAAGCGTTTGCTTATATTGCGGCTTCTTTTTTAATTGCTTGGGCTTTTTGAGGCAGTCTCTGCAAGCCAATAAGGTTTTTGATGCGTAAGTGATGCCCTTTAAACCAATGTGCGAAAATTAATGCAGTTGTCGAGAGATCTTCTCTTATGGTTTGGCATCCTGGGCACCAGTTATATGGCAATCGCTACGTTATTGAAAAGAAATTAGGCCAGGGCGGTTTTGGCATCACCTATCTCGCCAAAGACAGACAGGGTAAGCCGGTTGTCATCAAAACGTTAAAAGATGAGGTGATGGACAACCCAGATTTCGCTGATTTCCGAGACAAATATAAACACGACTTTCGGGATGAGGCACTACGGCTAGCTGTATGTCGGCACCCTCACATTGTCCAGATTGAAAATGTCTTCCATCACGAGTCGCTTCCCTGTATTGCAATGGAATATATCGAGGGGGAAGATTTATCTCGGCGCGTCAAAACTTGTGGTGTTTTGTCGGAAATGGAAGCCTTGCAATATATCCAGCAAATTGGTGAAGCACTAACAATTGTCCACGATAAAGGTTTGCTGCATCGGGATTTGAACCCAAAAAATATCATGGTGCGCTCTCATCTTTCGGAAGCCGTTCTGATTGATTTTGGCATTGCCCGGGAGTTTATCCCAGATTTGACTCAGACTCATACTGTAGGTGGTACTCAAGGTTATGCACCTATTGAGCAGTATGAGAAGCGAGAAAGGCGGGGAGAGTTTACCGATGTTTATGCCTTAGCAGCAACGCTTTATTACTTGCTGACGGGGCAGGTGCCGCTTCCTGCTTGGAAGAGAAGTATCAGAGATTCATTACAGCCACCGGCACATTTCAATCAGAGAATTAGTGGGCCGATGAATGATGCAATTCTGGCAGGCATGGCGCTACACGCAGAAAATCGCCCTCAATCAGTGCAGGACTGGTTGAAATTATTTAAATTAGACACGGATGATCTACGTTCAGAAAAAGGCATAGATTATCGCCAATTGCGGGATTACTTAAAAGCGGGAAGTTGGAAAGAAGCAGATAAAGAAACAGCGCAACTGATGCTAAAAGCTGGCAACCGAGAAAAGGAAGGCTGGCTGAGAGGCGAAGACATTCATAATTTTCCCTGCACTGACCTCCGCACCATCGATCAACTTTGGGTAAAATACAGCAACGGGCATTTTGGTTTTTCTGTACAAAAGCGCTTTTGGCTCGAGGCTGGTGGTAAAATCGATTATAGAAATGAATCTCACCTGGGCGACTTAGTGGGATGGCGTGTGAATGGTGCGAAGAAATACTACAATGAGCTAACTTTCTCTCTCAAAGCACCAGAGGGCCACCTTCCGTTTTTTGATTGGGTTTTCGGGGTTGGGGCCGAGGCTGTTCTTCTCTCGCGTCGAGACTTGTGAAGTGTAACATATAAGGCTTTTAGAAGATTCTCAAGATTTGTATTCCGGTCAGATCTCATCAAGCCTTGCCTGTTCTGGCTTTGCAATACATAGCACTGGCATCAGTCCGGTCTAAAAAGCAGACTGGCAAACTTGAGATTGTAACAATTAACCACTATAAACTTTTTTCTACTGCATAAATTTTTAGGTTGTTTACTTCCCATTCTCCCCAAGCTGGGGCGGGTTTTGTTGTTAACACATCTGTAAGTATCAAAGGTTATCTGCTAAGCCGTCCCTACAGTGCTTGATAAATTCTTCAGCCACAGATGACAAAGGAGAAAAACGTCTTTTATATGAAGATTTAAAAGTTGCTGAATCCTGGATTGTTGATGTGCAAAATATCCAAATAATTGCGGTTTCCATTGCTGATGGTGGAAGTAAACGCATTACTGGGTCTCAAGTATTGCCAGGATTGGGTATTTCTCTGTTAAAAGAAGCTTTACAGCGGACTCGTCAGATGAATCAAAGTCAAGTTATTGCTTGGGTACTCTCTCAATTTCCGCAGTAGTACAAAGTTTACCGGCTCTTTTCAAGGAAGCATCTTTTTGAACTAAAATATCATTGATAGTATTAATTTATTGATGAGGCCGGCAACGAATCCCGTGAACCAAGATCACAAGCGCTCAGCAGGTTTAATTGCGATAGTTTGTTATAAAGCTTTCAGCGCTTCCTTGCTGGCTGTGACTGCTATTGCTTTATTGCTAGCAGTAAAAAATTATCAACAGTTAGCAGAATATTCTAATTGTTATATTTTAATCGGCAAACAAGAAATTATTAAATTATTTTTAAATAAAATTTTAAATCTCACGCCACAGACCTTAAAATTTAGTGGAATGGCGGCAGCAATTTATTCAGGTGTAACAGTAATTGAAGCAATTGGGTTGTGGCAGCATAAAGCTTGGGCAAGTATATTAGTGATGGGATTAGTTGGCATTAGTATCCCGCCAGAAATTTTTGAGTTAAGCCAAGGCTTTTCCACACTCAAGCTCACCGTGTTTCTTGTGAATGTAGCGATCTTTTTATATTTACTGCGTGATTGGAGCAAATCAAAAAATAAAATTATGTCTGTTGACGATAGAGGAGCCGGCACTTGATAAAATTCATGAAAAATGGCGATAAGCAAATAAAAGCTTAAGCAAAAAATTTACATATTACCTTTTAGCTTCCCAAATGCCGGCGGCATAGAGAAAGCAAAATAAATGTATGCTATATTAGCCAAGCCCGATTGGTCTGACCCATCACAGCAGCAAACAAACTAGCAGCCCCAATCGCTGGCCAGCAAAAAAGCCAAGCCACATCTCAGTTACAGTTCTTCGGGCGGTTCTGTTACACAGTGGCTAGCAGCTGGTAGCACAGGAGTGAAAACAACTGCGGGGAAACATAGGGGATCAGTGGTACAACCATTGGTACAATCGCAGATAGCGCCGTGTAAACCAATACACATTCTATCTGCTGTCATTAGGGTCAGCTCAAGGTCAGCGTCATCTACAATTTCATGTCTTATCGCCGGCAGGCAGGTTTTTGGCAACCAAAGTTCCCCAAAATAGGGTAGCGCACGCCTACTTCTTTAAACCGCCTCCTTGCCACCGATCAGCCCTAGCCCGACAATACCTATATTCATTTATTACCTGCGGCAAGCGAGTGAGCTTTATGTTGAGCCTTAACGCTAGCATGGTAATGCCCAGTCCTATGACTGTAAAGTCGGGATGTTGAACAGGGAACCCCGATGGAAACCGAGGAACTCCTACAAAAATACGCATCTGGAGTCAGGGACTTTACTGCTGTTAACCTCTGTGAAGCCAACCTGAGTCGAGTCAATCTAAGTGAAGCCAATTTGAGTCAGGCGAACCTGAGTATCGCCAATTTAGGGGGTGCAAATCTAAGTGGAGCAAATTTAAGTCATGCCAAACTCAACGTTGCCAAACTCAATGGTGCCAATCTCAGCGGCGCGAACCTAAACGGGGCAGATCTCAACGTTGCAAACCTGATCCGCGCCGATCTCAGCGATGCTACGCTCGTTCAAGCTGCCTTAATTCGGGCTGAACTGATTCGAGTGGAACTAAGTCGCGCCAACCTTAGCGAAGCGAACCTCAACGGTGCCAGCTTAAGAGAAGCCAAACTCAGGCAAGCAAACCTTGCCGGTGCCAACTTGAGCGAAGCAGATCTCACGAATGCTTCCCTAAAATCAGCCAACTTAGAGCGAGCAACCCTTAGAGAAACCGATTTAAGAGGTGCGGATTTAAGCGGAGCCAACCTCAGAAACGCAGAATTCAGACGCGCCAATCTTTCTCAAGCCAAACTCGTTGGAGCCGATCTCAGCGGAGCCAATTTGAGATGGGCAGATTTAAGCGGGGCAAGCCTGAGATGGGCAGATTTAAGTGAAGCAAAATTGAGCGGAGCGAACTTAAGAGGGGCAGATTTAAGCAGCGCCAACTTACTCAATGCCAGCTTAGTTTACTCGGATCTAAGCCAATCAAATTTAATAGAAGTTGATTGGATGGGAGCCGATTTATCGGGAGCCACCTTAACCGGCGCAAAGCTGTATGAAGTCTTACGTTATGGACTAAAAACTGAAGGCTTGATCTGTGAATGGGTGGACATGAGCGAGAACGGTGATCGTTCTCAGATATACCGGCTCAGCCCAGAAGAATCTAAAAAGTTTTTCAACCAAACACTGCCAACCGTCAAAATCATCATTGATGCGCCTCTCAACCCGGACGCTCATCTAGCCTTAGCGGTTGCCTACCATCAAATCGCTCACCAATATCCGGCCATGATCCACCCTCCCAATATAGAAGTGAGCGGTCGCCGAACAACATTAACATTTAGGATAAGTAACGATACACGATTATTTTCTACCGCTTATGTCGCTATCCTTCCCTTTAAGGATGCGCTAATCAATCAAGAAAAAATTGTTCATTTAGTGCAAATGATCGACTCCCCAGAAATGAGTAATCTCCTCAATCAAGCGATGGGAAAGCTGCAAGAAATTAAAAAAGTAGAAACATTTTCACGGCTGATCAAGCGAGAAAAGTTTTTCCAAGCGCCTACACTGACGATCGTTACCAACTCTGGGAATCGCACATTAGATGTCCACCATAACGCGGGGTTCGGCAAACGCTGGATGAACAGCGCTGAAGTAGTCGAGCTTGCTGCCGGCACTTTAAAGGACGGTCAGCAATTTTCCCTCCCCCCGATAAGTGTCGTGATGAGTTTTATACAAGGCTTGCATTTTTTACCGAGCCAGTAATGAACTAAACCCCCTTGAGAACAGAGTTTTAACTGTAAGAAATATTGGAATGGTAACCCTGATGGAAGTTGAGGAACTCCTAAAAAGATATGCAGCCGGTGAAAGAGAGTTTACCGGCGTCAACCTCTGTGAAGCTAACCTAAGCAGAGTCAACCTGAGTGGAGCCAACTTTAGTCAGGCGAACATGAGTATCGCCAATCTGAGTGGAGCGAATTTGAGCGGTGCCAACCTCTCCGGCACCAAACTCAATGTCACCCGATTGAGTGGAGCCAATCTCAGCAAAGCTAAATTAAACGGGGCGATTCTCAATGTAGCCAACCTCGTGCGGGCGAACCTCAGCGACGCCGAACTCATTCAAGCGTCCCTCATTCGAGCTGAGCTAATCCGTGCCGAGCTGAGCCGAGCCAACCTGATCGAGGCGAACCTAAACGCAGCAGACTTAAGAGAATCCAAACTTAGACAAGCCAATTTGAGTGGAGCAAACTTAAGTGAAGCCGATCTTAGGGGCGCATCTCTTGCCGGTGCCAACTTAGAGCAAGCCAAACTGAACCAAACCGACCTCAGTGGGGCCGATCTTAGCGGGGCAAATCTGAGCAACACTGAACTCAGACACGTTAACTTTAATCGGGCTAACCTCAGTGGAGCCGACCTCAGTGGCGCGAACCTAAGATGGGCCGCTCTCAGCGGGGCTAATCTCCAATGGGCCAACCTCAGTGATGCCAAATTGAGTGGGGCAAATTTAATTGGCGCAGACTTGAGCAACAGCAATTTATTAAATGCCAGTTTAGTTCATGCCGATCTCACCCAAGCCAATTTGATCCGAGCGGAATGGGTGGGAGCCGATCTCAGCGGTGCTACCTTAACCGGCGCAAAACTTTATGGAGTTTCACGATTTGGCTTAAAAACAGACGCGATGATTTGTGAGTGGGTTGACGTGAGTCCGCATGGCGATCACACCCAACTCCACCGCTTCGAGCCAGAAGACTCTAAAAAGTTTTTTAATCAAACGCCCCCGACTGTACGAATTGTCATCGATGCACCCCTGGATCAAGAGGCGAATTTTGCTTTAGCAAATGCTTACTATCAAATTGCTCTGCAATATGCCGGCTTGAGCCAACCTCCGAGTATTACAGTTGGCTACCGCAGAACTGTACTGACATTTCGGGTAGACAACGATGAGCAATTATTTCCCACCGCTTATATCGCCATTCTTCCCTTTGAAAACGCTGCTGCGACTCAACGAAATATCATCACACTGATCAAGCAGATCCGGGCGCACGCAACTAGCCACCTCAGCATCCCAGAACTCAGGCGCATCCAGCAGTTAAGCACAGCACTGAGTCAAACACTGAACCAAGTTAATGCGATTGAGCTGTCAAAAATTTTTCCGGCGATGGAGCGCAGAGCTAGTTTTTTCAACGCTCCCACTCACACAATTTTGCTCAATTCCAGCGATCAAAGTTTGAGTGTTTATCACGATCCCAGTTTTGGAAAACGGTTTATGAACTCAGCGAGCGCTACAAATCCGAAAATGAGTGCCGGCCAGGGAAATTCTCAACTGTTTGCTATCCCACCAATTAATGTCGTTGTTGATTTCATCAGAGGCTTTTATTCTATCGACGTTCAGTAGAACTTAAAGGAATAATTAGGCATTAAATCAAATAATGAAATTCTAAAAATTGCAATTTTATACTCGCTAAAAAAAATGTCTAAAAAATACTTCATTACTGACATTATTTAATAAACTCTTGACGGCTGATAAATTTATAAGATTAGCCAAGGGCGAAGATTTCAAAATATACGCGTGATATACTTAATTTCGTGCAAAGGGGAGAAATCAGAATGAACACTTTGGGCAATCGCTTTAACCAGATGAGAGGCCGCACTCGGTTTGTGGTCAGCCGGCTGTTTATTCATTTGGCCGGCGATGAAGTGGCTCCTTTATTAGGAGTCCTCAATCACGCAGCTAGAGAGGCGATTGAATCTGAGGGAGACCTCAAAGTGATGGGTGAAGAACTCGTTAAAATTTGTCACAGTCTGCTGCAATCTGATGCCTATTGGCGCTCAGCGGCTAATGAAGGGGATGTTTTTTGGGACGAGGCAGAAGCCGGCGACTATGTCAGCGAACTGTTTACCGATTCGGCGGAACGCTATTTGAGCGAACCCTATGAAACCGGAGCGGCACCAATAGCGGATGGACCCTTATCTTTGCCGATCACTCATAACTTAGTGGTCATGATTACAGTGGCGTGCGAGGGAGAAGTGCCGGCACTCGAAACCGACCTCTCCCAAGATGAGACCCTAAGAGCTGGTCTGAAAGCCCTCATCGATCTACAGTATCGAGGCAGCTTCCGCGCCATTCAAGTGCATTTCTCGCCGGCTCAGTTGGGAGATGAACTCACCGACGATCAGCTCATCGAACATTTCCCCGAATTAATCCCACTTTAACTTGTTTTAAGCATTTAAATTTCATAAACTGAAAGTGTGTCAGTAGATGAAAATCTTAAGCATCAAGTTTTTTGTGTTAGAACAAGCATCTTAAAATGCAAAGTAGATGCATTAATCAACTAGCACTTCGTCCGACCAATTTAGCGACCGCTGCCGCTAAATCAGTTGGCTCCACCGGCTTAGACACATGAAGTTGGAAACCGGCTTTCAAAGCCAGAGAGCGGTCTGACTCTCTGGCATAAGCCGTCAAAGCCACAGCCGGCACCTGCCCACCATCCTGGGCTTCCAGCGCTCTAATCCGGCGAATCAGGGAGTAGCCGTCTTCAAAGGGCATCCCGATATCGCTCACCAAAACATCCGGTTTTAACTGTTCCAGCGATAAAAGCGCCTCGCCGGCTGAGCTAACCGCTTTCACATCAGCCCCATATTGCTTGAGCATCACGCTCAGCAACTCCCTCGTATCCGCTTCATCGTCAACGACAAGCACCCGCAAGCCGTCTAAAGAATACGGTTGAGTATTCACCACCGAGGGTGGAATAGAAACCACAGCCGGCTGCGGGGGAGCCGTAGAAGGCTGAAAAGTGGTTGGCATCTGCACAGTAAACGTCGAGCCGTGGCCTTCGCCTGGACTTGCTGCATAGACAGTCCCCCCATGCAGTTCCACCAAATGGCGCACAATTGCTAGTCCCAGCCCTAATCCGCTGTAAGCCCTTGATGTCGTGCTATCCGCCTGGCGGAAGCGCTCAAACACATACGGTAGAAAGTCAGGACTGATGCCAATGCCGGTATCCTTCACTTGGATCTGGACATAAGAGCGACCCAAAAATTCATCTGTAAACTGTTCTAGGCGAACCTCTATTCGCCCTCCATTTGGCGTAAACTTGACTGCATTCGAGAGCAGATTCCAGATAATTTGCTGCAAGCGGTTAGAATCGCCGGCAACTACGCTCACTTTTGGGTCAAGACAAGATTGAATCTCAATTGACTTGACTGCAGCCGCCGGACGCACACTATCGAGTGACGTCTCAATCACCGGCAACAGTTCACAGGCGCGGAAATTCAGGCGTAGCTTGCCGGTAATAATTCGAGACACATCCAGCAAATCTTCGACCATCTGCGTCTGGGATCGGGCATTGCGCTCAATCGTATCCAAAGCGCGAACCGTCTTTTCTTCGTCAAGCTTGCGGCTTTTCAGCAGTTGCGCCCAACCTAGCATTGCATTCAACGGCGTTCGCAACTCGTGAGAGAGCGTGGCCAAAAACTCATCCTTCATGCGATTAGCCTCTTGGGCTTCGCGGTAAAGCCTTGCATTCTCAATCGCAATCGCAGCCCGTCGCCCCAAGTCTTCAGCCAAAGCGAGATCCGCTTTAGTGTAATTGCGGCCCGATTCGGCAACTAAGCAGAAAGTCAGAGTTCCCAGCTTGTGATCATGAGCAATCAGCGGCACTGTCATCAAAGAGCGCAACTCGAGATCGCGCATAAACTGAAAATGCTCCTCACTGGTTGCCGCTTCTTGCATCCAGGCATGAGAGACTTCTGGCACAAAAGTTGCTTTGCCGGTTAACAAGACATTAGCAGCAGGATGGTGCTTAAAAGGATAGGCCGGCACGTAACGTTGCACCCGATCAAACCATTCCCGTTTCTTGGGATCGACGTGCTGCCACGCCACGCGCTGACTTTTTTCATCGGCAGTCAAGACATCAAAAAAACAGCAGTCTGCCAGAGTTGGCACCACTAACTGAGCAATACTGGCGAGTGTGGTTTTGTAATCGAGAGAAGCTGCCAACACAGAACTGGCTTCAGCTAAAAATCGCAGCGCTTCTTCAGCCTGCTTGCGCTCAGTAATGTCGGTAATGGTGCCGGACATCCGGAAAGGCACTCCCCAAGCATCTCGCTGAGCTTTGGCGCGGGCGATACAGTAACGGTATTCTCCAGAAACATGACGCAGTCGTAACTCGACGTTAAATGCCACGTTATGCTCTAGGTGAACATGGACAGCATCCATAACTCCTGGTTTGTCTTCTGGATGCATTAGGGAGCAAAACGCTTCATAAGTTCCCTCAAATTGCTCAAGGGACAAACCTGTAATTTCAAATAGCCGGTCGTTCCAATAAATTTTGTTATCAGGTATATACCAGTCCCAAATCCCGTCGTTGGCTCCTTCTAGCACCAGCCGATAGCGTTCTTCGCTTTCTTGCCGGCGTTGGTTAGCCAAGGCTGCCTCCTTTTCAGCTTGATAGAGGCGAATCACACTCCGGAGACTTTTCGAGAGATTTTCTGGTGAAACTTTTGCTTTAGAAAGATAATCTGAGGCTCCGGCTTTCATTAGCTCAACAGCGATTTGCTCATCTCCCTGACCTGTTAAGACTACTAAAGGCACCTTGACCCCAGCCTGCCGCATTTGTTGTACCAGCGTCAAGCCGTCGCCATCGGGCAGAAGATAATCTAGAAAGACACAGTCAAAGGTGTGCTGTTGGATCGTAGCCAGCGCTGTCGCACAGTCGCCGGCCTCCAACAGTTGCATTTGTACGCCGGCAGCCTTCAGTGCACGTCGCACCGCTATGCGGTCTACCTCATCGTCATCAACTACGAGGATCTTGAGAATCTCTTCCATGCTTTAGAAAGGCTCACTAGCATTTCGCTCACTGTCAAGTATTGCAAAACTTCCTGCTGAAAAAAAATATTTTTAACCGAGCAAAACTTGAAGAGATCCGGACAATGTTTTTTCCGAACTCTGGCTGTTTGCGTGACTCCAGATTTGACAGAGGCTCTGCAAACGGCTGGACATTCACTTCATTTAGCCTATCAAAAATTACTCAAACTATTACACTCTGAACATTATCGGGAAAATCATAGCCGTGGGTCATACTCAGATGGCGATTGCTTTTCTCTTCTAAGATGAGAGAGAGTGCCAGTGACCAGCGCCTGCGACACCGGCACGCTTAACAGTTGTTTTTGCAGTCATTCACCGGCTCCATGTTGCGTAAATTTATAACCTTGTTTATGGTCTTGTCCCTCTCGTGGACAACCGTTGCCTGCGGCAGTTCTTCTTCCGTTAGTCAATCTCCTGCAACCCGAAACGCCAGCACTTCAGCCCCTCAAACAAGGCTGGCTGATGGCCTGTATCCAGTGCAGCAAGCTAGCTATAACGATGCTAATGGGGAATATAGCCTGTTTTTGCTTAACGCCTCACCGGCAGTCTTTAACACCACTGATTTAAAGATGGCTCAGCTGACAGAGGCCGAAATCGCCAATGGCCAAAAGAGTTATTTACAGGTTAATGGCGGTGAAGCTAACCTGCACATGAGCGAAGATTTCAAGATTGAGTACGTCCACGCCGTCACCGAGACACAAACCGACCCCCAATCCGGCCAACAACAAACAGTTGTTGTGCGTCGGGAATCTAGTTTTTGGACTCCCTTTGCCGGTGCCTTAGCCGGCCAAGTCGTAGGTAATATGTTGTTTGCACCTCGGTACTATGTACCGCCGGTCTATCAGCCTGGTGTCATTTTAACTGGCTATGGCGGACATGGCAGTACATACAATCAAGCGGTTCAGGGATACCAAAGCCGCTACCAAGCTCCACCGCCAGCCGTGCAAAATCGCCGAAATCAATTACGCACCACAGGGCGTATTAACTCGAACCGGCCTGCAACCTCCAATCGCCCATCTACCAGACCATCCACTTCCAACAGGCCAAGTGGTTCTGGTTTTGGATCTAGTAACTTGAAATCATCTGGCCAATCCCGTCCCAGCCGAGTCCAACCCGGTTCCGGTAGTTTTGGCAGCGGACGTTCCTCCCGTCCGGCAAGATCGAGCGGTCGCCGACGCCGCTAGAGCGTCACATTCTTAGGGGCTAGGGGCTAGGGAGAAGAGAGGGGAAGAAGGCGTGAAAATGTAGAAAATTTTTAATTCTTAATTCTCAATGTCCCTGGCCCCATTTCCCAATACCCCTTTTGTTAGCTGTGTCAGAATAAAGTCGCAGTAGTTCAAGCGCGGCAGACTCGTGATCGAGGTAGAAGTCCATAACTCACTCCGTACCTTTCTGCGCTCGTCAGGCGAACCTTACTGGCCTCATCATTTGACGATGGCGCGGTTGGTGGCGCGGGCGTTGCGCTTGGGACGCAGCGCCCTGATGCAGACTGGCATCGCTCCTGGTGGCTCTCACGGACGATATCGATTGAGCTATTTGATGCCGGCTTTAATGTGGCATGAGCCGGCCATCTTAGTCGCACGAGAGGATGTGCGGCAGCGTTTGCTTATGGTAGAAATCCCCCAACTGCAACAGTGGATTAAAACGCCAAAAGCAATCCGCACCGGAGATCACTGGCCTTATGACGGCTTCCAAGGGCTGCTAATCACCTCTCCTGAAGCTTGGCTAGCAGACCGGCTGGAACAAGGAAACCGCTTTCAAAATGGCGTTCCGACCGTCATTGATGGCGTTGATGATCTGGAAACATGGGCGCACCAGCAGTTAACTGCCGGCATTCAACCGGCTGATTGGAACGAACTGATGCTGGCGTGTCCACATCGCGCAGATGCTATCCGCAACGCCCGCGTGCGGCTGACACGGGCTTTCTTTCAGCATCCTGTCAATCCCTACGAATGTAATCTGCTCGACGCTCCAGAACAAGAAATTTTGAGGCGTCTTTTCCTATCGCTACAGAAATCGGCAACTCCTGCGGGGTACGGGAACGCCCAAACTGTTGAGCCTTCGCCCTCTATCACGGATTTTTCAAGTTTGCCGACTGCGTGGCGCAACTTTTGGCAACGCTGGCAAACGGAGGGACATTTGAGCTGGGCGGAAATTGAGCGCCGGCAGGGTCAATTCACGTTGTACTGCGGCCCGGTTGAGGTTGCTTCAGCTTTAAGCAAAATTTGGCCACAGCAGCCGGTGGTGTTAATTGGCGGAAATGTAGATTTAGAAACCGAGGCGACCGTTTATCGGCAGCGGGTTGGGTTGCCAGAAATGACTTGCCTGAAGTTCTCCCCAGACCGGCAAAATGAATTAATTCATCTGTATTTACCAGACCGGCTACCTCTGCCCAACACACCCCAATTTCAAGACGCTTTAATCCAAGAAATCCGCACCTTATTGAATGCCAGCGCTTTGGCGGGCGGACTTACAGTGGTTTTAGTGGGTGATGTCCCTCTTAAAGCTCAGGTCGGTGCTGTCCTAGCCGCTGAGTTTGGTTCGCGGGTTCAGGTGGAAAAAACTTGTCTCGACGGCAATGGCATTTTAGTCACCGGCTGGGAATTCTGGCGTCAGCATCAGGGAGTGCTGCCGGCCCCCCAATTACTCGCTATTGCGACTTTACCCATTCCCTCCCTAGAAAACCCTCTGGTTGCCGGTCGGGTGGCTTACTACAAGCAACAGCGCTTAGACTGGTTTCGCTTATACCTGTTGCCAGTAGCCTTAAGTGAGTTGCAACGCGCGATCATGCCGGTGCGCGAACGTCAGGGGGTTGTCGCCCTCCTCGATACTCGTGTCCTCCACCGCAGCTATGGCCATCAAGTCCTTGCTGCCCTGAGTCCCTTGGCCAGAATTGACTATCTTGATCCCAGTTTATTTGCTCAACCGGATTATTAAGTTTTGGAGCGAGCGGCTGTCTTGCGCTTTGCGTCCATAGCGATAACGGTTCACAGCCATCTTGACCCCATCAAGAATACAGGGAAACCTCACAGCCGGCCTCGTAACTGTAATTTTGTTAAGCAACTCGCTTTTCACGCAAATGTAAGCGCTATCATCAATCTGAACTAAACAGATTACTTCTCTAAAGTTATGGGCGAATCTAAACGTCGCAAAGCCGCACTCGGTGAAGACTACGGCAAAGAGTCTAATATTTTACCCTGGCTGCCGATTACTAAAAGCCAGGCTGGGCAGTTTATGAAACTGAGCAACCGCGTTACTTGGATCGGTATTGGAACCCTAGTTGCTATCTGGCTGACGGTACTATTCATTGGCCCGTTGCTAGGCTGGTGGCAAGTTAACTAACGCTTGCTAATTTGTTAACTGAGCTAGCGGAAAATCTATACAAATTTCCAATACCTTTCATAACAAATTGCGAACAAATAAAGCCGGCGAAATCCGGCAACTTTTGGGTACAGCTACGGCTGAGCCTATTTTTTTATGGGTTAACTGCGTTACATTCAAAACATCTTAGAGAGGGAACCCTATTTTACCTACTTAAGTCAGGAAAACTAATGAATTGAATAAGTGTGCTTGGTGATACTTTGCTCTCAAAGAGAGTCAGTTAATTTAATGCAGACTCTGCTAATAAGTTAAGCTGGTGAATAGATATATCCTGAGAGGGATTTCTCTAGCCACAAGGCTCGTTAAGAGTAAGGTAGCTAAATAGTTAGGTGTAAGTCTTTCGGGAGGGCGGGTATTACTGGAAGTAAAAAACCAAAGTCCGGAGTTAAAAGTCCGAAGTCCAAATTCAGACTTTTTTTAGGGTGTATGGCTTTGCGCTTCTCTCCCTAGTTTGTCCCCAAGGTTCACGACATATTTCCCCTGGAAATTGTTCTATCATCTGTCACACGAAGGCTGAGCGCGAAAAATAAAGGATGAAGGGTGCTCGATAAACGCTCAACGTCGGCTCATCGCCTTCCTGAACCCCGCTTGCTGACCCGAATAACTTACAAACCCACACTGGCAGGGGAAGCGTTCGCACTCAAAGTTTCAAATCTCCGGGCATTAGGAGCGCAGATGCTGCCACAAAGCGTAGAATTGTTAAAAAAATATAAAAAACACACTAAAATCTTAAGTGTGGTGATAGGAGGACAATCGTGTTTCTCAGACTTGCAGCCCAACATCGTCAATTCGTCCAGGATTTAGTCATGAATCTCCAAGCCCTCGCCATCGTGCTAGAGCGGCGAGGATATTTAGCTTCCTGCTATACCTGTGGCGGTCAAATGAACAGCGCCTCTTTTATGGTGAGCCTTGGTGACAACCATCTCATCCGGTTTCTGGTGTCGGACTACGGCATTACCTGGACTGAAATGCGGGATGACCGCGAACTAATGAAATTAGAAGGTGCTGAAGCCATCTCGCAGTTACAGGAATTGGCCAATTTGGTGAAATACCAAATTATCCCCTCTGAATCTCGTTCAACCGTTGCCCAAGGGGCATAAGACGTTGAGAAAACTCTTCTTGTCTCAGGTAGCTTGCCGTGACTGGTGTCCTGTGCATTGAGGGGACACCAGCAAGCTCTAGGAGACAAGGGATCAGATTTGATCCCCAAAATGTTAGTCTGAATGATGGGGGCTTGAGACGCCAGCGTAAACCATCACCAGGCTTTTGGGGCGAAAGCAGCGCAAGTGTAGCCGCAATTTTAACCAACCCGCGTCGTCAAGCCTCTTAACCATGTACTTGATGATTAACTCTGTGTGAGGCGCTGAAAGCGCAGGAGATTGCGGGAGTGTTAATGAGTGCCCTAGAAGAAATTGGATGGCAACACCATTTTGTTGAAACGAACCGGATTCGTTTGCACTGTGTAACCCAAGGAGAAGGAGAGCTGGTTGTCCTTCTGCACGGGTTTCCAGAGTTTTGGTATTCCTGGCGGTATCAAATCCCAGCATTGGCTCGACATTTTAAAGTTGTGGTTCCGGATCTGCGCGGCTATAACGACTCTGATAAACCGGCAAGTGGTTATGATCTTGATACCCTGAGCGCAGATATTCGGGGTTTGATTGAAAGTTTAGGATATGTCAAAGCCCACATTGTAGGTCACGATTGGGGCGGGGCGATCGCGTGGCATTTGGCTCAAAAATTTCCCCAGTATTTAAACCGGCTGGCAATATTAAACGCACCGCACCCGCAAAGGTTTTTGCAAGAACTTGCCAGTAATGTTGATCAACTGCGCCGTAGCTGGTATGTGTTTGCGTTTCAGATCCCTGGATTGCCAGAATGGGTCATTCAGCAAAACTTAAAGGATTGGGTCAAAAACTTATTTCGCCAAACAGCAGTTCGCCAAGCTGCTTTTACGACTGACGAAACGAATATATACCAGCAAGCACTCGAAAAGCCTGGAGTGTTGGCGGCAGCGCTTAATTACTACCGGCAAATGCTGGCACCTCAACACTGGTTCTCCCATTGGGGGCAACCGCCTGTGCCGGTGACGGTGCCAACTTTAGTGTTGTGGGGTGAAGAAGATTCTTTCTTAAGCCATAAACTTACAGAAGGTTTGGAACATCTGATTTCGGCTCCTTTCAAACTGAAATTAGTGCCTAATTGTGGTCACTGGATTCAGCAAGAAGCTCCCCAAACAGTAAATCGAGAGCTGTTGGATTTTCTGCGGCAATCTTAATTCGCGGTTGATTTAGAAGTGAGGGTGGGGAAGTTGATGAAACTGCCCTCACAAATTAGACAATCATTTTACCTTTTAATAAAAATTTTTATCTCATAAAGATTTCTGTAATTAATAAAGTAAGTTTAAAAATGAGCGATCTCATAATTAAAACTGTTACCTACTCTGAAGAAAGCCCTGTCATTCAAGCAATTAGGCGCTCAGTTTTTCAAGCAGAACAAGGCGTCGATCCCACATTAGATTTTGATGGGCAAGATGAAACGGCTGAGCAGATTGTTGCTTATTTAGATAACGTGCCGGTGGGAACTGCCAGAATTAGATATTTAGATAGTAAAACTGCCAAGATTGAAAGGCTGGCGCTCTTACCGGCAGCCAGAGGGCGGGGAATTGGCAAGAAGATTATGGAAAAAGCTTTAGATGCAGCCGCTCACAGAAACATTCAAGACGTGGTGATTCACGCTCAAGAATATGTCAAAGGTCTGCATCTAAAGCTAGGATTTGTGGAAGAGGGAGAAACTTTTTTAGAAGGTGAAATTCCCCATATTAAAATGAGGAAAAATTTATCTAGCTCTTAAAGCCAGAAGAGTAGGGGAAAAAGCAAGTTTCCATTCCCTATCCCGGCCTATTTCTAACTGCCGATCGCCGGCTCATACACGCAGAACCGCAGGATCAGCAGAACTCACACAACTGGTGTCTTTGATAATGATGTAGCGCTTAGGATCTAGAGTGATCCTCCCCTGTTGCTTTAACTGGCCTAAAATTCGCGTTACAGTCACGCGACTGGTGCCAATGGCACCGGCAAGATCCTGGTGGGTGAGGCGAATGCTCAGGCGAGTTCCTTGTGGCACAGGTTGACCAATTTCCTGCTTTAATAGCAGCAACAGTTGCTGCAAGCGCTCCTCAACTCGACGCAAGCCGGCAATTGCTAACAAAGCCTCCATTTGCCGCAGCCGGCGGTTGAGTTGCGGTAACAATTGCTGACACAGACACGGTGATGCGTCTATCTCACTTTGAGAAAACCACATCACATAAACATCTGAGAGTGCCTTAGCCTGATAGGTTTCTAAAAAACTCAACCAAGGGCCAAAGCACATCGAAGGCCCAACCCATCCCAGGAGTCCTTCTTCGCCACTAGGATACAACGTACTCAGCTGTACTATACCTTTGCAGACCTGCCAAACGCCTTCAGGCATTGAAGGAATCAGTTCCCCTTTGGCATAAAAATGCAAACGACGCTCCTCGCTGGCGTCGTGCCGGTCTGTTTCGAGAAGGCTATGGGAAGTTGAAAACATTGTAAACCCCAGTAAAGAAACACTGGTTGCAAGAACTCCGCTTCAGTGTAAAGGGTTAAGGTAAAATTTAGGTAATCAAAAGTTTAGTGAAACACTAAATTTTCTGGCATTGACCTGCAATTTTTGATTACGCCAAACAGAGCGACTATTTTAGGTTTATTGTCAACGCCTGTGATTTTGAGGGAAACAGCTTGCCGGCAAAGAAATTGATGGCCGGCAATTAACCATACTCGTTATGATTTTACTGAAACGCCTTGCAATTTGACAAATCTAAACGATAGCGTTTAGAGAAAATATTTCTTCTCTCCAAAGCCGGCTCTATTGCAGTTTAGATATCCATCGCCTTATCAGCAGACTCGCTCTGAGTACCAACTTGACCATTGGCTCCCTGCGGTAATGGCTGGAGTAATTGCAAGTGAAATGCTTGCCGCACGGCTGGGTTCAAATACCTCTCCTGTAGGGGTTTCCACCGCTGCCACGCCTTTTGGCGAGTTTTTCCAATGTGCTCAGCCAATGCCGGCAGCGAACTTTCAATTTCTGATTCCAAAGTCTCTTTCAACACTTCTTCTAAAACCTGGCTGTCTTGAATTTCACCCAAAACTTCCTGGATCTCTTTCATATCTTTCACATAAGCGTCATAGGTAGAACCATAGAGATCGCTAAACAAATTCATCTGGTATCGCACGCGCTTCACTTGCTTCCGCAGGCTGTGTAGAGCCGGCCCGTGAGCGGATAATTCTCGATTCAAAACTTTATACTGAAACTCTTCAGGCACAGGAACTTCTGTTTCTTCTAATTTATCTCCCACCATCCAACCGGCATGAAGAAACAACCGGCTCACTTGCGGCATTAGTAAATCGGGTAAAACATCCTGAATTTGCATCTGAGCAATTTCTTGATAAGCCGGCTGTTTCAGCCAGTCTTTAAAAGCTTGCTTCAGTTTTTTGTAGCGGTTATGTTTTAGGGTTGTTTGTACAACTTGCAGAACCTTACGCCGATCTTTGCGTAAGTATTTCACTGCGGTGTCGAGCGCATCTTGTTCTGCGGTAGGTAAAGCCGGTTTGCAGTCACGTTCAAGCGTTTCTAGCAGAACGTCTAAATCTCGCAGCATTCCGAGCTGGCGGGCGATTTTAGCAATTTTTTCCTCTTCTGCTGCCTTGGGTAAATCCAAAGCTACTGCAAAGCCGGTTACCGCTGAACGCAGCCGACGCATCCCCACTCGCATTTGATGCAAAGCTTCCGGATCGCGGTCTTTGAGGACATCAGATTCATATTCAAATGTTTTCTCGGAATGTTGCTCAATCGCCAGGTAAGCCCAGTCGCCCAAAGTTTGGGCTTTTACTATTTGTGATTTTTTCATAACAGCCGGTGTATTTAAACGCTATTTCTTGAAATTGAAAGCTGAATATAGGTATATACAGGGCATAGCATTATATCATTCTTGATTAAGAAATTAGCAAAAAAACTTTATTCTAACCGAAAGATTCATGACTTACGGCTGCGCTAGTCTGACTCCTGAGGCATTGATATAAAAGCGCCGGCAAAATTCCCCCGGCTAACTTGCGGTAAATTTGCCCGAAATCGGGAAACCAATCCCGTCTGAAAAATCCTCACTTTCTTGGGTTGCATCCAGTTCTCTCCCAGTCGAAAATCTAAAATCTAAAATAGTATTACCTCGATCCTCATTTCCCCAAGACTCTGGAGTCTACTGAAAGCATGAACCGTAAATCTAGCTCCTCCGCTTTTAATTACACATCCCTAGCACTGTTTGGCGGTGTTTTTGTTTTGGGTATTGGGATCGGCATTGGCGTTAGCTCAACAGCCAACCTCAGCCCGGAAAACGTCGCATCCCGTGAAGTGATTGACCGCAGTGCACCAAACCCTGAGATTTGCGTTCAGTATGGAGCTAGCGCTGTCGTCATGGACGCCCGGATTTTTATGACCCTCAATCCCTTTAATGTTTATATTTCTCAGCCCAGCATGAGACCTGGATGCGTGCTGCGGACGAATAACTGGTCGATTTTGGAGCAAAGAGGATTACTCAAATCCGAGCAAGTACGGGATTGTAAGAATCGCATGAATACATTTGGCTTCACCGGCGCGTTAGAAGGTTCACCAGATATTAGTTGTATTTATCAAAATGAGGCCGCCAAGAACTTCTTCATCAATCAACCGGGTGCAGGCGTGACGGCACCAGAATCCGATAAATTCTAAGCAACAGATATTTGCCCCGCTTGAACAGAGAGAATTTGAGATTCCTTCAACCATGCTCGTTCAAAAGCACCTAAATGGGTGGTGGTGATTAGGGTTTGAAAGCGTTCCTGGATGGCGTCGAGGAGTTGGTTTTGCCGATGAGGGTCTAACTCAGCTAAAACGTCATCCAGCAGCAGCAGCGGCGGTTCTCCCACCACTTCTTCAATCAGTTTTAGTTCTGCCAACTTCAGCGCCAAAACAAGCGTTCGTTGCTGACCTTGAGAGCCATAAATCCGGGCCGGCGTTCGATCAATCGTAAACTCTATTTCGTCCCGGTGTGGCCCCACGAGGCTAGTGCTTTGGTGCTGTTCTGCAATCGCTTTATGCTGAATTTGCTCTAAAAAAGCCTGTCGCACGCGTTCGGGATCATCGCGGATTGACAACTCATCAACCGCCCCAATATTGGGTGCGTATCGAATCTCCAGTCTTTCAACTCTGCCACTGATTGCCGAATGCCACGCTTGCGCCAACGGAGTTAATCGCTCAAGCGCCCGTGCGCGGCGTCGCGTCACACGAGAGCCGGCGGTCGCTAACTGAGCGTCCCAAAGGGCCAATTCTTCAGTGTGGTTGCCAAATTCTGAATTGTGTATTTTCTTTAAAAGCGCGTTGCGCTGTCGCAAAACTTGATTGTATTGCTGCAAAATATGGGCGTAGATGGGTTCGAGCTGCACCAGTAAACCATCCAACCAGTGTCGGCGATGTTCTGGCCCACCGCGCACCAGATCGAGATCGAGACTGGAAAACTGCACGGAATTTAGTACGCCCAAAAAGTCTACTTTGCGACGCAAAAATGAACCGTTTATCGCACAAGTGCGACTGCCGGCGTGACGCAGAGTTAAAGCTAAATCTACCGGCCCGTTTTGCCGGTGGAGGGTGGCATTAATTTGGCCGGCTGCTTCCCCCTCCCGGATCAAATCACGATCGCGTCCCGCTCGATAACTTTTGAGCGTTGACAGTAACCCGACTGCCTCCAGCAGGTTAGATTTTCCCTGAGCGTTGTCGCCCACCAAAATTGTTTTAGGGGCACCAAATTCAACCTGCTGATCAAAGTAGTTGCGAAACTGTCGCAGATGTAATGTTTTAAGATACATAGCCCAAACAGTTAGAAGTCAGGAGTGGTGAATTGTGCATTCAACCTTCATCCTGACTCCTAGACTCTTAAATTAAATTCTGGTTAGCGGTACTAAGTTTTTTGGTTTTGATTTGATTTGATTGCCCACCCGATTAAGAAAGCCGCTGATAGGCCAAAAAAGGCGGAGGGTAATGACTTAATGACTTGAGCCATCCCGGAGTTTATGGGGATGTTGCGTGGGAATAGAGCGCTATTTCCTAACACCAGAGAGCATTTGTGGAACCCAGCGCAGGTAATGCTGCCGGCGGCATAAGCCGTGGCGATTCCTAATAGGAGGAAGAGCAATACCGGGATTAGCCAATTGAGTTTTTCCTGGGCTGATGTGTGTCCATGCCCCTTGGAATAGTACCAGCGTATAAACAGCTTTTCCAACTCAATCCAAACAAACATTAAGGCACTGAAGCCAAAACAGATGGCCAGTTCGATTGGGTCAAGCCATGTGGTGCCGAAGAACTGTTGCAGAGGCGGAACGTAAACCAGCATCAGCTGCAACGCAGTGGTTACGATCACCGCTGCCCAAATAAAGAGATTGGAGAAGGGATTTAGCTCGATCGTTAGCTGAGTATTGGAGCGAATCGCAATCGCGTGGCCCATTTGAGCAAGACAGAGGGTGGTGAACACCATCGTTTTCCAGTGGTCTTTGTAGGCTGGACCCATTGCGAGAGAATGGTTGTAAGCCCACCACATCAGGGTAATGCTGATAATGGCAAAAACAATGCCAATGCGAATCATGTAAGCACCCAAACCCCGGGCAAAAATGCTTTCGCGGGGGTTAAAGGGAGGGCGCTGCATGACATTGGGTTCCGCCGGCTCGACTGCGAGTGCGAGTGCCGGCACGCCGTCTGTAACTAAGTTCATCCACAAAATTTGCAGTGGCGACAAGGGAACCCCTGGTAAACCCATGATCGGGGCGGCGGCAATGGTGAGAACTTCACCGATGTTACTGCCCAGGATGTACTTAATAAACCGGCGAATATTGGTGTAAACGGTTCGGCCTTCCTCGGTGGCGGCGACAATGGTGGCGAAGTTATCGTCTAGCAGCACCATGTCGCTGGCTTCTTTGCTGACGTCGGTGCCGGTAATGCCCATTGCAATGCCGATATCGGCTTGTTTAAGAGCGGGGGCGTCGTTCACTCCATCGCCGGTCATCGCTACAAATTTCCCTTGACTTTGCAGCGCTTGGACAATGCGAAGTTTGTGTTCTGGGGAGACGCGTGCGTAAACGCTAACGTCGCTCACTTGTTCCTTGAGTTCGTCTTGGGTAAATCTTTCTAACTCTAGGCCGGTGAGGACGCGATCTCCTGCTTTGGCAATGCCTAAGTCTTGAGCAATTGCTTGGGCGGTTAACTGGTGATCGCCGGTGATCATGATCGGTCGAATTCCCGCCAGCCGGCTCTTGGCCACTGCATCACGCACTTCTGGTCGGGGTGCATCGAGCATCGTGACTAACCCTAACCAGATTAAGTCTTGCTCAGCTCTTTCTTCGGAGTTTTGTGCCGGCAAGGTTTCTAATGGCTTGTAGGCAAAACCCAACACGCGCAGCCCTTGAGCGGCCATTTGGTTATTCTGTTCCAGGATTGTGCTGCGCTGCTCAGCCGAGATCGGTTTGATGGTATCGCCCACCAAAATATGATTGCAACGCTCCAAGGCTAATTCTGGAGAGCCTTTGGTGAACATCAAGAAGGGGGATTGGGAAAACGCCTGAAGCTGCAGCCCCCACTCTCCTGTCCCTTGTTTCTGACAGATCACGCTCATGCGCTTGCGTTCTGAGGAAAAGGGAAACTCGGCAACGCGAGGGATTTTTTGCGACCACCTGTCTTTATTGATGCCGGCTTTCCCTGCAAAGGAGAGCAATGCACCTTCGGTTGGATCTCCTAGGATTGACCACTGCTCTTTTTCATGCTGCAAAAAGGCGTCATTGCAAACGACACAGGCAATTAGCAAAATTTGCAGTTCTGGATATTTTTCTGGCTCGGCGGTGTGGTTGTCTATTTTAAAGTCGCCGATGGGCGCATAACCTTCGCCGGTGATATTGAAACTTTGGCTGGCAGTGTGGGCCAACTGCACGACCATTTTGTTTTGAGTCAGGGTGCCGGTTTTATCTGAACAGATGGTGGTGACTGAACCCAAGGTTTCCACAGCCGGCAGTTTGCGAATTAAGGCGTTGCGCTTAACCATGCGCTGAGTTCCCAACGCCAGGGTTACGGTAATGACTGCCGGCAAGCCTTCTGGAACGACGGCAACGGCCATACTCAGAGAGACTTCTAACAGTTCTTCAAACCGGCTCCATACCAAGCGAACGCCATCGCCGGTGAAATCAAGCAAACCTCCTACGACTACGAGGAGGACGAGGATCAGTGAGCCGGAGACGAGAACGTTGCCCAGTTGCGTCATCCGCTGCTGCAACGGTGTCGGTTCGCTTTCTACAGACTGCAACAGGGCCGCAATTCGACCGAGTTCTGTCTGCATTCCAGTATTAGTGACGAGCACCTTAGCCCGTCCTTGAACAACTTCTGTTCCCTGAAATACTAGATTGAGCCGATCTCCCAAGGCCGTCTCTTGCGACAGATGGAGTGGCGCATCCTTTTGCACTGCATGAGCTTCGCCGGTGAGAGCCGACTCACGCACTTGCAAGTTAGACTCTTCGATCAGGCGTCCGTCCGCTGCTATCTGCACGCCGGCTTCTAGCAACATCACATCCCCAGGCACCAACTCCTTGGCTGCGACTTCAAATACCTTGCCGTCGCGCATCACGCGTACTAGGGGCGAAGCGAGACGTTTTAGGGCTGCCAAGGCTTTTTCGGCGCGGCTTTCTTGGAGATAGCCTAGGATGCCGTTGAGAACAACAATTGCAACAATCGCGACCGCATCTTTGGGAAACCGCTGTGCACGCACATCCAGAATTGCAGAGACGATTGCCACAGCGATCAGCATCAACAGCATGATGTTTTTGAACTGATCTATAAAGATGGCCAGCGGGCTGCGACCGGCAGTTTCTTGTAGTTCGTTGGGTCCATAGCGCTGCAATCGTTGTGACGCTTCTTGTGACGTTAAGCCAGCGTCTCGATTGCTCTGGAGTCTTTCCAGAGATTTATCAATTTCCAGGGTGTGCCAAGCTACTGCTGAATCCGGCGGAGAAGTTGATGACATGAGTCGGGTTATCGAGAATGGGATAGAAGCAGCGCAGGAAAGCTCCTACCTTTAGGTAGATTGGGCGATCAACCTAAGGCTACGGTTAGCAAGCGCCGCAGAAGTCCTAGGTTTTAGAGTAACGTACCTAGGGTCGCACATCCAGTCTTAACCTATCCATTTGACTTCAGGCCGGTTTCACCTCAGCCGGACGATCAAAAGCACCCTAAAATTTTCACTCACCTTGAAATTAAGTCCTGAGGCTTAGGTAAGCGTAACACCTCTATTGTTTAGTGCATCTACCCTGGGTCATGTGTTTACCACTTCGAGGGGAACGTTGTCCGGTGTTCTTTTGTCACAAATCACTCTTCCTGAAGAGAGAGTCATTTAAGCTGTTCTGGGATAACTTTAAACATTAAAATTACAAATTTTATTCAACTTTCTGCTTTCATTTCATTTTATTGCTTAGGTTTTCACTCTTAAATATTTTGACTAATTGCAGCTACTTATATTACCTGAAAATTCCTCAATTTATCTATTTTAACAGGTGTAAACTTTATTTGTTAATTATATTAAAAATTTATCAAGTTTTTAATTAAAAATTTCTTTCAAAACATACTAAACCTTATTTTAGTGCATAGCTTTTTGATTGAAATTTTAACCCATGAAATATTTCAAAAAACAAATTTTAGATTATAACAAGAATAATTGTTGTATATTTTTAATAATTTTGTAGAAAAAGCTCAGAATTCTTGATTGTAAACTTTTGCCGAACAACCTTGATATCACTCCTTCGGAAGAGGGAACTTTAGGGTCTTCGTTAGTTAAACTAAAATGAGCTGAAAAGCCGACGGGTGTAGAAAAAAGCTGTAAAAAAAATCACATTGCTTGCTGACAAGGTTAATCTTGGTGAGAGAGCTAGCAATGTGAGGGAAAGCAGACAGAGTAGGGTTGCATATACCGCAGCTAGCGACATCTGGGAGGTAACATCTTATGAAATCAGTTATTTTAAAAAAAACCTGTCAACAGGCAAAAGATAAACTTTTCTTAGTTCTTAGTTCTTACTTTTTATTTTTCCCATACCCTATAGCTGCACAACAGGTTGTGCCGGCATCCGATGGCACAGGTACGGTGGTAACGCCCCAAGGCAATGGGTTTAATATCACTGGTGGCAATCTATCTAAAGATGGAACTAATCTTTTCCACAGCTTTACCCAATTTGGCCTCAGTGCCGGTCAAATTGCCAACTTTCAATCAAACCCAGCCATTCTAAATATTTTAGGTAGAGTTACTGGCGGAGATGCATCAATCATTAACGGATTAATACAAATAACCGGCGGCCACTCAAACTTATTTTTAATCAACCCAGCCGGCATCGTATTTGGCCCAAACGCATCATTAAACGTGCCCGCAGCGTTCACCGCCACAACCGCTAACCGCATCGGCTTTAATGGGGGCGAGTTTAACGCAGAGGGCAACAACAACTACCCAGCCTTAGTCGG
>NZ_JACJOU010000015.1:300000-510544 GCF_014695725.1 Microcoleus sp. FACHB-672 | reverse complement strand
CCGCCGTTGTAAAGCCATTCATCTAAGCTGGCTGCTTCCCAAATCGGGTAGAAGTGCAGGCCGATGGCGTTAGAGGAGGGCACGACTGCGCCGGAGATGATGTTGTTGCCGTATAGCAGTGAGCCGGCAACGGGTTCGCGGATGCCATCGATGTCCACGGGAGGGGCAGCGATGAAGGCGATGATGAAGCAGGTGGTTGCGGTTAGGAGGGTGGGGATCATCAGGACGCCGAACCAGCCGACATAAAGCCGGTTTTCGGTTGATGTGACCCACTCGCAGAACCGTTCCCAAACGTTGGCGCTTTCGCGGCGTTGAAGGGTTGTGGTCATTGATTTATGATTGCTATTGATTTTTCGAGGTACTTATGATGGGCAGGTGTTTGCCTGCTTGAATATCATATTACTCAGTTTTCTTTACATTTAGCAACATCCTGCTGATAATTTTTGTTTATCAAACAGTTCATGTAAACTGATTGCCTATCATTGATGCCGGCTAGTCCCCTGTAGCCGCTTGAGGGTGAGTAGCTGAATTGCCGGCAGCGCATGAAACGTTGATTGTATATAGATTGCCGTAGAATTTCTGGAGGCCGGCTCATAATAATGAAGGTTGAGGATTCTTAACAGTGACCCTCAACCGCATCTTCTTGATAAAAATAGCGCTTCATTCTTTTAGAAAACTGCCGCTTCAACAGCATCTCACCAATTCTCTTCTTCTGGATCAGTCGATTGACTCCAGATTTTTACATCCAATTGATTAAGGTAGATGAGAGCGCGTTGAATTTGCTTGTTCGTTCCCCGCAGTTCTAAATCAAACCAACCATCATTTGGAGCATTTGCCGCGAGTAGTGCTGCATTAACATTCACATTCAAGCTGTACTCAGAAATCAAGTGAGAAATCACCGGCTCGTGATAATATTTTTGAGAAACTCGAATGCGAATACGAATTTGAGTGGGTCGATTATCTCCAACCCCATTAACCAACTCGGCTGTTGATTGTGCCGGCTGCATCAGAGTAAATTGCGAATCGTCTTTAATTTCAGCAATCATCTAATTTTACCTTTTTACTCACCAACTATCGCCATCGGGATTAGGTTTTCCCCAAATCTTTACGTTGAGATCCTGAAGATATGCCAGAGCGTCTTGAATTTGTTGAGGAAGCCCGTGTAATTCTAAATCAAACCACCCTTCCTCATAGCTATGCGCTCCTAGCATCGCTCCAGTAATGTTCACTGTCAAGCCGTGTTCTGAAGTTAGCCTAGAAATCACCGGCTCTTTCATGCACCTTTTGGGAATTTGGATTTTAATTCGCGTCATGATGGGACTACTGCGACTTAATTGTTTACCAATCATTTGCATTGTCAGACTCATGCCAAACTTCGAGATCTAAATCATTCAAGTAGATTAAAGCACTGTTAATCTGCTGACTTGTTCCTTGAAGTTGTAAGTGAAACCAGCCATCATCTCTGGCGTTTGCTCCCAAAAGAGCAGCAGCAATATTGACCGTTAAGCCATACTCAGAAACTAACCGTGAAATGACAGGTTCTTGATGATATTTTTTAGAAATCCGAATTCTAATCCGGGTAAGAAGGATCGGATTATCTTCAGGATCGCTAGCTTCTGCTAGTTCCGGGTTTTCCTGTAACTCATTTAAACGCTCGCTATGGGAATCTGTGGGATTTTTAATAACCATGTAGCCCTCCTAATCCACGTTTTTAATGCGAGTTTTTTGTTCAAGAAGTTCCTTCAAGATAAGGGTGACAACGGCTAGAAACGCCAACAAAACCGCCGCTGAATAAGCAGCTTGTGTCTGGTATTGCTTGTAAGCTTCTTCAACAAATAAAGGCAGGGTTTGAGTTTTACGGGCAATATTTCCAGATACCACTGATACTGCGCCAAACTCGCCCATAACTCTGGCATTTGTTAAAATCACCCCGTAGAGTAAACCCCAACGGATATTTGGCAGTGTCACACGCCAAAATATTTGCCAATCATTTGCACCCAAAGTTTTGGCAGCTTCTTCTTGCTCTGAACCGGCTTCTTCTAAAACCGGAATGACTTCACGAGCTACAAAAGGTAAAGTGATAAATGCACTCGCCAGTACCATTGCCGGCATCGCAAAAATAATTTTTATGTTGGCTGATTCTAGAAGTGGGCCAAACCAACCATTCCGTCCGTAAAGTAGCACAATCATCAGTCCAGCGACTACAGGAGATACGGCAAAAGGGACGTCTAAAATGCTAATCAGTAAGGTTCGTCCCCGAAAGTGGTTCCGCGCAATGACCCACGCCGCACAAAGTCCAAACACTGTATTAATCGGCACAACAATTAAAGCGATTAAAACAGTTAGCTTGATGGCATGAATAAAAGCTGGTTCTGTTAGGTTCTTTAAAAATGGCCCCATACCAGCTTTAAACGCTTCCACAAAAACATTCAAAGATGGAATGAACATAACTAATGATAAGTAGACAATTGTCACGCTTATCAAAACTATCTTGACCCAGTTCACTTCATTTGCCGGTTTTGCGGGTGCCGATGGCTCAGAAGGTTGTAAATCTGGATAAAAAGACTTTCCCGCGACATTATAGTTCATACCGTCGTCCCCAAGCTTGTAATAGATTAATCGCCAGCAGAATTCCTAGAGAAATGAGTAACAGAACGGTGCCAATCACAGTTGCTCCAGAATAGTCATATTGTTCCAATCTTTGGATAATCAGAACTGAAGCAATTAAATCTTTAAACGGAACATTAGAAGCAACAATTACAACTGACCCATATTCGCCAACTGCACGGGAAAAACCTAATGAGATACCCGTCAAAATAGCCGGCAATAAAGGTGGCAGAACAACGCGCCAAAATGTTTGCCATCGAGAGGCACCCAATGACCACGCTGCTTCTTCTATTTCCTTCTCCATATCCTGCAATACCGGCTGCAAGGTTCGCACCACGAAAGGCAAGGAAATAAAAATCATTGCAACTCCCACCCCTAACCGAGTAAAAGCGACTTTAATCCCGAAGGGTGCTAGCAATGATCCAATCCAGCCGTTATTGCTGTAAACAGATGCGAGTGTCAAACCGGCAACGGAAGTAGGTAAAGCAAACGGCAAATCAATGGCCGCATCAATTACCCGCTTGAATGGGAAATCATACCGCACTAAAACCCAAGCAATTAAAGTGCCAAAAACTCCATTAATTAATGCTGCAATGAGCGAGGTAACAAAGGTGACATCATAAGTTGCAAGCGCAACAGGACTGGTGGCAATTCTCCAAAAATCAGCAGGATTTTCAGTGCTTGCTTTTAAGATCAGCGCGGACACGGGTAGCAGTAGCATTATCGTCAGGTAGCCCAAAGTAATGCGCCAAGGCCAAGACAGCTTGCTAATCTGATTCAGAGGATTTTTCTTAATAGGAGTAGGAGAGGAGGGAGTAGAGACAGTCATAAGCTGCTAGGCATTTAATTTCTTGTTGAGATTGAGAAAGAGTTGTAGGGGCGCAAGAGCGTGTACGCCCTATTTAACGGAGAGGGTGGCTCCTATTTTTGTCAATTTGTAGTGCGGGCATCTTGGGTGCTGGCTATTATCTCAGGAACCAAGATGCTGCCGCTACTCATATTTTTCCTAATGTGGGATGCAGTGAGAAATGGGCGATTTTTAGCTGCTCAACTACCATAATAAATAGATGCGCTTTAGCCTATCGCCCAGACGAGTTACAGTGTTCAAGCTTAAACTTGAATTAAGAAATTTTCAATTCTCAATCAAGGTTAATTGACTATTTCTTAGTGTCAGCCTGAACTTTGTCAAAAACTGCCCCATCATCAAAAAATTGTTTCTGGATAGTATCCCAGCCCCCTAAATCTTGCGCTGTAAAGAGGGTTTTGAGCTTTGTAAACTTATTAGCCGTTTCTTCGCCGACTGTGGCGTCAACAGGTCGGAATCCTAATTTAGCAAATTCTCGTTGGGCTTCTGGTGTGTAAAGAAACTGCACAAATGCTTCGGCAACTTCTCTAGTTCCGTGCTTATCAACGTTTTTGTCTACAACGGCAATCGGATTATCAATGGAAATGTTGACTTCGGGGATCACATAAGGCAACTTTTCGCCATTTAAACCCGCGAGAATCACTTCATTTTCGTAGTTGATTAAGACATCTCCCTGGCCTTGTTTGAAAAATACATCGCTTGCCTCACGGGCATCTTTAGGCAGCACCGGCACATTTTTAAAAACATTGGTAGTAAATTCCAGGGCTTTGGCTTCATCACCCCCAGTTTTGGTGATTGCACCCCACAAAGCCAAGAAATTCCATCTTGCTCCACCAGAGGTTTTAGGGTTGGCAGTAATAACGCTAACGCCTTCTTTTGTTAAGTCTGCCCAATCTTTGACGCCTTTGGGATTGCCTTCGCGAGTCACCAAAGCTGCAACAGATTTACTGACAATTGCACCGTTGGGCGCTTCATTTTCCCAACCCGGTTCAATCAAACCGGCTTTCTCAACTTTCTCTGTGTCTAGAGCAAGTGCCAAGTGTAGAACATCTGCTTCCAAACCATCAATCACAGCGCGGGTTTGGGAACCTGAGCCACCATAACTTTGGTTGAAGGTGACGGTTTGGTTATGTTCTTGCTTCCACTTTTCTATAAATTTGGGAATGATTTGCTCGTGAGCTGCACGGGTAACAGCAAAGGAAACGAGGGTAAGTTCAACATCTTTGGCAGCTGAGCTGGAACCGTTAGCCGAACCGGCATTGGAATTGCCCGCATTCCCGCCACCGCCGCCGGTATTCCCTCCGCCGGTGCAGGCAGCGATCGTCAAACTTAACGTTACCCCCATCAAGAAGAGGGACACCCAGCGTGTTAAAGAATCGCGTTGCCAGAGATGTTTCAAGGAGAGCCTAATCATAATCTACGGTTATTCGGTCGGGATACCGTTGTTTGTTTTTTCACATATTACACGGGAATCAATGAAAACGCAATTTTTTTCCTTGAAGCCGGTAACTCCCTTGGAGGCTGGGGTTAGGGCACCAACGGCAGGTTTACAATCCTTCACCGGCATTCAAAATTAAATGAGGGGTTTCACCCTTATTGACAGATAATGTATCTTGTGAAACTAAGACTTTTGCGGAAGGAACTTCTGTGATTGGCACAAGTGAGGGGAAAAGGACTGTGAAAACAAGATTCCTAGTAACCAGCGCACTGCTGCTTGCACTCTGCTCAGGCTGTTGGGCGCAGCCGGCACACATGAAGCGGTTGCTGAAAAATAAACAATGCCAGGGTTGCAGCCTAGCCGGTGCCAACCTCCAAGGGACGAGCCTAGGGGGAGCAAACATAAGGCGATCCGATCTTAGCCGTGCCGATCTCAGCAATGCCAATTTATTTTCTGCGGATCTCAGTGGTGCTGATTTGAGGAGTGCTAACCTGCGAGGAGCTGACTTGCGAGGAGCTGACTTGCGAGGTGCCAACTTGAGAGGTGCCTATTTAAAAGGGGCTGATTTGAGTGGCTCAGATTTAAAAGAAGCTGATTTTAAAGGAGCCGATTTAAGTGCTTCTGATTTATCTAATGCTAATTTATTAAATGCTCATTTAAGCGGTGCCAATCTTAAAGGTGCGAACTTAGTAAATGCTCAACTGGAGGGTGTGATTGGATTGGTCATAGAGACGCCGGCAGCCAAATAAACTAACTCCAAATAACTGTTCATCAGAACGCAAAATTTGCAAAGCTTGCCGGACTGTTGATTGCTCATTCCCTCCCTTCAACACCGGCACCAACAAAATCCGGGAAGGAAGCAGTTGTTGAAAAGCGATTTTAGCAGCGTGCCGGTGCCCGACTAATTAATCGCTTGCTGCCGAGAGCTGCTGCTTTTGCCATGAAAAATTGAATTTTTTTGATTGAGCAAATCTGATGCTGCCGGCATCCTCACACCCTCACCGCTACTTATGCCGGCACGCCAATCAAATCCCCATTACCCTCAACCACTTCCCCAATAACATAAGCAGAAGCAAACCGGCGAATTGTCTCCTCAGCTTGGGCTGCCGGCACTAATAGCACAAACCCAATTCCCATATTAAAAGTGTTATACATATCCGGCAAACTCACATCACCGGCATCTGCTAACCACTGAAAAACTGCCGGCACTTCCCAGCGGCTCACATCGATCTGAATCGATTGTCCCGCGCCCAAACAACGCGGCAAATTCTCTGGCAACCCGCCTCCTGTAATGTGAGCCATGCCGTGAATTTCTACACCACCTCGTAGCGCATCTAAAACCTCTTTCACATATATCTGTGTTGGTGTCAATAGCACATCCCCTAGATTGCCATTTAACCCCTCTGGGCAGTCATCCCAGCTAAAGCCACCATCGCTGACAATCTTCCGCACCAAACTAAACCCATTGCTGTGAGCCCCGGAACTCGGCAATCCTATCGCTAGATCCCCGACTCGCACCTGAGATCCATTTAGCAGTCGGCTTTTCTCGGCAATTCCCACACAAAAACCGGCTAAATCGTACTCACCAGGCTGGTAAAATCCCGGCATCTCCGCCGTTTCTCCCCCCAGCAGCGCACACCCTGCCTGCCGGCACCCTTCTGCAATTCCAGCCACCACTTGAGTTAACTGCTCTTGATTCAGCTTCCCCGTTGCCAAATAGTCCAAAAAGAACAGCGGTTCCGCACCAGATGTCAGTACATCATTGACACACATTGCGACTAAATCAATGCCAACCGTATCGTGCCGATTGAGGGTGTGAGCGAGCTTCAGCTTTGTCCCCACCCCATCTGTCCCCGACACCAAAACCGGCTCTTGATAACCAGCCGGCATCTGAAAACAACCACTAAAACCGCCCAAACCGCCTAAAACCTCCGGACGGTGCGTGCTCTTCACCAAACTGCGAATTCGCCCCACAAAAGCCCGACCGGCCTCAACATCTACACCCGCTTCCCGATAATCCATGCCTGAAAATCCCACAACAGCACTGATTGCAGGAAGTATTGTACTTGCCAATCGAGCGAGTTGATCCTGCTAGATTCCACAAGAGTGCCGGCAACAGCCAGCCGCAGAAGCCGATTTCTCGACGGCAAAGGGCAACACATCGCTCACATAAAGTTTATGTAAAATTTTGATAAAGTTTTAATAAAGTTTTGGGAAACCTAAAAAAGGCGAAAAACCTATATTTTAAAAGGTTCTTGGCTTTTTTTTAGCAACTTCAAAATTTAAATTTTACATAAAGTTACGGAACTTCTAAGTAAGTTCACGATCCGCAATTCAAAACCTTCATGGTAATCTGTTGCAGTTTCAAACTTTCAGCACGAACACAGAATGAGTATGAGTTATCCAGTCAATTCCCCACATAATGGCGGCACATTGACAGCTCAAATCTCAATTTGCAATTGCTCCTCACAAGTGGACGTATGAATCAAAGACTTTGGACTAGCCTGACGACAGCCTTGCTCATGACTGCCATCTGGCCAATGGCATATACTCGTGCGGCGCAAACTCAGACAGCTAACAAAGGCACCCAAGCAAATTACGCGCCGGCGCAGAAACGCACCCAACAAAACGCCGGCACTTCCCCTCAAGTCAATCAAGTCGCTCAGTATCAGCCTCAAGCAAACACAAAAGCCGGCACTGCCGCCATTGCCAAAATTTACCCTCATGAAGTGGCAGGGCGACAAGCCGCAACCCTTTATGTCCGCAACATTCCGATTTTGACATTCCTCAGTCCGAGTGCCGGCTCAAATAGCGCCTCCCCAGCCGGCAAAAGTGGAAGCAAAATGGGCGAGTCCAGCCCAAGCAAAACCACAGCGGTTCGCCCAGCCAATTCCGCTCAAAATAGCACTCAGCCTGGATCTGCAATTGTTGCAACCGGCAAGCAATCCGAAACTAACCGCAATCTAACAACAGCAGCCGGTCAGAGCCAGCAGAACGATCCAATTTTCCGGGCAAATGCCGTAGCAGCCAAGCTCAATCAGCTGAGTCGAAATAGCTTAGATGCCGGCAGCATCACCGTCACGCCGGATGAAGGCGATACCTACCTGATCAAAGTCAGCGGTAAAGATTTAGTCGCTATCGACGCAGTTACCATGCTCGCCAACACCACTGGCAACCGGGCAGAAGACGCACTGCAAGCCACAAATCGTCTGCGGCGACAAATGGGCAATGCAACCCCACTCGCCGAGATTCCCGGAATGCCCCGCCGCGTTGCCGTTGCTAAGCCCAAAGCTCCAGAAATTTCTACCAGGCCAATTTTATACCGGCTGACTGGTTGGGCCTCCTGGTACGGCCCTGGTTTTGATGGCAACACGAGCGCCAGTGGTGAAATATTTAACCAAAACGATTTAACCGCCGCCCATCGCGACTTACCCTTTGGCACCCGCGTGAAAGTGACCAATCTCGACAACGGTACATCTGTGATCGTCCGGATTAATGATCGCGGGCCATTCATCGAAGACCGGATTATCGACTTGTCTGCCGGTGCTGCTGAAGTCCTGGGGATAACGCACTCAGGAGTCGCCCCAGTCAGTTTAGAGGTGTTGGGATCTCAAAACACCGCCGCAGTCCAATAGGAACCAGAAAGAAGGGAGATGACTGAAGTGGCAAGGAGCAAGGCTGCGGCAAACTAAAGGAACAAGCTGAAGAATTAAGAATAGAAAGTTGAAAATTTTCTTAATTCTTGATGCTCTCCCAATTTCAGCACCCTCCCTCTAGCCAATCAATCGGGATTATCTAATCAACCTGCTAATTTGCTATCGAACACCCCCCGCCGTTAACCCCTCTATTTATGCCTGCGGCAGGCTACGCCATCATCTGTGGTTAAAAAAAAGACTTTTGCAACAAGTCTCATTAGTCCCTCGTTAAAAAAGACTTTTCCAAGAACTCTCGTGAGTCCCCACTCTCTGAGAATATACTGACGGTGAAGAGAGTTAAGCAAATACTTGGGGGATTTGGTGCGCCTGTTTACTACGGTCGCTGCATTGCGCTGCTACTTAGGTCTACACCGGCCTGAACAACATCTGGGCCAGGAAGTAGGCTTTGTCCCAACAATGGGAGCGCTGCATCAAGGCCATTTAAGTTTGATCCAGCGGGCCAGACAAGAAAATGAAATCGTTATCGTCAGTATTTTTGTCAATCCGCTGCAATTTGGCCCAACGGAAGATTTCCAAAAGTATCCTCGCACTCTAGAACAAGACCGGCAGTTATGCGAAGCAGCCGGTGTTGATGTGCTTTTTGCTCCCACGGTTGAGGAAATCGGAGTCAGAGGGCGAGAGAGCGGCAGATCTGGGGATTTAGCGCAAAATTTACCCTCTCACCTCCTTACTGAGGTCATTCCCCCAGCATCCATGACCTCGGTAATGTGCGGTCGCTCTCGAATTGGCCATTTCCAGGGAGTCACAACAATTGTCACCAAGCTTTTGAACTTGGTACAGCCGAATCGCGCTTATTTTGGCCAGAAAGACGCTCAGCAGGTCGCCATTATTAAACGGCTAGTGGCAGATTTAAACTTGCCGGTGGAGATTGTGCCCTGTCCGATTGTACGGGAGACATCCGGACTGGCAATGAGTTCTCGGAATAAGTACCTGAACTCAGAGGACAAAGAGCAAGCAACTGTGTTGTATCGCAGTTTACAAAAAGCCGAAAAAGCTTTTATTGCAGGGGAACGCACCGGCACTGTTATGATGGCATCTGTTAAAGCGGAGTTGGCAAAAGTGCCAAGCGTCCAGCTGGAATATGTTGAACTTGTCGATCCCACTACTTTGATGCCTTTAGATAAAGTTGAAGAGGTCGGGCTATTAGCCGTTGCTGCCCGCCTCGGTTCTACCCGCTTAATTGATAATATTGTCCTGCGTGATCGGCAGCCAATTGTCGCCATTGATGGGCCTGCCGGTGCCGGCAAATCTACTGTCGCAAGCCTTGTCGCCCAAGCTTTAGGGCTGCTGTATCTCGATACGGGCGCGATGTATCGCGCAGTAACGTGGCTCGTTTTGCAAGCCGGTATCCCGATTAACGACGAACCGGCTGTGGCAGAGTTGGTTGCCGACAGCGAAATTAGTTTTGCCGGTTTAGCAACTAACGACTGGCAAGCATCAAGAGAAACAGATGCTTCCCAATCTTCAATGCCCAACGCCCAAATTCTCATTAACGGTGAAGATGTAACTGGGTTCATTCGGAGTTTAGAGGTAACGGCTAATGTTTCAGCCATCTCTGCACAGCCGGCAGTGCGTCAGTTACTCGTTAAACAACAGCAGAATTTTGGCAACAAGGGCGGCTTAGTTGCAGAAGGGCGCGACATCGGCACTCAAGTTTTCCCAGATGCTGAACTCAAGATTTTTTTGACGGCATCCGTTCAAGAACGGGCACGACGCCGGCATCAAGATATTGAACAGCAGGGCGACAATATCATTAGTTTGCAGCAGTTGGAACACGACATCTCTGAACGTGATCGAAAAGACACTAACCGAGCAGTTTCACCCCTTCGCAAAGCAGCCGATGCCATTGAAATTCAAACAGATGGTCTTAGCATTGCTGAAGTTGTCGAGCGCATTGTTCGGTGTTATTACAATCGATTACCGGCATCTGTCTAAACAATTGCTTTTTTAAGTTCTATTTAATGCCAGGGAAAAATGAGCGGCAGGTATTGGGCGTAAAAAAATGGATGCCTGACTTAAAACCTTTCCGCTCTCCCTGCTTTAATAACAACGCTCATTAAACCCATTAATTCTAATCGGCTTATAAACAAAATAATTGCGGGAGAAATTACATGGCAAACCTTGCTTCCTTGGTTGGTCAGCAAAAAATATTTTTCATCATAGGGGCAGCCTTTGGGAGTTTTATGCTGGGTGTGATTATGCCGGCTTCCCCACCTTATACTGAAGAATTTAAGCTGCCGGCTCCTCAACTAACCAGTGTAGGGAAGAAAGAGAAGCAGGATTTACTTAATATAAAAACGGCTGTTAATCAGCGAATTGAAGGCTTCACCACCAAGGCTGCACAAATACAGGAACAATACAAAAAACGCTTCAATTTTTCAGTGCCGGCTCGATTTCAAGGCGCAATCACTTATGAAATAAAACTGAGCGGGAAAGAAAAAGTTGTTGCCCTGACGTTTGATGATGGGCCTTGGCCAGATACCTTACCGATTTTAAATATTCTTAAGCAGAATAAGATTAAAGCAACTTTCTTTTGGATAGGCCGGCATCTGCAAACTTATCCAGAAATTGGCAAAAAAGTTGTTGCGGAGGGTCATGCCGTTGGCAACCACACCTGGAATCACCAATATCATCAAGTGGATCACTTCACTGCCACCAGAGAAATTGAAGACACCGGCTCACTCATTTACAAAATTACAGGTGTTAAAACCGCAATGTTTCGCCCACCGGGAGGCATTTTAAATAATGGCTTAGCTGCTTACGCCCAAGCGCAAAAGATGGTAGTTGCTATGTGGTCTACGGATACTAAGGAGTCCTATTCTCCCAGCCCAGAGGAAATCATTAACACTGTACTTAGTAACGCGCAGTCAGGTGCTGTTGTGTTGATGCACGATGGCGGAGGCAATCACTCAAACACCCTAAAAGCTTTACCTCAAATCATTGCTGGGCTAAAGAAGCGGGGATATAAGTTTGTAACATTACCTGAACTGCTAGAAATGCAAGATAAGGAACTCGTAGCACAAGCAAAATCTGCCAATTTACCCACCGAGAAGCCGTAAAAATTGGGCTATGCCGGCAGCCGATGCAGCAGTCAAGTGTGGAATCCCCTACTTTAGTGCCTGGTTAACCGCCTATGCACAATCTTGAATCTTGTTAAAACTTTCGTTACATTTATTTACATAACTTAATGAATCTTTAGGAAAAACGAAAAATGGCACTACTAATTGCGCTATTTATCGTTGGTTGGGTTGCTGTAGCTGCGTTAGGGACTCAAGCTTATTTCAGAGGTGAACAGTCGAAGCCGATCCACGAACGTAACTGGAATTCTGACTCTTTTGAGCAGCTAGCTGAGTCTATTACTGCAACAAAAACCGATTACTCTGAACGAGTTCCCGGCTATCCAGTTGATGCTTTTGCTGCAACAAATCAATAAGCTGAAGTTCTCTATCTTTCTCCCCCTTCTTAGAAAGGCGAAAATTTAATAAGGAAAAAAGAGGCGATTTTTGTCGCCTCTTTTTAATTAATTCGTTACATTCCCTAGAGAATGGATTCCTAAATTATGCGTTGACCGCAACCTTCTCAGTTGGGGCTTCAGCACTTGCTTCAGGACTGTCAGCCTCAGAAGGCGGTACAACCTGATAGAACTTGGGCAGGTACTCTGACCAATTTTCCAAGATTGTCTTCGCCTTTTGACTGCCGGTGCGATCTGCGTGCAACTCAATCAATTCCTTGAGCTGCTGCTCACCGGCATCTGTGCAGATCCGCTGAATCTTAACAATTTCGTAATTGACTTTTTGTGGGAAGCTACCATCTTCATCTAAGAAGTAGCCCATCCCGCCTGTCATGCCGGCACCCACGTTGCGGCCAACCCTGCCGAGGACAACGATCGCACCGCCCGTCATGTATTCAGCGCAGTGATCACCGGCACCTTCAATCACAGCTTTCGCCATTGAGTTCCGCACCGCAAACCGCTCACCGGCTTGACCATTGGCAAACAAAAAGCCGCCGGTCGCACCATACAAGCAAGTGTTGCCAATAATCACATTTTGTGAGGGGTCATAGGTTGCCTCAGCCGGCGGCTTAATAATAATCTCGCCCCCGTGCAGTCCTTTACCCACATAATCATTGGCTTCACCCTCTAGGCTCAGCGTCATGCCGGGAAGATTAAATGCCCCAAAACTTTGGCCGGCACTTCCGGTGAAATTGAGTGTAATTTGACCCTCAAAGCCGGTGTTGCCGTACTTTTGAGCAATTGCACCCGATAGCCGTGCGCCCACGGTTCGGTCTGTATTCACCAGCCGGTAAGTTTTCGTCACGCTGCCCTGATTTTGGATTGCCCCTTGAATTTCCGAGTCTGCCAATAACTCATCATCCAAAACCGGCCCGTTGCTGTGAACCGGCTCATGGTGCAACCAGTCGCGATTTTCTCGGCTATCCGGTAACTTGAGCAGACAATCTAAATTCAGAGACTTGGTTTTCGTCAGAGGCACGCCTTCCTTCACCTTCAGCAGATCCGTACGCCCGATAATCTCATTGAGAGATCGGTAGCCTAACCGCGCCAGCAAAGAACGCACTTCCTCTGCCACAAAGTAGAAGAAATTGACAACGTGTTCGGGGATGCCGGTGAACCGCTGGCGCAGCTTTTCTTGCTGAGTCGCCACCCCAACCGGGCAGGTATTAGTGTGGCAGATCCGGGCCATAATGCAGCCTTCCGCAATCATGGCAATCGAACCGAAGCCATACTCTTCGCCACCCATCAAAGCGCCCATCAGCACATCCCACCCGGTTTTGAAGCCGCCATCAACCCGCAACAGAACGCGATCACGCAACTGGTTGTCCATCAGCACCCGATGCACTTCCGTCAGTCCCAATTCCCAGGGCGAACCGGCGTGCTTAATCGAACTCAGGGGAGACGCGCCGGTGCCGCCATCGTGGCCAGAAATTTGGATAATATCCGCATTCGCCTTCGCCACACCGGCAGCCACCGTGCCAATCCCGATTTCTGCCACCAATTTCACAGAAACCCCAGCCTTGGGATTAATTTGGTGCAGGTCAAAAATCAACTGGGATAAATCCTCAATCGAATAAATATCATGGTGAGGCGGCGGCGAAATTAGCGTCACTCCCGGCTTCGACCGGCGCAACATGGCAATATAGGGGCTAACCTTCTTCCCAGGCAATTGGCCACCTTCACCGGGCTTCGCACCCTGAGCCATCTTAATTTCAATCTGCTTGGCATTCATCAAATACTCAGGCGTCACCCCAAATCGGCCCGACGCCACCTGCTTGATTGCAGACGATGCCGTATCGCCATTCCGCAAACCCTTGAGGTGCGGCATTAACTGAGAATGCCCTGTCTCATCCACATCATCGAGTACCTTAAACCGCACCGGATCTTCCCCACCCTCACCGGAGTTAGATTTACCGCTGATGCGATTCATGGCGATGGCCAGCACCTCATGGGCTTCCGGGGACAGCGCCCCCAAGGACATCCCGCCGGTGCAGAAGCGGTTCATAATGTTTTCCACCGGCTCAACTTCGTCAATGGAAATCGAGGGGCGATCAGCATTGAAATCCAGCAAATCCCGCAAAGCTGTTACCGGGCGTCCTTGCAGAGATTTTTGATACAGCTCATAGTGGTCGTGCGCCTTATTTTCCACCGCCTTGTGTAGTGCCTTTGCCATTTCGGGGCTGTTCATGTGATACTCGCCACCGGGCCGGTACTGAACAAAGCCATAGTTTTCTAGCTTCTTGATATTCAGTTCTGGGAAAGCCTTGCTGTGGAAGGCCAAGACTTCCTGAGCCAGTTCGCTGACAGACAGCCCGCCAATGCGAGATGTGGTGCCGGTGAAGCCCAACTGAATTAAATCTGAGCCAATCCCGATCGCTTCAAAAATTTGCGCCCCTTGGTAGCTGGAAAGCAGGGAAATGCCCATTTTCGAGAGAATTTTCAGCAAGCCACCTTCTATTGCCTTGCGATAGTTCTCCTGAGCTTTGTCCACGCTCACCGAAGCAATCTTGCCCCGTTCCATCAGATTTTGAGTTCTGGGATTAAACACCCACTGCCGCACACTTTCCCAGGCTAAGTAGGGGCACACAGAACTCGCGCCGTAGCCGATCAGGCAGGCAAAGTGGTGGGTACTCCAGCATTGGGCGGTATCGACAATTAAAGAGGTTTTCATCCGCAACCCTTGACGTATCAAGTGGTGGTGGACAGCACCCACCGCTAACAGAGGAGGAATGTAGCTCAGCTCATCCGTAATTTTTTGGGTGCGATCACTGAGAATTAGAATCTTTTTCCCGGCACGTACCGCTTCTGCGGCTTCTTCCCGCAGCCGGTTAACTGCTTCAGCCAGCCCTGGAGGGCCGGCAGCGATCTCAAATAAAGTGGATAAGGTTGCTGACTCCAAACCCGATGTGCGAATCACGTCCAATTCAGCATCATTGATCACCGGCGTGGAAATCTTGAGCCGGCTGGCATATTCTGGCTTCGCTTCCAGGATATTTCCCCGTTCACCGAGCTGCATACTTAAAGACATCACCATCCCTTCCCGCAACGGGTCAATGGGAGGGTTTGTGACTTGGGCGAAGCGCTGTTTGAAGTAGTCGTAGAGCAAGTGAGGGCGTTCTGACAGTACAGCTAAGGGAATGTCATCTCCCATGCAGAACGTTGGTTCCTTGGCACTGACAGCCATTTCCTCGATCACCATCTCTACGTCTTCAGCGGTGTAGCCAAAGGCAGTTTGATAGCGCAATACCTCACAGGCCTCCATTTGGGCGGCTTCGGGGAACGGTTGCAGTGTTAATTCGCGGCGGTGTTGCTGCAGCCACTGTCCATAAGGCTGGGTTTTGGCAATGCGCTGCTTAATCTCCCAGTTCTTGATAATTTCCCCGGCTTCTAGGTCAACGGCAATCATTTGCCCAGGACCCAACCGGCCTTTTTCTACGATGTCTGCTTCCGGCAACTCCACCACACCGGCTTCTGATGCGACAATTACCATCCCATCGCGGGTGAGGGCGTAACGAGCCGGCCTCAGTCCATTGCGATCAAGGGTGGCTCCCACCAGCTTGCCATCACTGAATACCAGCAGCGCAGGGCCATCCCACGGCTCTTGCAAGCCGCTGTAATATTCGTAGAAATCCACAATTTCTGGATACTCATCCAAAGCCGGCTGATTTTTGTACGCTTCTGGCACCATGATCATCAGCGCTTCTTGAGGACTGCGTCCTGAGCGCACCAACAGTTCCATCACGTTATCCAGTGTAGCCGAGTCACTGTTATCTGGCTTCACTAACGGTTTGAGATCCTCAATCCGACCGTCCCAAAGCGGATGGGACAAGCTGCCTTCCCGCGCCATCATCCAGTTAATGTTGCCCAAGAGCGTATTAATTTCGCCGTTGTGACCTAACAGACGCATCGGCTGTGCTAGGGGCCAACGGGGCATAGTATTGGTGCTGAAGCGCCGGTGATAGACCGCAAAAACGCTCTTGTAAGCTGGGTTTTGTAAATCGAGATAAAACTCGCCCAGCACGGCTGAGCGCACCATGCCTTTATAAACGATGGTGCGGCAAGAGAAGGAACAGACATAAAAATCATCTCCCCATTTGCCGTCTTCCAGGCTGTGCAGGGTTTTGCCAAATGACCGGCGGGCAAGATAGAGTCGGCGTTCGAGTTCATCTCCGCGCCACTGCTTAGACTGAACAATTACTTGTTCGATATGCGGTTGGTTTTCCCGCGCTTGCATCCCCAGGATCTCTGGGCGCACCGGCACTGTGCGCCAGCCGAGCAGCGTCAGTCCTTCTTCAACTAAAACTTTTTCGACAACTTCGCGGCAAGCTTTTGCCTGGGCTGCGTCTTGGGGCAAAAATACCATCCCCACTGCGGTTTCTGCACTCGGATCGCGTTGAATACCCCCCTCGTTCATCCACCCATCAAACAGTTCCCAGGGGATTGCTGTCATCACACCCGCCCCATCCCCTGAATCTTGATCGGCGCTACAGGCTCCCCGGTGTTCCAAACAGGTGAGCGCGGACAAGGCGTTGGCCACAATTTCATGGCTCGCTTGCCCTTTTAAGTTGGCAATGAAGCCGACACCACAGGCGTCTCGTTCCTCTACTAGCCAGCGCTGCCCGAAAAGGCTTTTATCTTCGTCTTGATTTCCCTGATTTTGTGTGCCGTTGTGATTCACGCTCGAATTGTTCATGGGATGGATCATTCTTTTCCTTGTCTGATATTCGTAGATGGGTTTTACGGATTAATTTTGCGGGGCGTACCGCCCTAGTGCCGGTTGTAAAGGAGGGGAATTCCTTTATTTGCCAGAAAGTAAGTAAGTAAAAATTCTTATGGCTCGGCAAGTATCCTAGTCTTTGATCGTTAAAGAGGCGCTAAGGCTCATCTCTACTGACATGGCTCGCCGTATAATCGCTAACGACATAGCTTCATACCTGTCGATTTAAACCTTACGTTGCCATCCCCTCTTAATTGATAGATGGCTCTTTTCTGCCTCGATCTTAAGTCTCAGCCTTACAAAACTTTCCCTTAAAAACTAGAATTAGGCGGGCAGAGGTTAAACTCGAAACATCGCATAACGATCGCCAATCGATCGAGGTATCCGGTTTGCTTGGAGTTTGACCTACAGATAAAGAAACGCGCTCCTGGCTCTGATTCCCCAAAACGGTATCCTAGCAGGACGGCAGAAAAATCTTACAGAAAATCCTGTATTCTAGCAATCCCTATATCTACCACTTTGCCGTCTTGCCAGACGTAGCGAATCGGTGATTATGCTTTAGCCACCGAAGACCCTCATATCTAGGATAAACAAAAAAACCAACCTGGGTTCCACCATATCTGGCAAGCTTTAAGCAAGTTTTGGCAATTTTATCCTGTTTTAACCCAGGGGCCGAATCCACGCCGGCACTGGAATTGGCTAGGCTGTTCTTTGGGGAATCGCTCCGGAAGCGATGCAGCTAGGCATCAGTGACAAGTCATGGTTTCTTGATAGGGGCCACTTTCAACGGTGCTGAGTTCAGAGCAAAGCGCTGGAGGAGGAAGCCCAGTTTTAGCATTCCAACGAGAAAACCGCGCTCAGCTATGAGTCTATATTTTTAGATCCGGCTGAATTTGATGTGCCGGTGTAAGGAATCTTAAGGGCGAAGCCAGGATATAGAACCCTTACATTTTCGGGTTGTAACTACTTTTTGTCAGGTTTTCTCTTGTTGCGTCTGCTTAGGCTGCTTGTCAGTGTTTGCGCCTCAGGGGCGGCCATTTGTTGCAAATCGTCCCATTTTAGCGTTTAGGTGTGCGGATTTGGAAGGGTGAAATCCTTTCCAATCGGTCGTTTGAGAAATTCATTAGCAGTCGGCCTTTAAGAAAGATGTGCCTCCCCACAAATGTCCCCTCGTTTGATGATTGAGCTTATGCCTGCTTTTTTTAAACTTATTGCCTTCACTCCCCTTGTGGTTTTTACGGCTCTATGCTTAGCAACTGCTCACCCAGACAGCGCTCAAGCTCAAGCCATCAGCCAGGAAGTTGTGGAAGGTTTGGACTCTGACGTGCAGCAACAGTCTTCTATGACATCCGTTCAAGCGTTCGCTACGCAACCCCTGCTGCGGCAAGGGACTCAAATTTCCTTAAACGGTCGAACTTGGCCGGCAGCTTGGAGTCAGTGGCAACAGGATACGGCTGAGGGTGCCATTCGCACCGGCATCAGTGATGCTGGAGTTACCCAATTGCTAGGGGTGGAACTGTTAAGCACCGGCGATCTGGCAAAGCAGCCGGTGCGGTGGTTCTCTCAACTTGCACCTTTGACTCCTCAACTTGCCGGTTCGTACCGCTATTTGGACATGACTGATTTTGCCCAAGCAGCCGGCTGGCAGATGCAAGTGAGTGGAAACACACTCTCGATTTCTTCTCCTGCCGCAACAGTCCAGGCAATTGAGGCGACGATGCAAAGTTGGGGGGAAAAACAAGCAGCTGTCAGCCTGCCGCGCAGCGTTGTGATTGAGCTAGATCGCCCGACCCCCTGGCAAGTGAATTTTTCTGCCACCTTAACACCCCCAGAACCGGCTCCAGTTAAACCAAAAACACCTTCCGGTGAGGGTGCCGGCAACAACCGCCAGCAAGAAGCCGCTGATGATACATCCAAGCCGCAGGGGGAAACGCCTGAAGTGCAAAAACCGAAACCCCCCAAGCTGGATGAATGGGTGATTACTCTAGATGGCCAAATCGCTCCGGCTCTAGTACAGCGCTTAAACGCCCTGGAAGCGGGGGAGATTGCCTATCCGGGCTACCAACTGCCAGACGCCAAAGACAAGCCGGTGATTCCGCCAAAAGCCCGCCGGTTGAAAGTTGAAACGGCTGCAAATCAAACAACTGTCCGCCTGCTCGTTCCTCCGGGTTGGCGTCCTCAGGTTCTCACCTCACCCGACATTAATCACTTACAGATTGATATTCGACCCGACTCTCTGGTGGAGAAAGATATTCTTTGGGCACCAGGGGTGCGCTGGCATCAGCAGTATCTCGCCTTAGGTCAAGATCGCTTTCCGGTAGTGTGGCTGGAAGTTGATCTTCGCCAACCGGGATTACGTCTTAAACCGATCTGGAGCGAACCGGCTACTCAAGTGGGTACTGCCCCCCTGATCGCCACGGCAAATCGCTGGCAGGCTTCAGCGGCGATTAATGGGGGCTTTTTCAATCGCAATAATACGATGCCCTTGGGTGCGCTCCGCCGGGATGCTCAGTGGTTATCCAGCCCGATTCTTAACCGGGGCGCGATGGCATGGAATGATAGCGGCAGCGTTAAAATGGGCCGGCTGGCGCTGAAGGAAACGTTGATCGCCGCAGCGGAAGTGCGCCTGCCGGTGCTTTATCTCAACAGCGCTTTTGTCCAACAAGGGATTTCCCGCTACTCGCCTGAATGGGGGTTGACTTACACTCCCCTGAGTGACGGGGAAACGATTGTTACGGTTGAAAATAACGGAGTTACGGGCCAGCAGCCTGGAGGTGACGTGGGCAAAACTGCTTTTCCTATCCCCCGCAATGGCTACTTGCTAGTTCTTCGTAAGGTGGCATCTGACGCCCTACCTACCGGCACTTCTGTGGCTATCGAGAGCGTCACGGTGCCGGCTGACTTTAGCGATTATCCCCATATCATCGGCGCTGGGCCACTTTTAATGCAAAATGGCCAAATTATTCTGGATGCTAAGGCGGAAGGTTTCAGCGATGCCTTTGTTCAACAAACTGCGTCTCGGAGTGCGATTGGCACGACTGCAACGGGCACACTACTTATAGCGGCGGTTCACAACCGCGCTGGGGGTGCCGGTTCTACTTTGGCCGAATTAGCCCAACTGATGCGCCAGTTAGGGGCTGTTGAAGCCCTGAATCTGGATGGTGGCAGTTCTACAGGTCTTTATCTGGGGGGCCAACTCCTCGACCGGCCTGCGCGTACGGCTGCGCGGGTTCACAATGGTTTGGGAGTCTTCCTTGATCGCCCTCGCTGAGCAGTTTCTAGCTTGCTAAATTAGGGGAACGGGGATTTTTATGGATCTGGCTGTCTGCTTTGCTGGGGTTAAAGCTTATTTAAAGCATCGGTTGCCGACGTAAAGACTTGATGTAGATTGGCTGAATTTGCCGGTTTGTGGTGTCAGCCCCTAGGCTGAAGTTGTTATGGTTGATTTCAGCCCCCCTAATTGGCATATTCTCAGATTGAGGCAGATGAGTTCTGTTTAGGGATTTTGAGTTTTGCTAACCATTTTTCCAGGGTCTGCGTCACTGATGTTGCGGTATTTAGAAAAACTCTAGCCTGGGGATTTTTCGGCCAAGTAGAAGTTATGGAGTGCTGCAAGATTCAGCACTTCGCCCCTAAATGTCCTGTCACTCAGCTAGCCTAATTCGGAAGCAGCTATTAAGGAGAGAAAATCATGGTTAAAGTTAAAGAAATGTCTCAAGTTGCTACACTGTCTACATCTGCCGCTACGAATGGACTTGCCGCTACGGAATTGCGCCCTTGGGGTTCATTTACTGTTCTGGAAGAAGGGCGGGGATATAAAATTAAGCGGATTGAGGTCAAGCCTGGTCACCGCCTGAGCCTGCAAATGCACCACCACCGGAGTGAGCATTGGATTGTGGTTTGCGGGACGGCTAAGGTGACTTGTGGGGATGAAGTTCAACTTATTTTTACGAATCAATCGACTTATGTGCCTCAGTGTACGTCGCACCGGCTGGAAAATCCTGGCGTGATTCCGTTGGTTTTGATTGAGGTGCAAAATGGGGAGTACCTAGGCGAGGATGATATTGTCCGCTACCAGGATGACTATGCAAGGGCCGGAGCGAAGTAATATAAGCTCAGAAGTCGGGTTCGGAATTTCTGCATGATTCATCTGAGCAAAGCTGCTGTCCGCGAAGTCAACCGTCTAAAGTCTAAACAGCCAAACCCTCAGGTGTTCTTTCGCCTGGGAGTTCAACCTGGTGGGTGTGCCGGCCTGTCTTATACGATGGAGTTTGACGAAAATGCCGGTGAGAGCGATCACCTCTATGCCTGTGAGGGAATTCAAGTGCTGGTTAATGCTGAGAGCTTGAATTACCTCAACGGGGTGACTTTAGATTATTCAGAGGATCTTATGGGTGGCGGGTTTCGCTTCCACAACCCCAATGCACTACAAGGCTGTAGTTGTGGCCACTCGTTTTCCGGGCCGGCTTCTGCTAGCTAAAGACGCCGTCAGGTTTCTTAATTTTTATTTTCAAACATTTTTCTCCCACTCAGCACTCAGCCTGGTTTTGGCCGATTTCACTTCCTGGCAACCTCTGGCTTGGGGGCGGTTTTCTATAAAACTCATAAATTTATCCAGCGCTTTAATTGACAGAAAACGCTTAAAATCGATATAATCAGCTTTTGTTAAAACTTGAAACAGCAATAGAGCTGCACACGCTTTACTCATGCCCACTATTCAGCAACTCATTCGTGACGAACGCCAGAAAGCCAATAAGAAAACTAAATCCCCGGCTTTGAAGAGTTGCCCTCAGCGTCGTGGCGTTTGCACAAGAGTCTACACCACTACCCCGAAGAAACCCAACTCAGCACTGCGTAAGGTGGCGCGGGTTCGCCTCACTTCTGGATTTGAAGTGACCGCTTATATTCCAGGTATTGGCCACAACCTGCAAGAGCACTCTGTCGTGATGATTAGAGGGGGACGGGTAAAAGATTTACCCGGTGTGAGATATCACATTATCCGTGGAACTTTAGATACCGCCGGGGTCAAAGACCGTCGGCAAGCTCGCTCTAAGTATGGCGCTAAGCGTCCTAAAGCAGCAGCAGGCAAATAGATCGGAGGCTGCATCCCGCTAACAATTAAGTGGGAACATCCTCTCAAATCGCCTAAAAAGACCGACGATAATTCGCTAAGCCATTGGTGGCCGAACTTTTGATCGCGCTTAAAGCCTGCCGACCGAGGCAACTGCTTGGAAGCACTCATCAATTTAGAGCCTCCCGTGGGGCACGCGGGAAGTCAAAGCTCAAGGAATGAGCTGCAAAGCTCAAATTTTTCCACCAAATTTCATCTCGGCAGCGGGTAAGTTGAAGCAACTCCCCCTAGCTTAGGTGTGCAAATGCCAAAATGACCTAAATTGTCTCGCTAAAAACTGACTATGTCGCGTCGTACTGTTGTTCAAAAACGTCCCGTTCCTCCCGATTCAGTGTATAATAGCCGCTTGGTAAGTATGATGGTGCGGCGGATTATGAAAAGTGGCAAAAAATCTGTTGCCACCAGCATTATCTATGACGCCTTCAAAACCATTCAGGAACGCACAGGCGGCGATCCCTTAGAAACATTTGAAAGAGCGGTTCGCAATGCTACCCCGCTTGTAGAAGTCAAAGCTCGCCGAGTTGGCGGTGCAACCTACCAAGTGCCAATGGAAGTCCGTTCGGATAGAGGAATAGCCTTAGCACTTCGCTGGCTAATCCAATTTGCCAGAAGTAGAGCCGGTCGCACAATGGCAAACAAGCTAGCAAATGAGCTGATGGATGCTGCGAACGAGACGGGGAATGCAATTCGCAAGCGGGAAGAAACTCACCGGATGGCTGAAGCAAATAAGGCATTCGCTCACTACCGGTACTAAGAAAGTACGAGTTCCAAAGTTCCCGCAATTGGTGGCGATAAGGGAACAAAACTTAATGAAAAATATTAAAATATAATAACAAGGAACTCGGTAACCACCCAGTCGCCACCTTTGGCGGCAACATTAAGTGTGGAATCTTCCCCAAAATATGCCCATTGCTCCAAGCGATGGGCTAAAGGTTCTAGTGTGGGCTGTGATAAAGGACTTAACCAATATCTAGCCATTTTGAGAGCAACTCACTACTTCTCTCAAAGTTCGTTACACAGAATCTAGATACAGCGCTAGTGAAAATATCTGCGGCAGAGATTAAGGAGGTAGCTGTGGCACGGACGATCCCGCTCGAAAGAGTACGCAACATAGGCATTGCAGCACATATTGATGCAGGCAAGACAACAACAACAGAGCGAATTCTGTTCTATTCCGGTGTGGTTCATAAAATGGGCGAGGTTCACGAAGGAACCGCCGTCACTGACTGGATGGAGCAAGAGCGGGAGCGGGGCATTACAATTACTGCTGCTGCTATCACCACCAGTTGGAAAGATCATCAGATCAACATTATCGATACTCCAGGCCACGTAGACTTCACCATTGAAGTAGAACGTTCCATGCGGGTATTGGATGGGGTAATCGCGGTGTTCTGCTCAGTCGGAGGCGTCCAACCTCAATCCGAGACAGTGTGGCGTCAGGCAGATCGCTATAAAGTGCCTCGGATTGTCTTTGTTAACAAAATGGATCGCACGGGTGCAAACTTCTTCAAAGTTTATAACCAGATCCTTGACCGGATGCGGACGAACGCTGTACCGATTCAAATCCCGATTGGAAGTGAAAGTGATTTCCGGGGAATTATTGACTTGGTGCGGATGAAAGCCCGGATCTATACCAATGACATCGGCACCGATATTGAAGAAACGGATATCCCAGAAGACGTTCGCGCTCAGGCTGACGAGTTCCGAATCAAACTGGTTGAAGCCGTAGCTGAGACGGATGATGCTTTGATGGAGAAGTACCTCGAAGGCGAAGAATTAACCGAACAGGAAATTCGCAAAGCCCTGCGTCAAGGCACTGTCGATGGGACAATTGTCCCCATGTTATGTGGCTCCGCGTTTAAAAATAAAGGCGTTCAGCTGTTATTAGACGCGGTAGTTGATTACCTGCCGGCACCGATTGATGTGCCCCCAATTCAAGGCACCCTGCCAGATGGGGAAATATCTGTCCGCACTGCCAATGACGAAGCCCCGCTGGCGGCATTGGCCTTTAAGATTATGGCAGACCCCTATGGACGCCTGACCTTTGTTCGCGTCTATTCTGGCGTACTTAAGAAAGGCAGTTACGTCTACAACTCGACCAAAGGTAAGAAAGAGCGGGTGTCTCGCCTGATCGTTCTGAAAGCTGATGATCGAATTGAAGTCGATGAACTGCGTGCCGGCGACTTGGGCGCAGCCTTGGGTTTGAAAGACACGTTTACCGGGGATACAATCTGTGAGGAACACTCCCAGATTATCCTAGAGTCACTGTTCATTCCAGAACCTGTGATCTCGGTTGCGGTCGAACCCAAAACCAAGCAGGATATGGAGAAGCTATCCAAAGCCCTCCAATCGCTTTCAGAAGAAGACCCTACCTTCCGGGTTAGTGTCGATAGCGAAACCAATCAAACCGTGATTGCCGGCATGGGAGAACTTCACCTGGAAATTCTGGTGGATCGGATGTTGCGAGAGTTTAAGGTAGAAGCCAATGTGGGTGCCCCACAAGTAGCCTACCGAGAAACCATTCGTAAAGCCGTCCGCGCTGAAGGGAAGTTTATCCGCCAGAGTGGGGGTAAAGGTCAGTATGGCCATGTGGTTATTGAGTTAGAACCGACTGAACCGGGAACAGGCTTTGAATTTGTCTCGAAAATTGTTGGCGGCGCTGTACCTAAAGAGTACGTCGGCCCAGCAGAACAAGGCATGAAAGAAGCTTGTGAATCAGGCATCTTGGCCGGCTATCCGGTGATCGACTTGAAAGCCACGATGGTAGACGGCTCTTATCACGATGTAGACTCTTCAGAAATGGCATTCAAAATCGCCGGCTCGATGGCGATTAAAGAAGCTGTAATGAAGGCCACACCTGTGCTACTAGAGCCTATGATGAAAGTAGAGGTTGAAGTTCCTGAAGATTTTATCGGGAACGTTATTGGCGACCTCAACTCCCGACGAGGCCAGATAGAAGGCCAGGGAACTGAACAGGGAATTGCCAAAGTTACTGCTAAGATTCCACTGGCAGAAATGTTTGGCTATGCCACCGTAATCCGGTCTAAAACCCAAGGCCGGGGTATATTTTCGATGGAGTTTAGCCACTACGAAGAGGTGCCTCGCAACGTGGCTGAACCGCTCATCGCTAAGAGCAAAGGGAAATCATAATCGCTCGGTAGTCGGCGCTCAGCTGTCAATTGTTTCTCACAACTGACAGCTGACAGCTGACAGCTGACAACTGAACAACTGACAAAGGAACACATCATTCATGGCACGCGCAAAGTTTGAAAGGAATAAACCCCACGTCAATATCGGCACGATCGGTCACGTTGACCACGGCAAAACGACCCTAACTGCCGCCATCACAATGACCCTAGCCGCGCTGGGTCAGGCAAAAGCGAAGAAATATGATGAAATCGACGCTGCGCCTGAAGAAAAAGCGCGGGGGATCACCATCAACACTGCTCACGTTGAGTATCAAACCGAAGAGCGCCACTACGCTCACGTTGACTGTCCCGGTCACGCTGACTATGTGAAGAACATGATCACGGGAGCGGCTCAGATGGATGGTGGCATCCTGGTCGTCTCAGCAGCAGATGGCCCCATGCCTCAGACCCGCGAACACATCCTGCTGGCTAAGCAGGTGGGCGTTCCCAACCTCGTCGTCTTCTTGAACAAGAAAGACATGGTAGATGACGAGGAATTGCTGGAGCTGGTGGAATTGGAAGTGCGCGAACTGCTGAGTTCCTATGATTTCCCCGGTGACGATATTCCCATTGTGGCCGGATCTGCTCTGCTGGCACTGGAAGCGATGGTGGCTACTCCCACCACAAAGCGGGGCACCAATGAATGGGTTGATAAAATCTACGAATTGATGGATAACGTGGACTCCTATATTCCGACACCAGAACGGGATATTGACAAGCCGTTCTTGATGGCTGTGGAAGACGTATTCACGATTACTGGTCGGGGTACGGTGGCCACGGGCCGGATTGAGCGCGGTAAGGTTAAAGCCGGTGAAACCGTTGAGCTGGTCGGGATCAGAGATACCCGCAGCACCACGGTCACTGGCGTGGAAATGTTCCAGAAGGTCTTGGATGAGGGAATTGCCGGCGATAACGTTGGGGTTCTCTTGCGGGGTATTCAGAAGAAAGACGTTGAGCGGGGTATGGTTCTTGCCAAACCCGGTTCAATTACCCCTCACACCCGGTTTGAATCTGAGGTGTACATCCTGAAGAAGGAAGAAGGAGGCCGTCACACGCCTTTCTTCCCAGGTTACCGCCCTCAGTTCTACGTTCGTACCACCGATGTCACCGGCACCATCAGTGAATTTACCGCTGATGATGGTAGTGCCGCCGAAATGGTGATGCCGGGAGATCGTATCAAAATGACGGTTGAGTTGATTAACCCGATCGCCATTGAACAAGGGATGCGCTTCGCTATTCGCGAAGGTGGCCGCACCGTGGGTGCCGGCGTCGTCGCTAAAATCCTCAAGTAAGACAACGAGCTGACACAGCAAGAGCAGAAAAGCAACAAAATGTCAAGATGCTTTTCTGCTCCTTTTCTGTCTCTGCTTGATTCATCGGCTAATCGCAACGGATGGCAGTCGAGACCCCTATTTAACTGCTGACAACTGACAAACAGAACCTAGAAAACAAAAAAATGGCCACTCTACAGCAACAGAAAATTCGCATTCGCCTCAAAGCTTACGATCGCCGCTTGCTAGACACTTCTTGCGAAAAGATTGTCGATACCGCAAATCGCACCAACGCCACAGCAGTCGGCCCGATCCCATTACCTACTCGTCGCCGAATCTACTGCCTACTGCGTTCTCCTCACGTTGATAAAGATTCCCGGGAGCATTTTGAAACTCGTACCCACCGACGCATTATCGACATTCACCAACCATCCTCTAAAACGATTGATGCTTTGATGAAACTTGATCTGCCTGCCGGCGTAGATATTGAAGTCAAGCTCTAAAAACATTAATTAATGAGCTTGTTTTCGCTTTGAGTGGCTATTTACCGCCCTTTCGCCCTTTAGAATCCCTTCTAAAGGGTTTCATTGTTGGAAATCCAACGAATAGATCGGCTAAAGTAGGATAAGAAAAAGCGCAATTACTGAAGGTCAATGGCATCCGCATCGTCGATCGCTGTTCGAGAACTTCCCCTATTTCCTCTGCCTGAAGTCGTTCTATTTCCAGGCCGGCCCTTGCCACTGCACATCTTTGAATTTCGCTACCGGATCATGATGAACACGATCCTGGATAGCGATCGTCGCTTTGGGGTTTTGATGTGGGACCCAGTTCAAGGTCAACCCGCTGCTGTTGGTTGCTGTGCTGAAATCCTGCAATTTCAGCGCCTCCCTGATGATCGCATGAAAGTCTGGACACTAGGACAGCAGCGATTTCGGGTGCTTGAGTATGTGCGAGAAAAGCCTTATCGCGTCGGCTTGGTCGAATGGATCGAAGACCAGCCACCGGCAAAGGATATCAGAACCTTAGCAACAGAAGTAGAACAACTGCTGCGGGATGTTGTTCGTCTGTCCGCTAAATTGATGGATCAAAGAATAGAACTTCCTGAAGACATCCCAAGCCTACCGACCGAACTATCATACTGGGTCGCTAGCAACCTTTACGGGGTAGCATCTGAGCAGCAGGCGCTATTAGAGATGCAAGATACCGCTGCTAGACTGGAACGCGAAGCCGAAATTCTCACCTCGACTCGCAATCACCTGGCAGCTCGAACTGTTCTCAAAGATACGCTGCAATAAACCGAAGGATGAAGGATGAAGCGGGGGGATTTTAAACCTCACACTTCACACTTCAGCCTTTAGCGCTTAGTATCTTGCTCGATGCGATACCATCCGTACCAGTGGCGGACTGCAAGCCACACCACACACAGAAGGCCGGCCAAGCTGAGGGTGAGTCCACTATACGGCACGATTAATCCCAAAACAGGCACGATTCCACCGGCAATCGTGGCGATTACCGCAGCCAGGGAAGCCCGCAAATTTGATCCTAACCCCCAAACCAGGATGAGCATCACCGGCGAAAGCATTGCCCAAGCCAGCTGAACATCTACAATCCGGCTTAGGTAAGTTAAACTCAGCAGGCAAGCAAAAAAGATAGCGCCGGCAATTGCCACATCTCGCAAATTTAGCGGCAGCGACAAGTACAGCATCAAAATCCACCAGAGAAATAGTGCCGGTGCCAGTAACAGCAGCCGTGGAAGAATGCCCGTGTTGCGAATCGGGCCGGTGGATGTGAATAAACCAAAGGGATTACGAACAGAAACATTATCATCAAAAACCCAGGTAAAGCGAGTTCCTCCTCCCTCCTCTTTTTTCTGCGTGGGGACAATGCCACTGGCGAAATCAGCATTTGGAAAGTTAGCCAGTGCCGTTAGGCGAAAGTTGGACAATAGCTGACCCCTGGCATCATAAACCCAGCGTGGCCCCCCTTGAGCTTGATAAGTCACGCGAAAGCTGCTTTGTTGCCCCGCTTCCAGGCGAAACGGAAACCCATAATCCCCCGGATTCACCGGCACTAACCGAGTCCCGTCTTGGTCTACTTTAAAGTTTTGCAGCAAGGAGTAACCGTTCGGCGGACTTACTTCAAAGAAAAAGTCTTCCGCTTCTTTCAAGGGGTTAACAACTTTGTAATCAGCTTGAAGATTTACGCGATATACTGCCCGCGAATCTTGAACATCCTTGATTTGATCGATTTTTACGTCAATTTGCGAACCGGCAAGCGTCAGGAAACGGTTAATATCTCGCGTCTTCTGAACGCGGACAATCTTCCCCTCTACTTGAGTGTCATAAGTGTAAGGTTCTTGTATCACGTAGCGCACTTGCGGTGCAGTTTGTTCTAAGCGATCACCGGCAACACTGGCGGCAACTTTAGCGACCCGTGCTTGTTCCCAGTGATGGTAACGATTTGCCAACGTTGAAGATAGAAAGAAACCTCCGATTACCAGCGTCAGCACTAACAGCCCATGCGGTAACTTTTGCAACAATAAGTCGTAGCGATCTATCCATTGTCCAAGCCAGTGGTTTTGTTCTAACTTCGTTCGCCGCAGAGAAAAGCTGAGTAAAGCAAGGGCAATTCCCAAGACTGCCACAAGCAGGGCAAATTGTTGGGACACACTGATCAGCTTAGAGCCAAATTCTATGAGTTCATTGGGATGGGTAAGATCGGGCAGACCTGGGACACCTTGGGGAGATTGATACATAAAATTTCCTTATGAGCGTGTAGGGCGCGATTAAGCCTATCTTGCTTGTTTAATTCCAGACTAATCGAGCTGTTCAGGAGTTTCTTCAAGCCGGCTATCTGGCGGCGAACCTAAGAACGTAAGCCGATAGATTCTAACAAACACAGTCAAAATTTATGGAATTACTCCTGATATTCTTGAAAAACTTTGTTGTCTGCTGTTAATTTTATTAGATTTAATGGTTGGGGTTCCTAAATTGGTTACTTCTGAACAAAAAATATAGATATTGCCTCTGATGAATAGTTGAGTTTTTATCCCGATAAAATATGCAGTTCTATAAACTTAGATAAAAAAAGACAATTAAGCTTAATAATTATTTATTTCATCGCCGTACATATAATCAGACACATTAAAGAGTGCCGACAGCTAGATTTATTACAGTCACTAAAAATTTTTACTCAAACTCAAACTCACGCGAATAAATGTTAAGCCACATCTAGCCAAGACTTCAGCCACAGAAAGATGGGCCGGCTAAAAAATTAGACAGCTTCCTGAATTGTTCTTTTGCAAACGTGTGATCTTAAGTTAAACTTGTCTGACACAAAACTGAATAGACCCACTTAAGATTGCGCCATCAAGCTTCGCTCCCTCCAAATTGGCTGCACACAAAAAAGCCCCAGTGAGATTGCACTCGCGCAAGTCAGCCCCTCTTAAATCAGTCCCCTCAAGATTCGCTTCAGTTAAAGTTGCCCCTCTCAAGTTGGCAGCTTGAAGACTTGCGCCACGCAATTTTGCCTCGCATAAGTTAGCTCGACTCAAATCCGCCCTGTCCAAGCAGGCTCCTATCAGATTCGCCTCTTGAAGGTTAGCCCCTTGCAAGTTTGCCCCTCGCACATTGGCAGCAATTAGTTTCGCATCACTCAAGTTGGCTTCTGTCAGATCAGCCCCAATTAAATCTGTGCCGGTTAACCTCGCCCAAGATAGCTCTGCCCGACTCAGGCTGGCCCAATTGAGGTTAGCCATAGCCAGACAGGCATACTTAAGATCAGCCCCGATTAAGTTGGCCCAACTTAGGTCAGCCTCTGCCAGATTAACCTCTTTCAAATTGGCACACACCAGGCAAATATGACTCAAGAATGCCCTTTGGAGGGAAGCCTCTCTTAAGTTTGTTTCATGAAAATCACGCTCTCCGGCTGCATATCGCTTCAGTAATAAATCGGCATCCATTTCAAAAAAACCAGCGTAGTTTTACGGATAATTTTAGAATAACTCAACAGTTTTCCCGAAGATGGCTGTTGCCTCACAATGTTCATACTTTATTTGCCAAAATAACTGAGGGAGGCTGCAATGACAGCACACTGTAGCTGCCTAAAACTTTTAAAGTTTCCGTGTGAAGCGTTAATAATTGTAGCGCTGATTTTACAGGGGCTTGATTGATATCGCCTTCCAAATCAATAAAGAAAAGATACTCACCTAAAGACCGCTTCGTGGGGCGAGATTCAATGCGGCTCATATTAATGCTGAGCAGATCGAATACTTGCAAAGGTTTAAGTAACGCCCCTGGAACGTTAGCGGGAAGGCTAAAAGCGAGGGATGTATGCGATGTGCCGGCAGACATTTGTGACGGGAAGTTGCCTGAAATTTCACTACCTTCGCCCCTAGCCAGTACCCAAAATCGCGTGCAGTTATCTGGATAATCATTCAGCGGATGAGCCAACACCGGCAGCTTGTAAAGTTCAGCCGCCCGTAAAGAAGCAATCGCCGCCGCAGAGGGTTCTTGTTCGAGAAACTGCAACGCTTCCGTTGTGGAATTCGTCGGAACCGGCTGCACATTTGGCAGAAATTTTTCCAACCATCCCTGACACTGCGCCAACGCCTGGGGGTGAGAGTAAACCGTTTGAATCTCCTCTAAAGCTTGAGCTGTCGATAGCAACGCGTGAGAAATCGGCAACACGATTGCCCGCTGAATTCGTAGCGAATCCAACTGCCACAGCGTATCGAGCGTAACTACCACACTGCCTTCTATCGAATTTTCCACCGGCACCACTGCCAGATGCGCCTCCCCTTGCGCCACCGCCCGCAGCGTTTGAGCGATACTCGGATAAGGATATAACAAACATTCACAGCCAGTTTCTTGCTTGACTTGATAGACATAAGCAAGGGCGGCTGCCTCTGCATAAGTGCCGGGTGGGCCTAGATGGGCAACAGATACGGTCATGGAGTTCAATCCGCTGTTTACTCTCAAATTTTATATCTCAAATATTTTTATTACTTTTATCAGAAATTGTTCGCCGGCCTGACGGGTGAAATTCCATCAAAATACTTATATAGGATGATTTATGCCATTTTCTTCACCAAACTCTGTTTTTAATTATTTTAAAGATCGTAAACAATCATAAAATTAATTAACATAGTTAGATATTTATTACTTTTTACGTACCGCCCATGAATACCCGGTTTGTTGCCTCACAATCCGTCGAGATCGCTGTTCCAGAGCAGCCGGTGCCAATTCAGCACTATTTGCGTCAGCCCAAACGTCTCGTCTACGCTCTGGTAGACCCCAGCCGGATGGAGCAGCTCAGCCAGGATCAGTTTCGCTTAAAAATGCGCCCGTTGAGCTTTATGATGCTGAGCATTCAACCGACGGTAGACATGAAAGTGTGGGCGGATGCGGATGGATCAATTCATTTAAAATCCGTGCGATCTGAAATCCGGGGCGTTGAATATATCAATCAGCGCTTTGGACTCAATCTCATTGGCAAGCTTTATCCCGTCGAAATTAATGGCTTAACTTACCTCAAAGGCAAAGCAGACTTAGAAGTGAAGGTGGAATTGCCACCGCCTTTTTGGTTTACGCCACAAGCCATCCTAGAAGCAACCGGCAACGCGCTGCTTAAAAGTGTGCTGCTAACCGTGAAGCAGAGATTGATGCACCAGCTGCTATTAGACTATCGGCACTGGGCGTCCGAAGAAACAGAAGTGCCGGTGAGCGAGCGGAAAACGGGACTATCACCTAACCAACAGATCATCTAATACCTCATCTCTTACAAACAAGCTGAGGTTAACGCCCAGAAGCCGGTTTTTGCAGCAGCACAAACGAATCAAGAAATTTGGCAATATCCTCAGCTCCACTTGCTTGGTTGTTTTGACCGGCTCCCAAAATATACAAGCGCCGCCCCACCAAGAACAGCCTGAAAATCATCGGTTCACCCTCGCTTTCGAGTTTTACCTCTCTCCCAGGTTCGGCATCTAGAGATATTGGGCGTTCGTTCACCAACCGTGCCCCAACACGCCCTAAAATCTGATCGCGCACATTGGCTAAAACCGCTTCAGAATTGTCTAACTGAGCCGTCTGGGGATAATCTGAATAGGCCACAACAAACCTTGAACCCGATTGAGCGGAGCTAAAGCCCTTTAACTGAAGGTTTCCAGCAGCCGTTTCTAAAACTTCCGTCTCTTCAGCGGGAACCCCCGGCATCAAGACAGAAAAGTTTCCTTCTTTTGAGGTAAATTCTTGCCATTGCAATTCTTCACCTTCCACCGTCAGGACATCGGCTGGGGGTTTTTGGTTCAGCCTTTGAATTTCTCTTTCGAGCTGCCGCTGTCCATCCTCGTAAAAATCTGGGCGCTCTGGACGAAATTGAGCGAGAGTCGGTGTGACTGCACTGAAGGTGATAAGCGCTAACACTGCACTAAAAATTCTAAGTTTCATCACGGGCACCACAAGAACTAAAAGAAAGCCGGTGTAGGCGGGTTGCCCCATAACATTGCAGCGCTAGCAGATGCTTTTTAGTTCCATATCCTTTGTTATTTGTCAAGTCGTAGGCAGGATATTTAGCCGCTAACCGCACGATCAGCTCATCGCGCCAGACCTTGGCAACAATACTGGCAGCAGCGATAGATACAGAGAGACTATCTCCCCGTACCATCGTCTGTTGAGGCACCGGCAAGCCTGGAATGCGCTGATTTCCGTCAATTAAGCAAAGTTCCGGCTGCACCTTCAGTTTAACAATCGCCCGCTTCATTGCCAGCAGAGACGCCTGCAAAATATTGAGCCGGTCAATTTCACCCACTGAAGCGATACCAATTTTGCAATCAATCGCTACTTCGCGAATCATCTGGGCGAGCCGGCATCGTTGAACACTGCCCAGTTGCTTACTATCTTTAACCCCAGCCGCAACGAGATCCGCTTCAACCTGGGCCGGTATGATCACTGCTGCTGCCACCACCGGCCCGAATAAGCAGCCGCGTCCCACCTCATCCACACCGGCAACTAGCCGTGGCAGATCCGCTGATATCGGCGGCTCCCACAAGCTGAGCTGTTGAGGCAATTGAGATGGAAAATTCATGGTTTAAGGTTGCCCCCTCTCTAAAAAAAGAGAGGGGTTGCTTAGGTGAAATTATGACTCAGTGGCAGAAGACCGGCGGCGACGGCGGCGACTTCCAGACACATTATTGTCTGATTCACTCAGATCCGTGTTTTCTGGTTGATTGATCTCAATGTTTTCTGGTTCATTGATTTCAATGTTTTCTGCTTCTCTCAGCTCTTCTACAGAGATAGCCTCTTCCACCAGATTAAATTCAGCCATATCCGGGTCATGCCGGCTGCTGGGATTAAACTCAGCCATATCCGGGTCATGCCGGCTGCTGGGATTAAATTCAGCCATATCCGGGTCATGCCGACTATTGCGATTAAATTCAGCCATATCCGGGTCATGCCGGCTATTGCGAGAAGCGGCTGGGGTTGGCTTCACCGACATTCCTGTGCGGAGCATCGGCCCTGTAGCCGCAGCCATCGGCGGCTCTGGAGCGGTTTCTGGCGATTGACCAGGAGCGTACACGGAGATCACTGCTGATTTAGGATTTTTCACCTCTCGATTGGCCAGTACCAATGGAGAAATCCCCATCAAAGCGTAAACGTCCTGTTCCTCAGGCGTCATTTCCACCGCAATCACCTCTGGAGGTTCGGGCGGCGAAACCGGCTCGCGACTGATAATCCGAGTCCTCTCCGGAATTTGGGTACGGCTAGGAGTGGGGGGAAACTCTTCAGGCTCCTGCTGTATTTCTGGTTCTAGCATCACCTCCGGTTTGGCAGTTTTCACCGGCACAACAGGACTGATGCGAACTGGAGCTGCTTCTTCCTCAGCTGCACCGCCTTCACCAATACGCCGCCGCCGCCTGCGCCGGTTAACATCAGCCCCTCCTCGCTCTTGGTAGCTGGGATGATTCATCAGCCCCATTTCTTGGAGGTCATTGCCAGAATCTAGCTCGAACGCCTCAGGCTGGAGATCGGCAAGATCGGAAAAGCGGGGTTCTCTGACACTAATCGGTGAGGGACGCTCTACGATTTCGTTAGGTGCTTGTTCAACCTCGCCAGGGAGCCGGTGAAGGTGTCCCAATCCTCCGCAAGCAGGGCAAGTGCGACCGAACAATTCATAAATATTTTGACCTTGGCGCTTGCGGGTGAGTTCAACTAAGCCAAGTTCAGAAAGCTGGGCAATTTGAGGCCGAGCTTTGTCTGCTTTTAAGGCTTTGTTAAAGTGTTCCAATACTTGCAGCTGATCTCGCCGCGCGTCCATATCGATAAAGTCAACAATGATCACCCCAGCAATATTGCGTAAGCGCAGCTGGCGGGCAATTTCTGTGGCTGCTTCGCAGTTCGTCCACAATACCGTTTCTCTCGCAGTCGCAGAGCGGGTGAAGGAGCCTGAGTTCACGTCAATCACCGTCAGCGCTTCCGTTGGCTCAATGATGATATAACCGCCTGATGGTAAATCAACTCTCGGTTTCAGCGCTTCTCGAATTGCCGCATTGACTCGGAAGTATTCCAGAACCGGCGCACGTTCGCGGTGATGGTCAATCAAAACCCCCTGGGGTGTTTTGCCGCCACTCCAACTGACTAAGTGTTGCTTCACTCGCTTGATTGCGGTGTGTGAGTCCACCACAATTCGGTTCACGTCAGTGCTGTACATATCTCGCAGGACGCGCTGAATAAAATCATCGTCCCGATTCAACAGTGCCGGTGCCCGCGTTGAGGTGGTCTCTTGCTGAATGTTTTCCCACTGTTGCTGTAAAAAGTCTAAATCTTCCGTAATCGCCTTTTCTTCCATTCCCTCCGCTTCTGTCCGCACCAGCAGACCCATGCCTGCCGGTTTAATTAAAATAGCCAAGGCTCTTAGGCGGTTGCGCTCGTTTTCGTTGCGGATGCGCCGTGATAAATTCACACCCCGTCCAAACGGCATCAGCACCAAATAGCGACCGGGTAGAGTAATGTTGCCGGTGAGCCGTGGGCCTTTGGTTCCCGTTGGCTCTTTCATCACCTGCACCAAAACTTTTTGCTGCGGCACCAGCAGTTCGGTAATGGCTCCCGCCGAGCGCTTCAGCCGCAGTGGGCCAAGGTCGGTTACGTGAATAAACCCATTGCGTTCAGCATCACCAATATTAACGAAGGCGGCATCAATTCCCGGCAATACATTTTCAACAATGCCTAAATAAATGTCACCGACTTGATGCTGACCCGTCGCTACAACGAGTTCTTGGATTTGATCTTCGGAAAAAACGGCAGCAATACGATGCTGTTCTGCGATAATAATTTGCTTCGGCATTCAATTTCCTCAAAACTTGGTAGTGCGCTCAGGCACTTACGCCGCGTGTGCCTTTGTACGTGACGCGCAATTGATGCGCCCGGTACATCTGGACTCGATAGTTATACAAACAAGCCACTCCCAGAACTTCTGCTGGGAGCTTCAAACGCCCTTAAAGGCTCTCTAGTTGCGTGGGTATTACGGACAAGGGACTGACTTTACAATCCAAAGTGAGTCTGCCTTGGAGAATCCACCAATTGTTCGTACCGCCCCTGGTGACAACGAGCTTTTGGTTTAAGAGGTTGCCAAGAATATACAGAAAGTCTGGAAGTGTTTCAGGAGCCGGTAGTATCCAGCATCTGCTGCTGGTTCATGAGAGCTAAAACACGCTTAGACTCTACTATCACTACGGCTTCCCTTGAAACGTGTGTGCATTGTAAATTCCAATCCAAGCAATCAACTCAAGATCGAAATCTTTTGTCCGGGCGAGGAAGTTTTCCTTCCTGAAAAAGTGATTCCCGCAGAAAGGTCTTTAGGAATTCTACAGAGTGCTTTGGAGCAATTTGCTTCTCCGTTAGCGACTCTATTTTACGAGGGCCGCTGGGTCAGGCCGGCTCCGCGTATCCCCGCACGGAGTCTGAACCGTTTGCACCAGGCTCATTGCATCTATTGCATCTGAGGCCATGTTTAGTTCAATTGTACCTTTTTTGTTAATCAAGTTGGAGATGCAACCGAGGTCGAAAGCAAGCTGAAAAAGCCAAAAATTTTACAATTGTCTTTTTTGACTTTTCAGTGCAGCAAACGCCTTGAAATTTTCAATCTCACTCAGATCGAATGCTGGAAGGGTTAAGCTACAAAATTGCTCAACTTCCCAAAGCTTTGATTGAGCTGAGGTTTAGAAATTAGATACGTTTGTCCCGCACCTTTCACATTTTCTCTTGACAGATTAGCGTTTTGATGATAGTAAAGTCAAACCTTGACTTTAGGGGATGATGCCGATGACAGCATCAAAAAGTTCTGCACACAAAACTATTTACCCTCGTCACATCAAACAGATCGTGGCTAACCTCAGTCGCACTCTAGGAAATGCCAGATCCTTCCCTGCTGTCAGAACAAAAGAGCTATTGCTGACCCGTTTAGTTCCATGAGTCAACTGATCGCCGGCGACTCAGAGAACGAAGATTGCAGGGTCAGTTGATGCCGATGGGTGTGCAGCATCTGAAACTCCAAGCCGGTTACTTGCTCCAGCATATAGACCAAATGATCGGGTCGCAAGAGGGTGCCGTCATTGCGACCACTGCCGGTGTAACGCACAACAGCCCAGTTCCGCGCAAAGATGGCGTTCTGCTTCAAGACAGGAATTACCGATGGTAACTCAGGATGGTCTTGGCGCTCTTGGCATCTTGCCGGTTCAGAGCTTCTACCTTTTTGAGATTCTACCAGTTTCAGCTCAAACAAGCGCTCGCGCAAATTGACAAGTTTCTTTTTGCCAGACTTGGTTGTTTGTTCCCACTCAATGGATTCACTTGTCCAGATAGACTCCAGCCAAGCTGCCCATTGCTGGGGATTTATGGGTGGGTTGTGTTCTGAATCGAGCAGACACAGGGCTATTGAGTATTCTGCACGATCTAGCAGGTGGGTTGCAGAGGGCGCTTTTAAGTCAACCGCTTCAACATGGTAGATGGGAATATCTGCCGGCATCTGAGCCGCCAATTTTTCACGGAAGGTGTCGATATCAACTGCTTCCGCTAGCTCAAAGTCTACAATCTCGCCACTGCTGGTTGCACCTAGTGTCAGAGCACTCGCGATGGAAATTCGAGGTTGGGGATGAAATCCCCCGGTAAAGGCAATCGGAAGAGACGCCCTTCGCACGGCACGCTCAAACAAGCGGACTAAATCTAAGTGACTAAGAAGCGCCATATCACCTTGTTTGCCAAACCAAATACGCCGTCGCGCGAGCCGATCTTGGTTGGGGGTAAAGTGGCCGCTAAATTTGGGGATTGGCAGCGCTTCGATGACCGTATTGTGGCCGAAATCGGGGGTACACACCCCGCAATGAGAGCAACCATCGAAGGAGCAATCCGGCACCGTTGCGGCGTCTAGCGCCCGTTGCAAGTCGGCTTTAAGCCACTGTTTATCGATGCCGGTGTTGATGTGATCCCAAGGCAACGGTTTGTCGAGAGCGGGGTTTTGAGAAACCGGCATTTGGGGGTTGGGAGATTGAAAAGCGTCTGCCTCATTGCCAGTTGCCGACTCTGCGTTGCTCTTGATCCATTCGCCGTTCTCGACTTGCCGGTATTTCCAGGTTAAACCGGCTTCGGCAATGGCTTGTCCCCAAGCCGCAAAGGCTCGTTCCGCACTTTCAAACCAAGCATCCATGCCGGTGCCAAGTTCCCATGCCCGACGCAAAACCGCTGCTAGCCGGCGATCTCCCCGTCCCACGAAGTCTTCCATCGCTGAGATTCGGATATCGGTGAAGTTGGCTTTGATGCCTTTCATTCGGCCAAATTCTGACCGCAGCAGTTTTTGTTTGCGCTTAAATTCTGCTGTGGAAACTGAATGCCACTGGAAGGGGGTGTGGGGTTTGGGTGTGAAGTTGGAAATGGTGAGGTTGAAATTCAAACGTTTTCTACCAGAGGCTTGGCATTCTTGCTGCAACCACCGGACTGTGTCGGCAATGCCTAAAATATCCGCGTCTGTCTCTCCTGGCAGGCCGATCATAAAGTAGAGTTTGATTTTATCCCAGCCTTGCTCAAAGGCGGTTTTGACACCTCTCAGGAGTTCTTCGTCGGTCAAACCTTTGTTAACGATGTCGCGCATTCGCTGGGTGCCGGCTTCTGGGGCGAAGGTTAAACCGCCTTGCCGAGTGCCGCCGATAATGTTGGCGATGTTTTCATCAAAGCGATCAACGCGTTGGCTGGGTAGGGCGAGGGTAATATTTTCGTCTTTAAGCCGGTTTTTGATTTCTACTCCAACTGCCGGCAGTGCGAGGTAGTCGGAACAACTGAGGGAAAGTAGGGAAAATTCGTTTTGGCCGGTTGCTCTCATGCCTTTTTCGATGGCATCAACGACTTTTTCTGGTTCTACGTCTCTTGCCGGTCGGGTAAGCATTCCCGGTTGACAAAACCGGCATCCTCTGGTGCATCCGCGCCGAATCTCTACGGTGAGCCGATCGTGTACGGTTTGGACGTAGGGAACCAGCCCAATCGAATATGTCGGCATTGGGGTTGCCACCCGCCGCAGAATTTGTTTTGGCACGTCAAGCCGGTTGGGATGAACCGATCCATCCTCTGCCATGTCATAAAATTGCGGTACATAAACGCCGGGAATTTGTGCCAAATCGAGGAGTAATTCTTCTCGGCTTAGTCCGGCGGCTTTGCCTTCTTCCAACACTAAGCCAATTTCTGGCAGCAATTCTTCCCCATCTCCAAGGGCGATGAAGTCGAAAAAGTCTGCGTAGGGTTCTGGGTTGGAGGTTGCTGTCTGCCCGCCGGCAAAGATTAAGGGACTGTTGCCCCCAGTTGCCCTTTCTTTCCATGTCAGAGGAATGCCGGCTAAATCCAGCATTTCCAGAATATTTGTCGCACCCAGTTCATAGCTGAGACTGAAGCCTAGAATATCGAAGTCGGTGACGGGACGGCGAGATTCAACGGCAAATAGGGGGGTTTGGGTGGTGCGAAGCTTTGTGGCAAGATCCGGTGCCGGTAAATAGGCGCGATCGCATAGTTGCCTGGGCTGGGTGTTCAGGATGTTGTAGAGGATGATATGACCCAGATTTGAGGCACCCACTTCATAAATTTCTGGGTAAGTTAGCACCCAACGGACGGCGGCGGACTCCCAGGGTTTATGTGCTGCACCTAACTCATTACCGAGGTAACGAGCCGGCTGCAAGATTTCTGGTGTTAATAATTTTTCTAGTGCAACTGCCACAGCAAATCTCTACTTCTAGCTTCCAGTGACTAGGACGGTTTCTTTTATCCTTTTACTATACTGGAGGTCTTCAAAGTCAGTCGCTAGCTGGGGCGAGAAGTGTGCGCGATCTTCAAACTAAAGTTCTCCGCCGCAATTAAGCCGTTGCAAGGGTATGGAGTTTTTCTATCAATTAAAGCCGGCTAAAAATGAAGGGGGTTGCATGACTCCCCAGATTGCCGGTGCCGGTTCCTCTATTTCAAGTGAGAAGAGATGGGGCGAGGCCGGCAGCTTGCTTCACATCAAGCGGGATACAATGACAATTGGCTATGGGAAGCCGCTGCTAGCCAAGCATGAATTGGATAGACAGGGGATAACACTAGGCTAGGGTTGCTTCAAAAGCAGCACGATTTTCAAAAATTTCAAAGACTCTATCCAGTTGGGTCAATTCAAAGATAATTCTGATGGAGGGCGAAACACAGCAAAGGCTAAAGCGTCTATTCAGGTTTTGTGCTCGTGTCAGTGCGGAAACCAAAGCCATTAAGCCGGCGCTATCTAAGGATTCTACTTGCTCCATATCAACCAGAATGACTGAAGCATCTTGTGAGCCTACCGCTGCAACCAGTTGGTTCTGCAGTTCTGGGGCGTTGGATGCATTGATATGGCCTTGCGGTTGAAAAACTGTAATTTGGGGGGAAACGATAAGTGTCTGCATAAATGACTCCTCTTGACTAATAAACTGAATAACTGTTTGAGATGTCTTGACCTTAAAACCTAAACCCTGGGTTCGCCCACGCTAGTTCAGTAGTTTTACTGAATCTTCACAAGTAAACCCCTCTTCTGTAAAGTTTTCGTTAAGTTTTTATAAAATATTGTATGTATTTATACAAATCTCCAGTAAGTCACAAGTTAAGACGGCTGTGGGTTTGGTAGTTTTTCAGTAAATTCTCGGTATTGTTGCGCTCGGCATAACAGACAAGTGATGAGTATCATAAATTTTAGAGATCCTAATCACTGCAACGGCTAGAGGCTAATCAAGTCGTTGGGACGCTAATCATCCTAGATCGGCTTGGTGATTGAGATCATTACAAGTGAGAGTCCTGTATCACTTTCCCTTTTGTCCCTTCAACAGACAATAGATGGTGTACGGAATTCTACTGATCTACCATGAAAGGGACTGCCGTGATTCGTCATCTTGTGGAGAAAGCTTTACACTTTAAGCGACTGACGCCTGATATCGAAAATGAAATCAACTATGAGCTGACCCGCCAAGGGTATATCTCTGATGTTGATTACGAAGCGCTTGAGCTATTAATGGACGAGATGGATGCCGGTCGCATTCAATTAGTCCCTAGCCTGTAATGTTGGGAAAGAAACCAGAATCAATGGCCATTCTGGAAGTCGGTTGTATGTTTAAGGGTAGCGCTCGTAACTGTTTTGCATCTGCTGTAGAAAGTCAAATTTGCCATAACTGCTGCTGTTAGGGTGCATCAGGATGGCATGGAATTATTCAGCGATTATTGGCATTATTTAAAATAACCTTTCAGGCCCAAAAGGGACCATGACAGCTTGAACAGTCTTTGTGCTGCTGTAACTCGGTGACTCTATATTTTGTCTAACTTCAGAATAAGAGCGACAGTTGCACACGAGAAGACTGTGGGAGATTTTCAAGTTAAGTTCCCAGATGAGGGCGTTACAGAAAGCGGGAAACTGTCGGATGGTTTTTCTAATTGTGCCGGCTCGATTGACGAGCTACCATGAAGTTTGCCTAACGCTTTAGCAAAATTCCCTTTTATCTGTGGACGGAAATCCTGCGCCAACGAGTTCATCTCGTTGCAAAAGTGGCTGACATCTTTTAACCTAGGCATAATTATCTGCCTTACAAAAGAATGTCGGAAAGCGAAAGAATGTCAGAAAGCGGCGGTTGCGTAAATGCACTCTCGGATGAAGAAAAATCAAGTATATCTAGACATTCGCTTGTTAGCAAGCGAGGTAAATACACCTTAAACTTGAAACTCTGTTGGGTAAGCTTGCCAGATTTGGTGGATGAATTCTCGAAGCTGCCGATGGGCAATTTTCGGTGCATCCACCGGCTTGTTTTCGGGGGGTATATCTAGCTGAGGCAGGAGGGGAATTAGTTCTGTATCGAGTGCTGGACGGAATAAACTAATGGGTAAGAGAAAGTCCGCCCCGTCGCGCAAGTCATACAATTCGGGTAATTGCTCGAACAGCCCCTCACTCGGTCGATCAATGCCGGCAAGCCATACTGCTAGCATAATAGGCCGCCCCCAACACATCTGACGCGCTTCGATAATATCGATAACTTCGGCGTACAGGTAGCTGTTTTGATGTTCTAGGCAGATAATTTGGCTAGGTTGAAATGGGCCGGCACAGTTTATGGATGCTGGCTTCATAGAATTAATCTAAAAATTTTACGTTTTCCTTTATTCTAAGAGCCGGTTGTTGCATAAGCGAGAGCGAGATTGCCTCACAATCGGTAGGGATAATCCCCTGTAGTGGCGCTGAGGGCGGTTTGGTGCCGGCATCCTTCCCACCTAAAAGTTAGAAAAAACTTTACTAATTATATTAGTTCGCCATAATAAAAAAATCTTGGTGAATGGTTAAAATTTGGTTTGTATCTGTATTAATCCATGAGAAAGAGAAGGCGATAATCTAAAAATTGATTGTAAAACAACGGGTCTTTGCTTGAACCTATAAAAAAATTTATGAAAATAATTATTTTGGAACGGGGAATATTTTACTTAAAGTCAACGATGAGAATAACGATAAGCGGATCAGTATAGCGAGTATTTGGAAAATGGCGATTAAGTAAAGCATCAGCAAGCTGAATTTTGGTGGGCACTTTAGGGAGTTTATACAGCAGCAGTTCAGTCTTAATGATTTCAATCTGCTGAATATCAATTTCGACTACCATGAGGCTGTTAGCACCCTTCCCCTGCATCACCGCGATCCATTTGACCGGCTGATCATTTCACAAGCGATGGTTGAGCAGATACCTGTCCTGAGTGCTGATTCTGCTTTTGAGGCTTATCCGGTTCAGCGGTTGTGGTAAAATAGCGGACTAATACTTGACTTTATTAAAAAAATATGAATTAAAAAGTTCTCACACTCAAGGGAGTTGACGAACTTGGATTTATACAAGAATCTTATTACTATAGAGTAAACAATTGTAAATATCTGACTAGAGAGGATAGAGATAGTGTCAGTCGAGACCATTGAAAAGAGTTCAACGGTCCGCAAGCTTGCACCTCGTTATCGTGTTCTGCTCCATAACGATGAGTTCAACTCGATGGAACACGTGGTGCAGGCGTTGATGAAGACCGTGCCCAGCCTGACTCAGCCGCAAGCTGTCAGCATTATGATGGAAGCCCACACCAATGGGCTTGCTTTAGTGATCACCTGTGCGCTGGAACACGCTGAATTTTACAGCGAAACCTTAAAAAATCATGGACTCACCAGCACCATTGAGCCTGATGAATAGGAGCGAATCTGAAGCTGTAACGCATTTAAATACTTGTTCTGGGGGCGGTAGACACTCCGCCCTTGCGGGACAAGGTTCTATCTAAATTTGACACCGGCAGTTGAAACTCCACCCCGATAGACTCGCTCACTACCCAGCACCCGCACGGCTGGGAATTTTTGTGCTGACGTTACTTTGCCTCTGGCTGCCCTTCTGCGTCCCTATTTACTGGCTTGTCAGCGATCAAAACTTGGTCAATATTCTGACGCTCGTTATTTTGTACGTGGAATTTATCATCCTCGTGCGATTATGGGGGCGTTATGTTTACCGGCAACCCCATCTTTTAAGCAACTATGGCTTAGAAAGAACGCGGCAGAATGCGATAGACCTCTTAAAAGGTTTATCCACAGGAATTTTAAGCCAACTGGGGCTGTTTGTGCTGCAAGGACTGCTAGGGTGGGTAGTCTGGCAACAACCGGCTTCTGTTGTTTTCTTACGCCAAGTTATCCTAGAAGGCTTAATCGTTTCTCTCGGTATTGGTTTTGCCGAAGAATTGTTATTTCGCGGCTGGCTACTAGATGAATTGCAACGGAATTACAGCCTCAAAGTCTCTCTATGGGTGGATGCAATCTTATTTGCATTGCTGCACTTTATTAAACCCCTGGAAGCCATTCTCAAAACGTGGCCGACATTTGTCGGACTGCTGGTGCTGGGTTTAACCTTAGTTTGGGCAAAACGCTCTCGAAACGGACGCCTCGGCTTACCGATAGGACTTCATGCCGGCCTTGTTTGGGGCTTTTACATTATTAACGTTGGGCAATTGGTGCGATCTTCAGGCAACGTCCCAGAATGGGTGACAGGCATTGACCGAAACCCTTTAGCCGGCGTCATGGGAGTGTTATGTTTGGGCACTCTCGCCGTGACAATGTGGACACTTTCCAGAAAAAAAACCGCAGATGAACACAGATGAATTGCATATTATCTGCGTTCACCTGCGGAATCTGCGGTTAAAAAATCTTTATCTAGATACCGGCTGTGCAACCGCAGTTCCCACAAGACAGGCACCCGTAAGCACAACACCTTCCAAGTTCGTATCCTGCAACTCAGCACAGAGTAAATTTGCCCCCGAAAGATTTGCACCTGAAAGATTTGCACCTCGCAGATCCGCCTCTTCCAGATTTGCATCACTTAATAATGCGCCTTGCAGATCAGCGCGACTTAAATTAGCGCCGCTAAGATTAGCGCCGGTGAGATTGGCACCTCGTAAGTCTGCACTCCGCAAGTCTACTCCCTGCAAATTCACATTCATCAAATTTGCCCCGCTTAAAAAAGCGCCGGCAAAGGATGCTTCTGTGAGTTTAGCGGCCATTAAATTGGCACCTCGGAGATTGCTACCGCGCAAGTCAGCGCCGGTTAAGTCCGCTTGCATCAAATTTGCTCCTAACAAATTTGCCCGCAGATCAGCTCTCACAAGCTGTGCACCGAGCAAATTCGCGCCATCTAAACGCGCTCTTTCCAGATTGGAACCGGCAAAATTAGTGCCAACTAAATTAGCACCGGCAAGATTAATTCCACTCAGCGTTAAATCCGAAAGGTCTTCATCTTCCAAATCTGCCCCTGGAAACTGTTTGGCTTTGCCTGATCGCAGCGCTTCAAGATTCATAGCGTCCTCCGCTGCTGTAACTGCTAGTGGCTTCGCCGGCTTTTGCTTCACTATCGACCCGGAAATCTAACAACCACATCCCGGCTGTCATGTTAGGCGCACTCACCGGCAGGGTTAAACCTTGTTGTAAACCCATCACCAAAAGCGCCAAGGTATCAACAAGTTTGGGGTCCCAGCGTTCGCCTTGCTGCGCCTGACACTCTGCTAAAGCTTGCGCCGCGTAATTCCCTCCCGAACCGTCATCAGGTTGATTGGCTCGGTGAAGGGCCACTCGCTGTTGAAAGTCTGCCGCTAAGGCTAAAATTCGCGATTCTAAAGGAATTTCTTCGCCGGCCATTCCACCAGGTAAGCCGGTTCCATTCCACCACTCTGCCTCATGGGTAAGGATTCGCGCAACGGCTCGTAATTGCGGCATCCTTCGCAACACCTGTGCTCCCTGTACCAAGGGACAGCAAGGCCCGTCGTTCTCCTCATCAGAGGAAGATCCACTGCTGAGAACACTTTCAACGCCTTGTAAAGGTTCAAGCCGGTGGAGTAAAGCAGCCAGATGCAGCCGCTTCATTTGCCATGCCGGTAAATCCAGCAGTTGCCCGATCATTTCTGCCAGCGCTACGACTTCCGCTGCTGCCATTGGGTTCGTAGTGTCAGCCAGATCCATCAATTGCGCCATTCGCAAAAATGCCTGGATTTCATTAGAAACCAAGTTCCGATCTAGCGCTTGTTGGCTAGAGAATGAATGAGCGTCCGGGATGCTGCCGGTTAATTCAAGCTGGCTCGTCTGCAAGTATTCCACGACGCGGGAGACAATTTCGCTCAGGTCATCTCGCTCCTGGGCAACGGCTTCCTCGGTAATGGCTTGGACTTGAGCGGTTAAGGCTTTCCCCAGTTCTGGGTTATATCGACCGATATGCTCGATTGCTAATTCTACGGTTTCTTTTACGAGTTCTGGTTCAAAAGTCCACAAGCCATAAAATTTCCGATCTCGGTCTTCTGTGGGAAAGCCTGCCGGCCCATAATCTTCCTCAGACAGCTCTTGACAAAGCACAACTGCTGTGTAGGTTGGCGACAAAATCATCAAATGCCACTCTTGAGCCACCGGGTCAGATGGATCTAAGCTGACTAAATTAACGTTTGCCATTTCGCTGGTGGGATGCTCAGCAAAGCCGCTCTCCGCTGCTGCCATAATCACGACGTTGCGAGACTTTTTCGCCAAATCGTTATAGCGATCAGCCTCCTGCAAATACCATTTGCCCCGTTGGAATGCGGCGATGACGATGGGTGAACTGGCGGAGTTCAATATCCAGTCCTCTAGGGCGTGGCAAAGGGCAACTAGAGTGTTTTTGTAATAGACCCCGAATCTTATAGGTCTTTTGCCGGTTCGATGTGCGGCGTCGAGCTGCTGCACAATAGAGCCTTTTAACATTTATTTACACAAATGAGAAAACATTATTGCATAAAAAAAGTATACTATCGTATTCTGAATTATGACGGGATCGTCTAAATTTAAGTCTTTTAGGGGTGAACCGGCTCTTGAGAAGGTTGGGGACACCCAAACTCGGGAATGATGAAATTCTCAGATAATATAGGCAGATGTGCCGGCTTCTCATTTAAGTGCAGGTAGGCTTAACGATTCGTTCCAAGATGAGAGCCGGTGTGCTTTGCTGAGGGTGAGCCGTTCAATAATCGGTAGAGTCCGGTTATTTTTGCCTCTCGATCTGATTACTTTTGTTCCAGTGTGAGCACTACTCTCGAAATTTCGGAAAGCTTTTATCTCGACATTAAAGATAATCCAAACTTTTAACCGGCTTCATCCACTCCCGGATATTAATCTAGGGGTTTAATTGGCGGCTGATGGCTGATACCCGCGCATTATTAAACCATCGGCACTCTTTTAATCAATAAAAAATCTGAGAATCAGCCGGTTTGAATCAGCTTAAGCGATTAGCCGGGAAATTAAACGACGGGCAAAATGCCGGCTTTGGCAAAAAATCTATTTGAACGGTAAATACAACTAATAATTTACGGTTTGCCGCACCCTATATTAGCAAGTAGTGCTATTGAAGAAATAAAAGGGCCGGCAAGACAAGCAGATTCCCACAACCTTGCCACCTAGCAGCAGGATTTGTATAACCTCAGAAGCACAATTTTAGGGGCTTAGGCAATCGAGCGGCAAATACAACTAATATTTTACGGTTTGCACCAATTCTTTAAACCATTAGCTTCCGTAAGATGGAATTCAGTAGAGGACAGCAGTGAAGTGAAAACCTCAAACAAGCCTGTCCCTTTATCTAAGTTACCCAGCAGCACGACTGCAACATTTTGAAACTTAAGCTTTCACCTTCTAACCTGATTCAAGCAGGCTGAAAGAAAGCACATCTTTTTAACAAAGGTAACCCGAAGATGACACGGATGTATATGCAACCTTGGCACGAACTTGCTACGATGCAAAATCAACTAGAGCGTATGTTCGGACTTCCTCAAACCAGGAATTGTGCTGCCGTTAACTCCTCACAATCGGGTATTAGCTGGGCACCGGCAATAGAATTGCAAAATACAGAAACCGCCTTAATTTTACGTGCGGAAGTTCCCGGTGTCGAAGCCAAAGATTTGGATGTGCGAGTCAGTCGGCAAGCTGTCGAGATCAGCGGTCAATATCAGCAAAAACAAACGGATAATCAAGGACGTTACCGCACAGAATTCCGGTATGGCAATTTCCAGCGCGTGATTCAATTGCCGATGCCGGTGCTTAATGAGCAACTGCAAGCGGAACTCAAAGATGGCATTCTCACCTTAACTTTGCCAAAAGAGTCTTCTGTACGTCCGAAGGTGGTTAAAGTCAATATTGTTGACGCAACAGATGCCACTCCCGCACCGGCAGACAGTGGGAATGAAGTTGAAACAACGATTCCAAGCGACACCCCAGCGACTCCTGAGAATAACAAAGTCGTGGTGCCGGCAGATGCAGAAGTCACCGGAGATGTCTGGAATGCCGCTTAATCTACCGCACTTGTGGGCATTTATTGCATAAGCGTCTCACAGGGCAAAACAGGACTTACGCAAGCAGTTGGGGAAATAAAGAATTTTTCTCCCCTTCTCCCCCTTAATCCCAACCGTGATTGAAAAGCGTAAGTCCTGTAGGATTAAACCGCCCTATCTCAGGTACGGGAACCCCCCCTTCATCAGAAGCCTAACCGCGCTCAGTATATAAATATGTGACTTTCTAAAGTGTACTGAGCACAGATTGACTGCTGATTGAACCAAAAGCGATTTAATTCGTAGTCATTTGTATCCCTAAATAAACAGGCTGATACAAGCCAAAGTTTTTGTAGTCATTGGAGCGAAAGCACCCCTATGGGAAAAGTTGTTGGAATTGATTTAGGAACGACGAACTCTTGCGTCGCCGTTATGGAAGGTGGCAAACCCACCGTAATTGCGAATGCAGAAGGTTTCCGCACGACACCGTCAGTTGTCGCCTTTGCGAAAAATGGTGATCGCTTGGTTGGCCAAATTGCCAAGCGCCAAGCGGTGATGAACCCTGAAAATACTTTCTACTCCGTCAAGCGCTTCATCGGGCGTCGCTTTGACGAAGTCACCCACGAATCAACTGAAGTTTCTTACAAAGTCCTGCGGGATGGCAACGGCAACGTCAAAATTGACTGCCCGACTGCCGGCAAACAATTTGCCCCAGAAGAAATCTCGGCGCAAGTTTTGCGGAAACTGGTTGACGATGCCAGCAAGTACCTCGGTGAAACCGTTACCCAAGCCGTAATCACGGTGCCGGCTTACTTTAACGACTCCCAGCGTCAAGCAACGAAAGACGCGGGTAAGATTGCCGGTTTGGAAGTTCTGCGGATTATCAACGAACCGACTGCCGCTTCTCTTGCCTACGGGTTAGACAAGAAGAGCAACGAAACCATCTTGGTGTTTGACTTGGGTGGTGGTACGTTCGACGTATCGATCTTGGAAGTGGGCGACGGTGTGTTTGAAGTGTTGGCAACCTCTGGTGACACTCACCTGGGTGGTGACGACTTCGACAAGAAGATCGTGGATTACCTCGCCGGCTCATTCCAAAAGGCTGAAGGCATCGATCTCCGCAAAGACAAGCAAGCGCTGCAACGTCTAACGGAAGCGGCTGAAAAGGCCAAGATTGAACTTTCTAGCGTCACTCAAGCTGAAATCAACCTGCCGTTCATCACAGCAACCCAGGAAGGGCCAAAACACCTGGATATGACCCTGACACGGGCTAAGTTTGAAGAACTGTGTGCCGATTTGATTGATCGCTGCCGCGTGCCGGTGGAAAACGCAGTGCGCGATGCAAAAATCGATAAGAGTGCCCTTGATGAAGTGGTGCTCGTCGGTGGTTCAACCCGGATTCCTGCTGTCCACGAATTGGTGAAGCGCGTTCTGAATAAGGAACCCAACCAAAGCGTGAACCCGGATGAAGTGGTTGCCGTGGGTGCTGCAATTCAAGCCGGTGTGCTTGCCGGCGAAGTCAAAGACATCTTGCTACTCGACGTATCTCCCCTATCTCTGGGTGTGGAAACCTTGGGCGGCGTGATGACCAAGATTATCCCTCGCAACACCACGATTCCTACCAAGAAGTCGGAAGTGTTCTCGACGGCTGTAGACGGTCAAACCAACGTCGAAATCCACGTTCTGCAAGGCGAACGGGAAATGTCCAACGACAACAAGAGTCTGGGACAGTTCCGCCTTGATGGTATTCCTTCTGCGCCTCGTGGTGTGCCTCAAATTGAAGTCACCTTCGACATTGATGCCAACGGTATCTTGAATGTGACGGCTAAGGATAAGGGCACCGGCAAGGAACAATCCATCAGCATCACCGGCGCTTCTACCCTCCCCAACGATGAAGTTGATCGGATGGTGAAGGAAGCCGAACGCAATGCCGAAACTGATCGGGAACGTCGTGAAAGAATTGATCTGAAGAACCAAGCCGACTCTTTAGCTTACCAAGCTGAAAAGCAGCTCAAGGATCTAGGCGACAAGGTACAGGCTGCTGATAAGACCAAGGTTGAAGGGTTGGTTAAAGACCTGCGTGAGGCTATCAGCAAGGACGATTTCGACCGGATCAAGACGCTAACCGGCGAACTGCAACAAGCTCTCTATGCAGTCGGCAGCAATATCTATCAGCAAGCCGGTGGCGGTGAGGCTCCTGAAGGCCCAACTCCCGACGGTGCTAGCGATGAGCCGAAATCTGCCGGTGGCGAAGATGATGTGATTGATGCTGAGTTCTCTGAAACGAAGTAGTCAGCCGGTGCGGGTTTTAAATCAATAATATTTGAGCAAAACCCGCTCCCTTCATCTCAAGAAATAACAGATAGCTAATTGATTTTTAAAGGTTGATAATGTCTGCCAAGACGCACATTATCAGCCTTTTTTTTATGCCATTTTACTAATTAAAGCAAGAGTTAAGCACGGTTTTCTGCTCTTCCTCTTATCCCAATTTAAAAAATAATTGTACGACATGATATAGGTTGGGCAAAGTGAAACGGAGGGTTCTTAACCCAATCTCCTCTTTTCGGTGCTGAGTTTCCTGTCGCTCTCCCCAACCTCCCTATTTGTCGCATTCTTTTCTGAAACTGGTATTGCTTATTACTCTTACAGTTACCGCATCGGAGCCGGCATCATGCAAATCGGTATTTCGATTCAGTCTAATACTGTCGCATTTTATCAAACGCCCTCATCCTCACGGGTGAACTCATTGAAGGATTGTCAAACCCTCCAAAGCGATGACTGCTTGGGCGATGGTGATCAGGGGTGTTGCTTTCTAATCTAGGAAGTGTAGAGATTCAACTCACTCAAACAACTATGCAACTCACTGATAAGCAACTTTCTTCTGCCCAAGCCACAGCTCAACTCAACAAGCCTCTACTTGTACTCGGCTCAAAAGGCGACGCCGTTAAAGAACTGCAAAAGCTCCTCAACCACTGGGGTTACTACCCGACGATTGACGGGATCTTTGGGCAGACAACCTTAGAAATCGTCAAAGCATTTCAGCGCCGCGTCTTCCTCAAACCCGATGGCATTGTTGGGAATTTAACCTGGCAAGCACTTTACACCGGCTCTCCCATAAATATGCCGATTTTGCAACGGGGAAGCAAAGGTCAAGCAGTCATTACACTTCAGGAAACCCTTCAAATCACTGGCCACTACACGGGCCTGATTGACGGTGATTTTGGCTCAACGACTGATGCTGCCGTTCGCAGTTTCCAAGCAAATGCCGGTTTAGTCGCTGATGGCATTGTTGGTTCTCGCACGTGGTACGCCTTGAGCAAAATTTTTGCCCCAATGGGGTGCTAATTAAGGCTCACTCAAAATCAGCAGGTTTTTGCAACATCCTGCTGATTTTCACTTAATCCTAAAACCCCTCAGTCCAAGAATTTTCATTCATTCAAATCTATGCAAACACCCACCCCTGTAAACGAATCTGCCCTATCTACCCATAAAGCCAAAAGTATTTTTGCTAGTAAAACCTTTTGGGGAGTTGTTTTTACAACGGTTGCTGCTATCGCACCCATTCTGGGAAATGCGGTTAAAGAACAAAAGCTAACTGTGGATGCAACTGTCAATATTGTGATTATTCTTTGTGGCAGTGGGGCGACGGTAGCCGGACGGGTTCAAGCTACACAGCCTATTTACACTCCCCAGGGTTTACCTGGTCCCAATATTGATTCAATGCCCTCCTAGCAGCGCGGGCATCGGCCCAATCAGCCCCATAAGCATCCATAAATTTCAGGAAGTTACACACAGCTTTTGACTGCTCCGCATTGAGTAAGCGAAAGCGATAGTAAGGGTCATCTACTCCTTCATAAACACCCAAAGCATAAATAGTGAAATCAACAGAATTTGATTGACTGCTTTTGTAATTCTTGAGCGCCCAAACCATATAAGCAGGAATATAATAGCGAAATCCTTTGGCATCAAAAAAAGGAAAGACATCGTAAAAATATTCAACCCACTCCTCTGGAACATCTTGCCACCGGCAGTCTGTATCTTTCTTACGAGCCTCAGCGCGTCCCTCTGCGCCCTCATAATCATCAATGGCTCGCGCTTCGTGCAGTGAAACGCCGCCGTCGCGAGTGACGCCCTCAAATGCTTTGGTAATTTGTTTGATCAACAGTGAGCCGGCGGCGCAAGCTTTCTCATCAAGCGTTAGCCAATCAGGATCTCGCTGATCGGTAGGTGTGGCAGCGCGAACATAATCGAGCCATTCCTGCTCACAAGCCCCGAAAGCGAGAAAGTTTTGCTGTGCCCAATGCAGGGAAATTTCGTTAGAATCTAGCTCGTTATCTGTTGCCGCATCTTCCCAACAGCAAATCGGACAAATTAAGTATGTCCCCGGCGGTTTCTCACTCAGGGTCATGTAGCCGCAACATGGACAGGGATAAATGGCTTTTCTATAAAATGCTTGGTTCATAATTTATTATTTTACGAAAGCTCGGCTAGAGGTAAAGCTTGGCAAATTTCCTACCATCCGTCAAAACAACAATGATAAGTAAGTTGATATTTTGACTCGCTGAGCATTTTAGCCGAATCTAAACCTCATAAAATGTTTTTAACTTTCAGAATCCTTAATTATTTTTCTAATTGCGTAATTTTGTTAAATTTGATTTTTTTAGATATTGGCTATTCGCTGATATCCAATTGAGAGCTGCTTAAAGCTATTTCTAGTGGAGCTAAGGTAAAATAGTATTACAAGAAAAGCAGGGTTTAACAGAATTCTTGCAAAGCATTATTTCTTAAATAAGGAAAATCTAAAAATGGCTTATCCAAAAGCACCTTGGAAACTTCAAGGTTACGCTATCCAGACTGGGCAGTTAGTCGATATTGAACAAGCTCGTCCATTCATTCCCCCAGAGTTTGAAATTATTTCTGTGTTGCCTGGAAAAACGTTGGGTGGGGTTTATGCTTCCCGCTACGAGTCGGGTTCAGCGCTGGAATACAGCGAGTTAATAGTTGTCGCCGGCTTGGTTAGTTATGCCGGCAATTGGGGAGCTTGGATTTCTCATATTTATGTAGATAATCCTGATTCAGTTGCCGGCGGTCGAGAAATTTGGGGTTTGCCGAAAGAATTGGCTGAGTTTACTTGGGATAAAGGCGAAGATTCATCTCAAGTTGCTGTGCGTCAAGGTAACCGAAAGTTGTGCCGGTTTAGCACGACAAATATGGTATTACCTTTTTCTACAGGTTTCCCTTTACCTTTAAGCGGGCCGGTTCTCAGTGCCTTAAATTCTGATGTGCTGCTATTTAAAGGCGAGTTTAATTCTCCTTTAGAACTCGTTAATGGGAAATTGGATATCCCAGCCGAGAGTCCTTTTGTGAAGTTAAATTTAAACCAGCCTCTTTTAACAGTTCAGTGCCAATCGCTGCAAATCTTAGTTAACGCGCCAGAAGTCGTGGGTCAAAAATCCGTTGATTTCAGCTATCAGTAATTGCAGCAAAACCCCCGCTAATCGCTAATATAGCGGGGGAATATGAGACGAGTTCAGCCAAGATTTACGAATACTTCCTAAATGCTAGCACCTGAGGCCGCTTCGGCACCCATTGGCAATACGCCACCGCGCAGGAAATCGATCTGCTGTTGAAAGTCCATTGACTCGATTTGCCCTAAGAGGTTTTGCCCTTCTGGAGAAAGCTGATAGTCTGGGGGCATGGGAATGATGGTTCCGCTTGTCATGCCTTGAGCGAGGAAATACCAGAAAGCCAGCTTAGTTTCAGGACTCATGGAACCATACATCCGGCTGATTTCTGTGCTCTTTTTGCCGGCAATGTCCCGCTGAACTTGCAGCTGTTCTTCATGGGACAAGTCTTTAACTTGATTGAACAACCCTTGGGCGATTTCAGAACCCGATGCGCCAGGAGCTGCCGGTGTGACAGATGTACCCATTTTTTCGTAAACAAACCACAGCACAGCAAGCTGAGTGTCTACATCCAAGCTACCAAAAGCTTCTTTACCGTGATCGTAAGCACCGCTAGTACCAGATGTCATCTAACTCTCCAAAAAACTAATAATTGCTGAGTTTCCTTATTTGTTTGGAAACTTGTTTTGTCTTCTTTATAAAAGTTAACAACTATTTAATCAGTATTGAATCTTGCTGAAGAGGGAGATGTTTGTTCATAAAAATCAGTCAAATTTGTATCAAAATTCTCAAGAAATTTATAACCAAAGGAAGAACCCTGTATTCGTTGATTCTGCATTCAAAATCCTTTGGGATCACGGCTCATGTTTGAAAAGCAGTGAACTGGCGTCGGCCTGTTTGTTAAATTCCAAATAGATATATATCCAGCTAACTATAAATAGGGCAGGCTTAACGCATCACTATTAGTGAATATTGCAAGCCGGCAACACTAGAATGATTCTAGAGGATAATCGAGCTGAGCAATTGAATATTTAACTTGGGAGTTAATGGTTGGGAGCGTTACACTAAACCACATGAAAATCTTCAAGGTAAATTTCTAGCCGATAGCTTTCATCACGTTAAGAACTATATTTTTTGCAACTAATCCCATTCAATTGCTTTCTCCAGAATTCTTTTTTTGTATTTTTTCTTACAATCGTCGCAGGGTTCCTTTTGGTACGTTATTCGTGCCTCCTGATGATTTGTAAAAAGCCTAATATCCTGACTTTCATCATTATTGAATATAAAATCAAACATCAAAGCTTTCCAATGTTCACACTTCTCAAAATGGTATTTCCCTTTTGTTAAATCTCCAATTAACTTTTTTGAAGGTAGTTGGTATATTGGTTCATTGACTGAATCACTTTTAGCGATTTTCAACGACATCCAAATTATAATTTTTTGCAATTTGTTTACCACCTTGTTTCTAGGATGCTTTTTTGATTTCCTATTAACAGCTTTTAACAATTCTTCAATTGCTGCTTCTGATGGTGGTGTAGAAGCTGTGTACTTAATAATTAAAGTGGTCAGAAATTTTTCAATTTGTTCAATTTTACTTTTTGGTAAAGATAGTTCTTGAATTTTTTTTAATTTTGGATAGTATTTTTTCTTGAGAGGCTTAAGCCTTTCTAGAACAGAGTATCTTTTTTCTTCTAGCTCCTCAATAGCCTGAAAAAGTTGCAAATTACTCTCTAAATTTTTATTTCCTTCAGACAGAAGTTCTATAACGATTATCAGCAGCCAATACTTAGAGTCAAGCTCGTTGAGCCTGCCAGCTTCTTCTTTACTGTCTTCAGGAGGGGATGTCAATTCATAACTTTGAAGTTTTTCATTCTGACGCTTAACCTCTTGCCATATAGGTGGACTAGATTCCTGCAATCCTTTAACCGAGTTTCCGACAGCTCTTAGGAATCCACTAAAGGCATAGTTTATAAGCGATGTAGCAAGGTCGCAGGGAAATGGACATTTTACAGTAAGTCCAAGGATAGCCCAAACAATAACAACTGCAAACAGAAATGCCAGTGTTTTTATGTAGTTCCAGATCCGTACCCAAACACTAGAAAAATTGCCTGGAGCCAAGTCAGGAAGCTCAGTAGATTCTGCTGTAGAAGGGGGGTAGTAGTGATTATTCGAGTTATTAATGACGAAAGTTTGTCTGGTCACGACCTATCTGGTCACGACCAGATACAGTTCCTCCTGATACAGAATCTATCTTCTGATTAACCCCAGACTCACCCGCATTTTGATAAACGTTATCAATAGGTCTGTTATTTTCAATTTGTTGAAGCCTCGTAACCAATTCCTCCAATTGCTTTCGGAAAATGTCATCTCTTGACGCTTCTTCTTCGATTACTGCTTCTAATATTTTCGGATTTTCAGACGCTTGTCTTAGCTCGGCTCTGCCGGCAAATTTAGTATAGATTAGACCTTTCAATTGGTCTACAACGTCAGCACCAAGTTTTTCAAGGGCACCTCCTGTAGTTTGTGCAAAGAAGTAGACAGCCGCACTTGCTAAAATTGCTAAATCCATAATGTTGGTTCCGTTAACTCCTTGTTTTTCTTTTGTCTCCTCTGCAACTTTAGGCAGCAAATGGGAAACTCCGGTAAGCTGAAACGTCGTCACTAATTGCTCCAATTGCTCTCGGAAAATGTCATCTTTTGACGCTTCTTCTTCGATTATTGCTTCTAATACTTTCGGATGTTCAGAGGCTTGTCTAAGCTCAGCTCTGCCGGCAAATTTAGTATAGATTAGACCTTTCAAAACGTCAGCACAAAATTTTTGAAGGGCACCTTCTGTAGTTTGCCCAAAGACGTAGGCAACCACACTTGCTGAAATTGCTAAATCAATAATGTTGGTTCCGTTAACTCCTTGTTTTTCTTTCGTCTCCTCTGCAACTTTAGGCAGCAAATGGGAAACCCCGGCAACTTGTCCAAGACGAGACCTTTTTAGAAATGCTTGCCGTTCAGCGTGAGTCATCACAACTTTTGTCCCTGCCTTAACCTCATCACTCGTCAATAAAGGTTGGGACTCCCCATTCGTTTTCGTGTCTTTGACAGAAGGCTGCGGCTGCTGTTGATGAGAATCTGAAGGCATATCCATCTTCACCTGGAGCAATTGTCACCGGCTCCAAATACTCCATCATTATTACGTCTCTATAGTATGACACAGCCGATTTTAGGGAAACGAGGATAATTAGCGGCTCGTTGGTTGCTACTAAGCAATATTGCAGCCCGACTTTGATAGAATACCAAATTAACCATTTACCTATTGGGATAATAGGCCGATCAGTCATCTCACCTCGACTGGTTGGATTCGCTTCCAATTGTTCAATTTCTAGAAATCTCGGAAGACCAGGATAGGGATATAAACCATATCTAGCCAATCCCCACACTTGATTCAAATAAACAAGTTTGACAATGTTTTGACACTCAAAGTCGGTATTTTGCCACAAACCAAGCCAATCAAAAGACCAATCAGCCGGCATATCCGCTTCTCTAGCTGGGGAAAGCGAAGCAAATCGATCTCCACCGGCTTGAATCTGGACTTTTACGTGATAAGAGCCTATAGAAGTCAATTGAGTTGTAGAATCCTAGCGCACCTGGGTTAAACGCTAGCGATTATAGAACAATGCTAAAGGCGTCTCGTCACTAACAGGAGCAACTGATGTCCTAGACTGATCTGAGATAATGATCGTCCGGTCTAGAAAGGGAACAAGCGATGCGACTGTCACAGATGCTCTTTGTCACACTACGGGAAGATCCAGCCGAGGCGGAAATTCCCAGCCATAAACTCTTGCTACGCGCCGGCTATATCCGTCGCATCGGCAGCGGTATTTATGCTTACTTGCCCTTGATGTGGCGTGTACTGCGTAAAGTCAGCCAAATTGTGCGTGAAGAAATGGACGCGACCGGCGCGCAAGAATGTCTCCTGCCACAATTGCAGCCGGCTGATCTTTGGCGAGAGTCCGGTCGTTGGGATACCTACACCCAAGCTGAAGGCATCATGTTTGCCCTCACAGACCGGCAAGACCGAGAATTAGGACTAGGGCCAACCCACGAAGAAGTAATCACAACCGTTGCCAAGGAAATGATCCGTTCCTACCGGCAACTCCCTCTGCACCTCTATCAAATTCAAACCAAATTCCGGGATGAAATTCGCCCTCGCTTCGGCTTAATGCGGGGACGGGAATTCATCATGAAAGATGGCTACTCTTTCCACACCGATGAAGAAAGTCTGAAAAAAACTTATCAAGATATGGATCGTGCGTACAGCAATATGCTACGCCGGTGTGGTTTGAAATTCCGTCCTGTCGATGCAGATTCTGGGGCGATTGGTGGGTCTGGTTCCCAAGAATTTATGGTGTTGGCAGAAGCCGGTGAAGATGAAGTTCTTTACACCGAAGATGGTCAATATGCTGCCAATGTGGAAAAAGCAATTTCCTTGCCGGCAGATGCAGAAACTTCACCCTTTACAAGTTATGAAAAACGGGAAACTCCCGGAACCGACACCATTGAGAAACTCTGCAAATTTCTTAAGTGTTCGGCTACCCAAATTGTCAAAAATGTGCTTTATCAAGCCGTCTATGACAGCGGCATGACTGTGCTGGTAATCGTTAGCATCCGAGGCGATCAAGATGTTAATGAAGTCAAATTGCTGAATGAGCTAACAAAGCAAGCAGACAAATACGGTTCTAAAACCGTTCTCGCCCTTAGTGTACCCGATGCAGACGCGCAAAAGAAATGGGCGGCTCAATCCCTACCTTTAGGCTATATCGCGCCGAATGTGGAAGATAGCTACATTAAATCAGATAAAAGTCTAGCGCCCAAATTTTTACGCTTAGTCGATCAAACAGCGGTTGAATTAAAAAACTTCGTCACCGGCTCTAATGAATCTGGCTATCACATCGTCGGTGCAAATTGGGGCGAACAATTTCAACTGCCAGAAAAAGTCGTCGATGTCCGCAAAGCCAAAGCCGGTGATCGTGCTACCCACAACTCTAGCCAAACTCTGCAAAGTGCCAGAGGAATTGAAGTGGGTCACATCTTCCAACTCGGCATTAAATACTCTAAAGCAATGGGAGCGACTTACACGAATGAACAAGGGGAAGAAGTGCCGCTTGTCATGGGTTGTTATGGCGTTGGCGTCTCTCGCTTAGCTCAGTCAGCCGTTGAGCAATCTTATGACAAAGATGGGATTATTTGGCCGGTAGCCATTGCACCTTATCATGCGATCATTACGGTTCCCAATGTTGGAGACGCTAACCAAGTAGAAGTTGCTGAAAAACTCTACAACGAGTTAAATCAAGCCGGCATCGAAACACTTTTAGATGATCGAGATGAGCGCGCCGGTGTCAAATTTAAAGACGCGGACTTAATTGGCATTCCCTACCGGCTCGTCACAGGGCGCTCCCTCAAAGAAGGGAAACTCGAAGTTGTGGAACGCGCGACTCACAAATCTCAAGAAATTCCTGTTGGTGAAGTTGTGGAAACTTTAAAACAGTGGATTGAGGCAGCCAAACAATAGTAAATGTTAAACGCAGAGGAAAAGCAGGTCAAAGCTGACTTCGTGTAACCTTTGCGTTTAAAAATTTATCCCTAATAACTGAAATGGAATTCTTTGCTATTTTCCTGTCACTTTTGCTTTCTGTTATTTCCCCAGCCGGCTTAATTCTTGACAACACTGCCGAAAAGGCAATCCGCTCTCAATTTGAAAAAGTTGAGCAACTGCAAGTCCGCGTTGATAATGCTCCGAGCTATCAAATTGTGGGAGGAAAAATAGGACGGGTACGAGTTGCCGGCAGAGGTTTGTGGCTGACTGAAGATTTCCGAATAGCCGATTTAGAAGTAGAAACCGATCCAATTAATGTTGATATTGGGCGTTTGCGAAAAGGTGGGGCGCGCGATTTCTCAGCGCTGCGGGAGCCGGCACAGGCTGGGGTGCGTTTGGTTTTAACCGAGGAAGATATCAATAAAGCCTTGCAAGGGCCAGATGTCACGAGCCGGCTGCGAAATTTGGGGATTCGTGTGTTGGGAAGTCAAGAAGCCGAGCAATTGCAACGCTATGACATTGTCAACCCACGGGTAGAATTTTTAGAGAACAACCGACTGCGTTTCCAAGTGGAAATTCAGGAAAGGGGCTATTCAGAAGAACTGGCGATTACCGTAGAATCAGGACTTAGCATTATTTCGGGCCGGCAGTTACAATTAATTGACTTGGCAGTGCTGGTAAATGGGGAACCTGCACCGGCTCGCTTAGTTAAAGGTTTATCTCAGGGAATCAGCAGGCAACTGGATCTCCAAACTTTAGAGAGATCCGGAATTCTAGCGCGGCTTTTACAATTAAAAATAACCTCGGAACAATTAGAGATGGCGGCATTTGTGCAAGTCAAACCGCAATGAATTGTCTTCTGGAGGAGCGCGAAAAGCAGTGACAGCAGTCTGAGGCTTCGGGCCGTTTCTGGAAAACTGCCGCTTTTCATGTAGTTGTCAGTAAGGTCTCCTCACACCAAAAGCAGTTAGCAAGTCAATGTTCCGATACCCGGATGCCCAGATTTTGGATTGAATCTAAAATCTAAAATCTAAAATCGCGCTTTACGGCTGAATGCTTATTCTCACCCTGAATTCTGTTAAATCCTCAAGGAGTACCTTCTGTTATGAACGAGCAACAACAAGGTCGTCGCCTCCCAACCGGCGTCTTGGCAGGCTTAGCGGCGCTGGTTTTAGTGGCTGGTGGTAGCACCGCTTGGTTAGTCCGGAATTCGCAGACAACATCTGAGGTTCCGATTGCCACTCCCACGGTAATTCCCACAACGATACCTACTGTCGAGCCGACTGAAACGCCAACCTTGCCAGTGCAGCCAACAACGGCAACCCAGCCAACTCAGCCAGCCGCACAGCAAACGGCGCAAATTTTTTGGCTTAGAGACACCGGCACCAGTACAGAGTTAGTGCCGGTGCCGATTGCCCAAAATAAGGCTGACAAACCTGATGCTAATTTGCAGGTGGCTTTTAATAATTTGTTAGCAGGACCCACAGACACCGCAAACAGCAGTGCCATCCCTCAGGGAACAAAAATGCGGAGTTTAGCGGTTAAGAACGGTGGAGTCTACCTTGATCTATCGCGGGATTTTAAAACCGGCGGCGGTAGTTCCTCGATGATCGCTCGCTTAGCTCAGGTGCTCTACACGGCGACGAGTTTAGAACCCAATGCTAAAGTCTGGATTTCTGTGGAAGGCGAACCTTTAGAACTTTTAGGGGGTGAAGGTTTAGAGGTTCCGCAGCCACTCACGCGCGACATTTTCCAAAAGGAATATTCGCTTTAATCAGGGCCGGCGTCTTTTGCAATACAGTCTCCGCTGGATGCCGGTGAAGGTAAATTCTCTGAAGCGAGATTCTTCACCGCATTCAGTTTGGTCTTAGGTGGCTTACGCTCATTCTTTGCTGATCAGGCTAAAGGCGCGGAAGTGGCGGGCTTGCTGCTCAATCCGCGTCGCCAAGCGATCACACACTAAGTTACACAGCTCAAAAATCAGCTGGTCTTCCACTCGGTAGTAAGCTGAGGTGCCTTCTGTTCGCCGGCAGAGTATTCCGGCTTGCAGCATCACTTTGAGATGCTTCGAGACGTTGGCTTGACTGGTTTCGGTGGCTTCGACTAACTCTTGCACACATTTTTCGCCGTCGCGGAGTAAGTTCAAAATTTTGAGCCGCATTGGCTCACTCAAAATGCTGAAGTATTCGGCAACTTGTTGTACGACTTCTTGTGGGACAGGCTGCGCTGATTTCATCGGATCAACCTGAAAGGACTGATCCCCAGATTTTACCAGTTAACCTGTCTATGCCAATACAGTAATTAACCTAGAATTTTTAAGGCTGATTTTTACTGGCTTTAAAGTTTTGCAATAATGCCTTGCTCAAGCCTTTTAAGTCTTAAATTGCGAGGCCGGCTCAGATGCTTGTGGGGAAGGGTGTTTGATTCACAATTGCCTATCATAATTTCGTAGAAAAGTCAACGAAAATTCTGGGCAACTGTGTCCCGCACCCTTTTCCCTGGTTATGGCTGCCGCTACTCTGGGTTAATCCGCAGCAAAACTTGACCATACTCCACCGGCTCCCCATTCTGGCCGGCAATCTCCATTACTTGTCCAGACACCTCAGCTTCAATTTCGTTCATCAGCTTCATTGCCTCAATAATGCAGACCGTCTGGCCAACTTTAATCCGATCACCCACCTCGACAAAGGGCGCTTCAGTCGGGGCTGGTGATCGGTAAAACGTCCCTACCATCGGGGAAATGACATCGATCCACTTTTTATCATTGGGAGGGGGAACGATGGGAGCCGGCGCTGGAGGATTCGCCCCAGCATTTCCTTGGCTGGTTCCACTAGCCCCAGATTCTGATCCAGCGCCGGAAGCCACTGAATTCAGTGCCGATGGGGCTGGGGATGCTGGGGTTCCCGAAGGGGCACTTCCTCCAGCAGGCGGCTCGAATGTTGGCGTGCCGCGCTCAACCAGATGGGTGCCCTTGCGTAGCGTTAGCTCAAAATCGCCACTTTTTAACGTCAGCTCTGAGATGTCAGTCTGATCGAAAACCGCTAGCAGCTCGCGGAGTTGATTTAAATCCAATTGCACAGTAGTTTGACCCCGTCAAAACTTATGAATTTTGACTTTTGAATTATCAGTGAATAAATCAAAACTCAAAACTTTTTACTCTCGGCCTAAGTAGGTATCTTCACGGGTATCAATCCGAATCCGTTCTCCCACAGAAATAAACAGAGGAACCATTACCTGAGCGCCGGTTTCCACAATGGCCGGTTTGGTGCCGCCTGTTGCGGTATCTCCTTTGACACCCGGATCGGTATCAGTTATTTCCAGCACGACGGAATTCGGCAGTTCCACGTCTAGAACTTGTTCGCCCCACCGGACGACGTTGACTTCCATTCCTTCCTTTAGATACTTGACGCGATTGCCAATTTGAGCAGAACTCAAATGCGCTTCTTCGTAAGTGGCCATATCCATAAAGACAAACTCGTCGCCGTCTTTATAGGTATGCTGCATAGTGCTTTTTTCTAGGTTGGCCTGGGGAACTGTTTCACCGGCTCGGAATGTCCGCTCTATAACGTTCCCGTTCTTGGCATTTCTAAGTTTTGTACGAACAAAAGCTGAACCTTTTCCTGGTTTAACGTGCAGGAATTCCACCACCCGCCAAACGTTATCATCTAATACAATCGTGACACCGGGGCGAAAGTCGTTACTGGAGATCATGAATCTTTCTCGGGCAGAACAATCGGCATTTTATTTTACCGCGAGCGTGACCCCTTGCTGACCTGCGGCTGGGACGAGTCGGACAAAAGTCAGTTGGGGATTAACGCGCCCCGCCGGCAGCGCTGTGGCAATATGGTTAAGGCAAGAACATTTTTGCCGCCTAACTCTGCAAACCGCTCGAAGAAGCTTTTCTTCAGACTAATGCATCACTTGAGCAAAGTAATGATGGATGGATTCAAACGCTGGCTAAAAACCGGCACGATCGCGCTGTTGCTCACTCTATCTCTAGGATTGAGCGCCGCTGCTAACCGTGACTATGGCTTGCCGGCAGGAAATGCAATTACCGATGGCAGAGCATTGTTGCGATATGCTTTGCCGATTGAGAATGAGTCGGTGCGAAAACTTCAGACCTCTTTGGAAGATATCTCAACCCAACTGCGGGCAAAACGGCGCTGGGGTGGGGTTACGAGCGACATTAGCACAGCAGAAAGAATTGTGAATCGTCAATCAGAGCTGCTTGCCAGTGTTGCAGAAGCGAAACAACCCGAAGCGGAAGCTTTAATCGCTCAGCTCAAAGAAGGTTTGGCCACTATGAGAGCCGCCACCGAAGCCAAGGATAAAGAACAAATTTGGATCAAGCGCTCTGAAATGCTCAATCTGGTTGGCCAGCTTCAAGCGTTAATGGTGGGAGAATATCCCTTTGAGGTGCCGGCGCAGTATAGCAACTTGCCCCAACTTAAGGGACGCGCCACGGTGGAAGTCGTGACGGACAAAGGTAAGATTACGCTCGTTGCAGACGGCTACAGTGCACCCGTTACCGCCGGCAATTTTGTCGATCTTGTTCAGCGTGGTTTTTACGACGGCTTGGAATTTGTTCGTTCGGAAGAATCCTATGTGCTGCAAGCCGGTGATCCACCCGGCCCGGAAGTGGGTTTTATTGACCCAACTTCTAAAAAATCCCGCAATGTTCCTCTAGAAATTCTTGTCAGAGGCGATCAAGAACCGACCTATGGCATTACTTTGGAACAAGCCGGTCGCTATCGTGATCAGCCGGTGCTTCCTTTCTCTGCCTATGGTACGGTGGCAATGGCGCGTCCTGAAACTGAAGTGGATGGTGGATCTTCTCAGTTTTTCTTTTTCTTATTTGAACCTGAACTAACGCCTGCCGGTCTCAATTTGCTAGATGGTCGTTATGCTGTCTTTGGCTATGTTATTGAGGGTAAGGAAGTTCTAGAGAAGTTGAAGGCGGAAGACAAAATTCTATCTGCCAAGGTTATTCAAGGCGGAGAAAATTTAGTTCAACCGCAAGCTTAGTAGAAGTCAAGCATTCGGGTAATCAATCTTGAGTTTAATCCGTAATCGATTGCTCCGAATGCTTCATTTACATCTGCTTGGGATTGGCCGGCTCTATTATTGTTTTTATTCTGCTGCCGGCTATTTTATTAGGCGTCGTAGATTAATAGTTTTTTCTTTTGATTAGATTTATTGGGAAGATTTTTAACCACAGATAACTACAGATGAATACAGAATGGTTATTGGTTAGGATAAAGGATTAATGGCATCTGGTTGATTTTTTCAAGAGATTTATTAATAGGATGTTAGTTTATGATACTTATTGAGTTCGCGTTTATCATTAGTATAGGTGTGTTGATAGGCATTGGAATTGTCAATTCTGTTAAGGTTAGTCAGCAACAGCAGCGATTAGAGAATACCTTTTACCATTTGTTAGAAGCTCAAAATGGCGAAGTTTCTCTGATTCAGTTGGCTGCCGGTGCTAGAGTAGAAGCTGATCTATCCAGGCAGTATTTGGAACGCCAAGCTAAGGTGTTTTCGGCAACTTTAGAAGTTGATGATGATGGAAATACCTATTATCGATTTCCTAAACTGCGCCTTCCTGGAAATAATTAGTACATTCGCTTTTGAAGGGCTTTTTTAGTAACTTTGATTAGTGCGGGTGGAAAAATCGGTTCTCTTCCACCTAGGCTAAAATTATATTGGAAATTATGCTGGCTTAACTCAATATAAATTTATTAATATCCCTTCCCTTCCGAAGTAAAAACAACGTACATTTAAATCAAATAAATTAGAAATTAATGCTTTTGATAGGCTAGGTTTTAGATAAAATTGGTACAGTTCCTAAACAAATATTATTTCCTTCAATTTTAGCAACCATTTCAAGTAATTTATCACTATTTTGCATCAATTCATCCCAACCTGCATCGTCAACTTGTTCCATCTCTTCTATCCCAAGCCGGTGTTGATCAAATACCCAATATTTAATGCTGGGGATGAGGTAACGAAATAAAGCTATCCATTGTGCAGAGTTAATCGCTAGAGGATTCCCTTGCATCAGTGCAATCTTGCCGGCATTTCCCAAGGCAGCAATTCCATGAGCGGCTAACAGCATTGCTCTATACTTTGGGTGAGAAGCTAAAGTAAATTTAGTCTCCCCGTATTCAGAATAGTGCCTTAGCATAATGAATGCTCTCAGAACTATCTCGATCACTGCCGGCGTGATTCCAGATACTAAGAAATGTCGAAAATCATAGCCATTCAAATACATCCATCGCGCCACTTCCCCCGCCGTCCGATTTTTCTCTCCAAAGCTGCCGATGTTGATTCCTTGAATTAGTGTCATAAAAGGAGCCGGCAATCCCATCGGAGTCGCTACATCAGAAATCAAGTGCCCAATTTGTCGCAAAATCGCTTCAATTAATCCGACAGTTTCACTTGCCGGCACACCTTTAATCTCGAAATTGTGAAGGCTACTGAGTTTATCATAAGAAAAGCCGGTGATCGTTCCCCGCATGATATCAAGCACACCAAACACAAATCCCAAAACCGGATCGTGTCCTAATGATTGAAAGCGGTGCGATTTGGCATACATTCCGTCGATAAGTTTTTGATTATCGTAAGGAACTTTGCAAGTTTTCTCAAGGGATCTGGCCCAGTGAGCAAACCAGTCATCCGATTTTTTGATATCATATTGCTTAACCCATGCAGTGATCGGACTCCCGATTTGTCCACTGTATTCCTCAGTGTTTATGGTTGCCGGAATTTTGACTAATAGACAGTCTGTTAGTGATGCCAAAACACCACTTGCACCCACAAAAATATAATCCCACTTATCCCAAGCGTACTGAGCCTGATAGGATTCAGCTCGAAGTTTTTTGAAGTCTTGTTCTGTTAGCAGTGCTTCGTAAGGTGCTAAAGAAATATTTTGAAAACCGGCTTCCTTATTGCATTCATACTGAAGTGAGGAAATTTGGCACTGTTTAACAAAACTCTCCCAATCTTTGAAGCCAATTTTGATTAAATCTTGAGAAATAGCAGCACGCCGATCCTCGTATAAACGCAGAATTTCATTAGGGTTAAAATCACTCAAATCATCTTCGTCAAGGAACTCAACAGATGCTTCCAGTTCTGCCATTATCTTCTCAAGCTCTTGGATTTGTTGAGCTTGATTAGAAACATCTGCGAGTTTTATTTCGACATCTGACACCACAGCCTTAAGCTGTTGCAGAATGCGATTTTGTGTGTGCAGCACTGCATTTAATTCAGCAGCAAAGCGCTCTGAAATCATCTTAAACTCCTGCCTGTTTGCGCTTCGCCACTAACTGCTGTAAGTAACGCATCTTTTCAGTTAAAATCCGAATCGCTTCCCGGTTCGTCTCGGCATCAGCAGCGGCTTTCTGTAACTCTTCAATTTTTTCCATAACCCCATTCAGTGTTTCTTGAAGGTTTCTAATCACCAGTTGAGCTTTGCGTTCTTTCTCGGCTTGGAATTGCGCTTTTTTCTGTTTGTCGCCTGTATCGAGCAAGTGGGATACACCCATAAATATACCTGTACCCAAAAGAACCGCAACACCAATACCGGGAACCATTCCCCCCACTCCGACGAATGCACCTAATGCTGCTAATCCAGAGCTAATTCCTGCTGCACTTAATCCAATGACTGATCCGCAAAGATAAACGGCAGCAATGGGAATACCGACAGCAGATAAGCCGGCAGCCGCAGTTTTTATTGCATCCGCCGCTTGGTTATCATCTAAACCACGAGCGCGGATTTTTTTCAGTTCTTGGATAAACTTTTCAATGGCTTTCACTTGTTCATTTGTAATTCGTAACTCCTGCTGTGCGAGTTGAATTGCTTTTTCCTCATTAGGATCAAGTTCATCATTAGCCCAAGCCGTGTCGATGAGGTTAACCATCAAGCTAAAGCGAAGGTTTTCATCGGCATTTGATAGGGTTTTTAAGCAGTCATTTAATGCCGGCGGCTCAATAATATAGCATTGCACTAGGCGTTTTGCCGGCTCAGACATCCCCTCTAGATCCATAATTCCAAAGATGAGTTCCATCTCCTCTTTGTCAAGGGAACCGTCAGCATTCGCCATTGCAAAAAGCGCACCATAAAAAGCGATACGCTCACTTTCAGGTAATTTGGTAAAGTCTAAAACTTGATTAGTTGGCTTACTGCCTCCATTGGCTATTTCTGCTACGGCTTGAGTTGTCTGTGATGCGGCAGTGCTAATTGCTTCTTTTGCCTTAGCTGCAGTTTGCGTTGCTGCTATAGTTGCCCCTGATGCCGCTCTGCCAATGACTTCACCGGCTTTGGCTCTAGTTTGCGTTGCTGCTACAGTTGCCCCTGATGCCGCTCTGCCAATAGCTTCACCGGCTTTGGCTGCTTTGTCTGTTGCAGCTTGAGATGCCCCTGATGCCGCAGTGCTAATTGCTTCTTTTGCCTTGGCTGCAGTTTGCGTTGCCGCTACAGTTGCCTCTGATGCGCCGGTGCTAATCGCTTCGCCGGCTTTGGCTGCTGTCTCTGTTGCGGCTTGCGTTGCTTGTGCAGCAGCGTTACTAATCGTTTCTCCCAACCCTGTCGCTGTGTTTGAGAGTGATTTCCAAAAGTTTTGCTGTGTCATAAGTGGTAGAGGTAAAAAGTTTAAAATGTAACTAAATAAGTTAGCTCAGAGATTCAAGTGATTGATTTTTTTTCATCAAGGGGGATTTTGTGAATAATTCTAGAATTCAGTAAACTAAGGCGAATTTCATTGACAACCTCTTTAATCAAAAAAGCTAGAATTCTTAAACATAAAATGTCCTGATATTTACAGATTTTTTATTTGACCTCATTATTAATATTAATCCCAAACTTATTGATAATAGTTTCTATGACTTGCGTTTCTTCCGGGGTTACTACTCCATCTAACTGAGCTATTTTTTGACATTGAACGAGCAGTGGCACTGCAAAATCACTATTGATTTGAGCAAGTAAGGTTTCTAACGAGGGTGGAGATTGGATGTTAGCCGTAATTGCTTCTAATGATGCAGGGCTGAGATTCAAAATTTGCAGTTCTGGCAACAGTTCTTCCCCTGTTTTATCTGGATTGCCGGCTAAAAAAACATGAATCAAAATTTGATCCATGATCACTTCCTGCGAGATTGCACCTTCTAAATATTTCTCAGTCTCAACTATCACTTCTTGCGAGATTGTACGTTCTAAATATTTCTCACCCTCAACCTGACAATCTACGACAGTACCTTCCAAAATCAATGAATTTCGCTTCTTGGCTTCATAAAAACGACAAGCCCCATATCCAAGTGCGTAGATCATTGCTGCATTCGTGCTTGCACCAATCATTGCACCAGCCACCGGCACGTTTCCCAACCAGCCCAAGCCGGCTTCAAGCGCTAAAGTTCCACTCATAGACAAAGTGAAGATTGTGATAACTTCGCCTTTGCGAGCGCTCGATTGCAAATCCTGCCCATAAGCAGCAGCGATCTGATAAATCAATTCTGCTGAAAGAGCAGTCATCGCTGCCAAATCAACGCCTGCCATTGCCAGTGCTGCTCCTGGCACTAAGTTGCTAGCCAAACCTGAGCCGGCTGCAAGCACCGTTTTATCTACCATCAAACGATGAGCAATTTTTCTTGGTTCTTCGTTAGGATACTGCTGCTGTAGCTGTCTCACTTCAGCTTCGGCTTTAGGAACATCCACTTTATCTATGAAGCGAATTAGCCAATCAGTTGTTACGTTTTTAGCATTTTGAATTTTTTTTCCAGTAGCATCCATAATAGGTGCAGCTGCATTTGTCGCTTTTTTAGCAACAGTTTGACCGGCTTTGGATGCAGTGTTAGCGATTGCACCGCCAACTTCCGTCGCTTTCCCCACAACTGCTTTACCGGCACCAGAGGCAGCGCCGGCAACGACTCCACTTACTCCTAAAGATTTCCCAACGACGGCTTGACTTGCCTCTGATACCGCGCTGCCAATGGCTTCGCCGGCTTTGGCTGCTTTCTCTGTTGCCGCCGCAGTTGCTCCTGATGCCGCACTGCTGAAAAATCCTTTTGCCTTGAGTGCGGTTTCCGTTGCCGCTACGGTTGCCCCTGATGCCCCATTGCTGATAGCTTCGCCAGCTTTCGCTGCGGTTTTTGCTACAGCTATCGATGCTCCTGATGCCGCACTGCCAATGGCTTCGCCGGCTTTGGCTGCTGTGCCTGATGCCGCACTGCCAATGGCTTCACCGGCTTTGGCTGCTGTGCCTGATGCCGCACTGCTAATCGCTTCGCCGGCTTTGGCTGCCGTATCTGTTGCCGCTTGTGTTGCTTGTGCGGCAGCGTTACTAATTGTTTCTCCAAACCCTGTCGCTGTTTTTGTCAGTGATTGCCAGAAATTTGGTTGTGTCATAAAAAAAGCGTATAACCTTGGATTTGCTTTCAGGGTAACGCTTTGTAGGTTGGCAAATAATCCGTATTTTCCGCAATTTTTTAGCTAATTAGACACTTACCCTACCGCTATACTTGCGCTTCTCTTCAAATAACGTAACAAAGCCCCATCCAAGTAAAAATCGGCACCCTTCCCACTTCAGAAGATGCCGATATACAAATCGCTTGAAATATTACAGCAATTAACAATTCACGCCTCCGGTTCAATTCCTGCCGCTCTTAACTGCGCGGCTAATCGTTCCGCTCGTTGTTGCGCTAATTCCTTCTCCTGTCGTTCCTGCTCTCTTTGCTGATATAACTCCAGATAATCAACAAACTTTTCCCCATTAGGTGCGTAAAGTTCCAACCCCTCATCACCCAACTCAAACCGCACCCCCAAACGAGGAGAAACCCAGCCGATCATCGGATCAATAACATCTAATAATCCGTCCGTGCGCCGCCATCCCCTCAAATCTTTATCCGCTGGATCATACAAGTAATATTCTTCGACTCCATAGCGGTTATAAAATACTAACTTTTTATCCATCTTTGTCTGACTGTCGCTTTCTGAGCGCACTTCAAAGATGACTTGGGGAGTAATATTTTCTTCGTGCCACTGTCTGTAAGATTTACGATCACTTTTGCCTCTACCAAACACCACCATTACATCAGGGGCTTGGCAGATGTTGGAATTTCCCTCTACCGGATACCAAAATAGATCGCCGGCTACAAATACATTTGGGTCATCTTTAAAGATTGCGTCACAGCCGCCCTTTATTTGGGTAATCCATCTGTACTGAATTGTACTATCTGCCATTGGCTTATCGTCACTGGATGGGTAAATTATTTGTTCCGTTGTAAGTTGCATAGTGAGAGCCTCTAACTGAGCTAATTTTGGCTTGTTTAATCTGGATTTTGCTTATTCAATGATTTTATTTAATCGCCCATTCTAAATATAGCTGATTCAAGAAATTTTGTTTTTAATTGAGATAAAAGTCATGTTGAAATCAATCTAACATATACTTAATACAGTAAAATAATATTCAAGAATATTAAACCGGCATTGTTGTAAAAACTCGTGACCGATAATCCCCCGTCCTTACAAGTTCAAGATATTGGAGAACAGGGACTCTTAAAACGATTACACAAATTCTGTCCTCCAGATATGGTGGGAGATGATGCGGCGGTAATGAATTTGTTACCGGCACAACAGTTAGTAATAACAACCGATATGTTGGTAGATGGCGTTCATTTTAGCGAAGGTACAACATCCCCAGAAGATGCCGGCTGGCGTGCTGCTGCGGCTAATTTATCGGATCTCGCAGCAATGGGAGCACAACCGGCAGGGATTACGGTGGGTTTAGGCATCACCGGCACCACCCCCGTCAGTTGGGTTGAAAGACTTTATCACGGAATGCAGAGCTGCCTGCACCAGCACAACACCCCCATCGTCGGCGGCGATATTGTCCGTTCCCCGATAATTACTCTCTCGATCACCGCCTTTGGTCAAGCTTACCCGAATCGGATCATCCGCCGTGGTGCAGCGCAACCTGGAGATGCCATTATCGTCACCGGCTGCCACGGAGCCTCCCGGGCCGGTTTAGAATTATTACTGCACCCAGAATTTGGTCAAAATCTTCAGTCGGCTGAGCGAGACAGCCTCACACTCGCTCACCAGCGCCCCAAACCCAGATTAGATGTATTGCCGCTACTTTGGGAAATTTTTGGTCAAGAATCTCCAATCCCTGTAGCTGGCATGGATAGCAGCGATGGATTAGCAGATGCTATCGTGCAACTCTGTCAAGCCAGTGCAGTTGGCGCGACAATTGAACGCAACAGTATTCCCATCCCGCCGGCACTAAACCAACTCGTGCCGGCAGATCGCGCCTTAGAATGGGCGTTATATGGCGGAGAAGACTTTGAACTCGTGCTTTGCCTGCCGGCAGCAGTTGCTCAGAAATTGCTAAATCAATTGGGTGCCGGTGCAGCTATTGTCGGAACAATTTCTTCACAAGCTGGTGTTTGGCTAATAGACAATGCCGGTATTTATCCCGCTCAGCAACTGACTCTTAACCAAGGATTTAAACATTTCTAATTTTAAATTTTTACGAACCCGAATAAACAGAAACGCAGATATTTAACCACATTTAGAAATATCTGCGTTTATCTGCGGACGTAGGTGAAACTTGAATGTGCTACGCTCGTCATTTAAGTTTCACTTACGGAATCAACGGTTTAAAAATTTAAATCCGGCATCCAACTTCCTAAGCAACCCACTTCTGAGCGACCAATTCAGCGAGATCGACAACGCGTTGGCTGTAGCCCCACTCGTTGTCATACCAGGCAATAACCTTCACCATGTCGCCATCCATGACCATTGTCAGGCTAGCATCCACGATGGAAGAAGCATCATTCCCTTTATAGTCACAAGAAACCAGGGGGAGATCGCTGTATTCCAAAATGCCTTTGAGTTGACCTTGTGCCGCGTGTTGCAGCGCTTCATTGACTTCTTCAGCGAACGTCCGTTTCTCAACTTGAGCCACCAAATCCACAACCGACACGTTCGGTGTTGGCACTCGCAGAGCAATGCCATTCAGCTTGCCCTTCATTTCTGGAATTACCAAAGCAACCGCTTTCGCAGCGCCGGTGGTGGTAGGCACAATGTTCATTGCCGCAGCCCGTGCACGTCGCACATCCCGGTGGCTAGCATCTAGCAGCCGCTGATCCCCGGTATAGCTGTGGGTGGTGGTCATCGTCCCTTTGATAATATTGAAGTTCTCGTGCAACACCTTGACCACAGGTGCCAAGCAGTTGGTTGTACAACTGGCATTGCTCAGGACGTTGAACTTATCGTGTTCGTATTCGTTGTCATTGACGCCCATCACATAGGTGCCGATGTCTGAGCCTTTCCCCGGCGCTGTAATCAGTACCTTCTTAGCTCCAGCTTCTATGTGCTTCGAGGCACCGGCATTGTCAATAAACACGCCGGTCGCTTCAATGATCAAGTCAATTCCCCATTCAGCCCAGGGCAAGTTTAAAGGGTTGCGATCTGATACACATTTAACTGTATGACCGTTGACGGTAATGGAGTTGTCATCGGCACTAATATCGGCGTCCAACTTGCCCAACATCGTGTCGTATTTCAGCAAGTGAGCGTTGGTTTTTGGGTCAGAAGTGTCGTTGATAGCAACGACTTCAAGTTGGCTGTTGGTTCTGCCAATCCAGCAGCGCATGAAGTTACGTCCGATGCGTCCAAACCCGTTGATCGCGACTCTAATCACTGCGTCTTGCCCCTTTGTTTTCTTAATAGATACCTAGTTCGCCCCAGCCTATATTTTGGGACTTGGTGTTGAAGATACCACAAAAGAGTACCCTCTATGCTCTCCATCTTTTTAAACAAGAAGTGGTCGGTTTTAACTTGGCTAGGGCGCACAGCTCAGGCTATTTTGGTTGGCCGGCACTCCCAGCAGGCCCAACCGAGATCAATGCATTTTTAGCGGCTATGAATTTTTAACGATAAAAAATTACTCAAGCGTAATCAATAGATAAAACGAATTTACCTCAGTAATGCTTGGCATATTATCCGAATGAATAATTAACGATCAACTTCGGACTGATAAAGGTTTTCCGCTTCAATGTAAATTCTGACCGCTTCCGGCACTAAGTAACGGATTGAGCGGTGTTCGCGGCAAAACTGACGAATCAAACTTGACGAGACTGCCACCAAAGGCGATTGCAGAACTTGCCAGCGCACCGGCATAGACGTATGAGCCAGATGATTGGCCACTTGTTGGCAAAGTATCTGAGTCTCCAAGTAAATCCCATCGCTCCAGCCGGTCTCACCGACCTCTCCAGCAGCACTCCCTCGCATCAGTCGGGGTGCTACCAACCACTCAACAGACGCAGCTAGAATGTCCCGGCATTGCCATTTGGGCAGTGTTTGGAATGCGTCCGCCCCAACAATCCAGTACCATTGAATCGCAGGATAGAGTGCCTGAAGCTCAATGAAAGTTTGGATAGCATACGAAGAGCCGGTGCGATTAATTTCTACCGGCGAAACAACAAACGCCGGATTATCTGCGATTGCCTGCCGCACCATTTCCAAGCGATGCTCAAACTCAACCAATGATTGTGAACATTTATGGGGAGGGTAGCGAGTGGGAACCCAAATCACCCGATCAAGATCCATCTGACTCGAGGCAGTCTGGGCAATTAACAGATGCCCTAAATGAACTGGATCGAAGGTGCCGCCAAAAACTGCGACTTTCTGCGTACCTAAACCTTCACAACCACCCTTCATCACCGCAGTCTCGAACGCTGGATTTCGCCAAAGCGTTTGATAAATATAGCCATTTTCCCTCCCTGTGACGAAAATAACCTCTAGATTACCGGCTCGTCCGGATACCTCTCAAATACTCAGATTTATAACTTTAGTAGCGCTGATATCTGACAGTTGTTTCTCAGAAGCCACCAATACCGCTTTTGAAGAAATCCAAGTTCCTGATTTCTGATGCTATTGGCATCATTGTTTTTTCAGGAAATGCTAGGACAACAGATGTAAGTTAAACAGTCAAGATAAATACACTCGCTATAGACAAATGAGCGTCTCAGAGCTAGATCATCTGTGCCGTCATTGCTCTAAAGTGAGAAACGAAACTTTGGGACTTCTCTAAATCTATCCCGGGTTGTATCGGGAAAAAGGAATTCCTGATATGATATCGCGTGTTATTGGCGTGGTGTGGTGTGTAAGGAGCTAAAAATGCTGAGTTCTGTAGATTTCAGCGGCAGGCCATTCCATTTCATCGGAATCGGCGGAATAGGAATGTCAGCCCTCGCTTATATTCTAGCTAAGCGTCAGCTGCCCGTATATGGCTCGGATCTTAAATCTAGCCATATTACTCAACGGTTGCAGGAAACTGGCGCTCATATTTTTTGGCGTCAAGACGCAAGTAATTTAGAATTTTTTCAGCCGGCAAGCGATCAAACTGGAGCAACGTTTGCACCTGCCGGTGTGAGCGAGAGTTCTAAGCAGGGCGCGGCAGCAGCAACCACAACGCTGGAGAGCACATCAAAGGTTGGCAAGCCGCCGGCAAACTTACCCCAAGTAATCTGCTCAACAGCAATTCACTCAGGCAACGCCGAATATCAAGCGGCGATTGACTTGGGGTGTCCGATTTTCCACCGCTCAGATTTACTGGCAGCCCTGATCAAAGAGTACCAAAGCATTGCTGTAGCCGGCACCCACGGGAAAACAACAACAAGTAGCTTGATCGGGTACGTGCTGATGCAGGCCGGTTTAGATCCAACCATCGTGGTGGGCGGAGAAGTCAAAGCGTGGGAAGGCAACGCCCGACTGGGAGAAGGGCCGTATTTAGTTGCAGAAGCAGACGAATCAGACGGTTCTCTCGTCAAGCTTTCAGCCCAAATCGGCGTTGTGACAAATATCGAACTCGATCACCCAGATCACTACGCCAGCCTCGATGAAGTAATAGCCACCTTCAAAATTTTTGAGGGGCGCTGCCAAACCTTAGTGGGCTGTATTGACTGCCTCACGGTAAGAGATAACCTAAAACCAAAAATTAGCTATAGCTTAGAGCCAGAGACAGGAGCTGACTATACCGTTGATTGTATTGCCACCCGCGCAGATGGCACCACGGCCAGAGTGTGGGAACGCGGGGAAATCTTGGGGCAGCTGAACTTGAAATTGCTAGGCCGGCATAACCTCAGCAACGCCCTGGCAGCGGTCGCAGTCGGTCGGTTATTAGGGTTAGACTTTGCCGCGATCGCCGGTGCGGTCGCCACGTTTGAAGGAGCACGGCGTCGTTTTGAAGTTCGAGGCGAACACAACGACATTTTATTTGTCGATGACTACGCCCACCACCCTAGCGAACTCCGCGTCACCTTAGCAGCAGCGAGTCTGCGAGCAAAGGATCGCGAAGCCAGTTCCACCAAAAACCATAATGGCAAATCGAACGGACGGGTTGTGGCGATCTTTCAACCCCACCGCTACAGCCGCACCCTCACCTTCTTGCAAGAATTCGCTCAGTCTTTTAGCGATGCCGATATCGTTGTTCTTACGAATATCTATAGCGCCGGTGAACCAGACTTAGGGCAAGTGAGCGGTCAGCAAGTTGCCGATTTAATTGCCACTTACCATCATCAGGTACACTATCAACCGTCTTTACAGTCAGTTTGTGCGTTTCTCACAGAAACGCTCCTCCCCGGCGATGTTGCCTTATTTCTGGGAGCGGGTAATCTAAATCAGATCATTCCAGAGGTCATGACTTTTTATGAAAAGTCAGAGCAGGAACGGTCTCACGAAGCGCACCGTCGCGCCTGAGCTGCTGAAACATCCGTTTCTTGCGCCCTGATACAAGCAAAAAAAACGCTTGTTTACCCGCTTTCAGAATGTAGGTCTATAGGAATTTAAGCACCTAAATTATCATGACTCTTTCCTATGATCCTCCTAGTGTTTTCAAAACTGCTAGTGTGACTGCCACTCCCGAGGCCAATTTTTTGAAACCAGATTCGCCAATTTCCCTGCCAGGAACGAATTGTCAAATTAAGTCTCAAGTTTCCCTGGCAACTCTAACCTCCTTTCGCGTAGGCGGCCCTGCTGAATGGTACATTGCGCCCCGCCACTTGGACGACTTGCAAGCAAGTTTCGAGTGGGCGGTTGCTGAAGGTGTGCCCATTACTTTGTTGGGTGCCGGTTCTAATTTATTGGTGAGCGATCACGGCCTAGACGGCTTAGTGATTTGCACTCGCCACCTGCGCCACTCTCACTTTGATGCAGAAACCGGCCAAGTGACCGCTGCAGCCGGCGAACCACTTGTTCGCCTTGCTTGGCAAGCTGCAGAGCGGGGCTGGGAAGGGCTAGAGTGGGCGGTGGGAATTCCTGGCACCGTTGGGGGGGCTGTGGTGATGAATGCCGGTGCCCACGGCGGCTGTACTGCCGAGATTTTAGTGAACGCTCATGTCTTTTCGCCGAGCGGCACAGTAGACATTCTCACCGCCCCAGACCTAGGCTATAGCTACCGCAGTTCCCAACTCCAAGGCGGCGATCGCTTAGTTAGCCAAGCGACGTTTCAACTGCGGCCTGGAGCAGAGCCGGCAAAGGTGATGGCGATAACGGCGCAACATCTCAAGGAACGACAAACCACTCAACCCTACCATTTGCCTAGCTGTGGCAGTGTTTTTCGCAATCCCAATCCCCTCAAAGCCGCTTGGTTAATTGAGCAAGCCGGTCTGAAAGGATATCAAATTGGAGGCGCTCAAGTCGCCCAGCGCCATGCTAATTTTATTCTTAACTGTGGCGGAGCCACCGCAAATGAGATATTCCAACTGATCCGTTACGTTCAGGAGCAGGTGGAACAGCGTTGGTCTTTGTGTTTAGAACCAGAAGTTAAAATACTCGGAGAATTTCAACCGATTTAGTGAGCGGCAAGTCGGATATCTACGCCATCTGAGTGAGTGGGGGCGACCCTACCCACTTTTAACTTTTCACTTTCTTTTGACGGGTCGCGCTCCTATCAGGCGTCACAGTTGATAACATGAGTATCTGGAGCAATCACCGGCTCTTTGGCTGGGGCTTCTTGTCAATTGAAGCAGCCAGTCCACGCCTTTGTGGATCTTCATCTGCCGGCGTAAAAGTCAAAGTGCGCGAGCAATTGAATGCCTGACAACAAGAAGTCTGTAGTGACAGCATTCAAATTGACCTCTTTGTCTGCCCGCTCAAGCGCAAAGCGCTGAAACGGCAGTCTGTCAAATGCAACCCTAATCCATTCAGAGTTTAGAAATTATGTCAAAAGGACAGGGATTTGGCTTCGGTCTGGGGAAAATGAAAGAGCTGACCGAAGCTTTTAAAAAAGCCCAGCAGGTACAAGAAGGAGCTAAAAAGCTCCAAGAAGAACTCGATCAAATGGAAATCGAGGGACAAGCCGGCGGCGGTTTGGTCAAAGTTATTGTGAGTGGAAATCAAGAACCCCGTGGGGTGGTGATTTCACCGGATGCTCTGGGTGAAGGCGCAGATGTTGTGTCTGAACTTGTCACCATCGCGATGCAAGATGCCTACAACAAATCCACGACAACCATGCGAGAGCGCATGGAAGAGTTGACAGGGGGACTTAATCTGCCTGGTCTGTAACAAGTCTCTTCGCGCTTGCCAAGGCATCAATCACGTTTCTAGTCTGGAAGTGGTTATATAATCCGGCTCACATCGCTGGCGAGACTCACCCTGAGATATCTTCTCTGACTCGCCAGCAGTTCTCATTTGCCCAACCGTCCTTGCGCTGGCTGAGCGATGAGTCAAACCCGCACCCTAATCTACCATCAAACCTGCGCTCAGCCGGTAGAAATACCGAGCGCCTAGTGTTGCTATTAACAGCATTTCCCGCTCCTGTTGCCCCTAGCCTACTTCACTGGGCTAATTTTGGGGTTTCGTCTGTGTTTGCAACGCCTTACTGACGCTCTCAGATAGGCGGTTGGCAAGTTCTGTATTGGCAACATCGGACAAATGAACCGCATCCTGAAAAGCTGGATCGCGAAAGTCTGCATAGAAATTGTAGAGGTTCAGCGCCGTCACATTCTTGGGAAATTCTCGCTCTACATCCTTAACAACTGCCCCTAACTGTGAAAATCCTGCTTCCACGCCTTGAGCGTAGGATTTTCCTAGCTGATCTAAAATCTCCCGCTCGTCGGGAATGGGATTATTTTGCCCCCGGCCCGTAATTTCCGGCTGAACCGCCACAATTAACGGAACATTCGCGGCTGCCGTTAGACGAGCCATTTGCTGGAGATGATGCCGGTACCGGCCCACCCGACGTTGCAGTTCCTCAGTATCACCGGCTAAGTGTTTGGCTGGAGGAAGTACAGAATTGTCGGCAACTAGACTCAATTGGTTGGCGTAGTTTTTAAGCGGAGCTTCATGGGGCCGCAAGATCCAGTATTGGACTCCTTTAAGGAGATAACTTTGAGTGATCCAATTTTGCCATCCCTGAGTTACAGAGGCTGAGAAATGAGTGGAAGCATTTTGCAGGAAGGTCTGTACGCCAGGAATATCAGCGCCTTGCTGGGTGCTGGGTAACATCAAGTCTTCATATCCATTCAAAACCAAGATTAGATCGGGTTTGTAGGCCAAAATATCGAGGGCTAATTGAACGGCTTCATTACCTGAGGTATAACCCGGTACGCCAGCATTAATGACGCGATACTGACCCTGCCGTATTGGGACGGAAGAAGCCGATGTATCCCCTTGTTCGTTTTCCGAGGGAGTTTTCTCTGAGTTGGGCTGTTGCTTCCCTGTCTGTTGGTTTAGACGCTGTTCAAGTTGGCCGGCCAAGGTCGTTTGATTGTTTAAACTGAGGTAGCCAAAAGCCGCAGCTCCCCCTAAAACAAATATTCTAATTTCACCCGGAGGCTTTTGTAATGCCACCGGCTCATCAGCCCGAAAGCCTTGCTCATTAATGCGCCAAAAATCGCTCTGTTGGTTCTTCGCAAGTTTGTAACCGAGCAGCTCATTTCCTTGAGCGATCAAAGATCCCCTATTCGAGAGTCCATCATAGGGGACTTGTGCTTGGTTGAGAAATTTGAGCCGATACGCAGTGACTATTTTACGTTCAGCTTCATAACCGGCCAATTCATCACTAAAGCCGGTAATTGCCGTCAAAATGCGGAGCAGTATTTCTAAGACAATGAGCGCCACAGGGATCGACAAGAGGATCGCTAGTGGTTTGGGGAATGGACGGCGGGTTTGGTAAATTCCACGTTTGCTTTTAAACATCAAGCAATTTCCTATAAAAACCGATGGGGTCGTACACTAAGCCGCGCACCTGCAAAAGCGTCGCACTCTTGTGTATGGTCGGTCAAGATTAGCAGCGAGTGCCTACACTCTAGCTAGGGTTTTTATATTCTCTAATTTTCCAACAACCGGAAAGACACAACGAGCGGGCAAACGCGGCACCTTCCATTTTGTAGTAAGTTTCCAAACAATGGAAAAACAGGGCAAATGACGCTCTAGCTCGAATCTAAGAGATAAGATGGTATAATTTCGTCGCCCAACTTAGCCTGAAGACCCCAAGCACTTTAGATATTAGCCCATCCTGCTTTTGGCTTTTTTGCAACCGCTCTGGGGCGTTAATAGATACTTGGGAAAAACCAACACTGACACTTTCATCTATAGAACCAGAGATATTTACGAATGCCCTACAAACTTTTATTCGTTTGCCTTGGAAATATTTGCCGTTCACCGGCAGCCGAGAATATCATGAACCACCTGATTGCAGAAGCAGATTTGAGCGAGCAGATTATTTGTGAGTCTGCCGGCACTGCTAGCTATCACGTTGGTAACCCACCTGATCGGCGCATGGTTGCGGCTGCCAGTCAGCGGGGGATGAAATTTTTAGGTGAAGCGCGTCAATTTCAGAAAATAGACTTTGAACAATTTGATTTAATTTTGGCAATGGATGGGGAGAATTACCGAGATATTATTTCCTTAGATCCTGCCGGCAAATATCGAGACAAAGTTAGAATGATGTGTGACTTTTGCACCCAGCATAAGGACAAAGAAGTACCCGATCCCTATTATGGTGGCTCCGACGGCTTTAACTATGTCATTGATTTGCTTTCAGATGCCTGTCAGGGTCTATTACAGTACATTATTAACAATCAAGCATCAAACTCAAGGGCTAAGGGCTAATTGCTAATTGTTCATAATTGATGGCAATTAGCAATTAACCATTAGCCCTTAGCTACTTTACTAAATGATGCTCCATTGCAAAACGAACCAGTTCTGCTCGGTTACTGGTTGAGGTTTTTCTCAGAAGACTGCTAACGTACTTTTCCACAGTGCGGGGACTGAGGTGGAGACACTCGCCAATTTGAACGTTAGAAAGACCAACCGTTAGTAAATCCAAAACTTCTTGTTCTCTTTGGGTGAGAGGAAGCACCGGCTCGCTATCAGTTGCGGGGATTGGCTTAGCCTCAGATGCCTCGGCTTGAGGGAGGTGCGATGGCAGCACCGAACCATTTGGAGAGCGCAAGGTATCTGGATAAGAGAACCGCCACTCAGATTGAATTAACTGTGATCGCTCCAAGAGATTGCGAATAACTGCTCCCAACTCATCCAATTCAAAGGGTTTTGGCAAATAAATGTCACACCCTAATTGGTAGCCGCGAATTCGTTCCTCGGTATTGGTACGAGCGGTTAAGAAAATAACTGGCAACAAGCGAAAAGCCGGCCTTTGGCGGACTTGCCGTACCAGTTGATAGCCATCCATCCGAGGCATGATGATGTCTGTCACCATCAAATGCGGCTGGTATTCATCAACCATTTTCAAGGCTTCTTGACCATTCTCAGCTGTGATCACTGAGTAGCCAGACATCTCAAGGTAATGGCTGATGGCCAGACGAGTACCTGGATCGTCATCAACAACAAGAATTGTCAAGGGCATGGGGCGCAGACAGCAAACATAAGGATTTTAGATTTTAAATTTTGGATTTTGAATTTTTGGTTGATCCAAAATCCAAAATCCAAAATCTAAAAAAGCCGAGTTTCCACTTCTAGACTAGGTCAACTGTAGCGGAATAAACACCTGTCCTAAGTCACAACTACCTTTAAACTAGCGGGTTCGCCAAGAGTGCCATGCAATTTGACGCCTTGCCGGTCGTTAGCCGCTAGATGGCGTAGGATTTTGTAAATCGCCTCGATCTGGTCAGGTGCATTGGCTTTGTCGGCTATGGCTTCTAGGGAAAGGGGTTGACTTTCAGTTTGCAGCACTTGTAATACGCGTTTCTGCAGATCGAGGATGACTGCAGCGGCTTTTTTACCGGCTTCTACGCCCGGTTGGTGATAGGCATTAACATTCACCAGAAACCCATACAAACTCACGGCTCGTTCGTACAGGGCAATTAAGGCACCAACTGTGCGGGGATTTACCTGAGGAATCGTCACGGTAATTGAATCACGCTGATTTTCGTAAAGCGCTTGCCGGGTGCCCAAAAGGAAGCCACACAGATAGTCTCCCGATGTGATGCCCGGTTCTACTTCTGGTGATGGGCCTTGCCGGTCTTCTAAGACCTCAATAAACGTAAGGAAGAAATTTGGCACCCCATCGCGTAGTTGCTGCACATAAGCGTGTTGATCGGTTGAGCCTTTGTTGCCATAGACTGCAATGCCTTGATGAACAATGTTACCATCCAGGTCTTTTTCTTTACCTAGCGATTCCATAACCAGCTGTTGCAGATACCGGCTGAACAGGAGCAGACTGTCCTTATAGGGCAGCACAACCATGTCTTTTTCGCCCTTTCCGTTGCCGGCATAGTACCAAGATAGGGCTAACAGAGCCGCTGGATTTCCCTTAATTTGAGGCTTTCTGGTGGCAGCGTCCATTTCCTTAGCCCCAGCCAGCATGGCATGGATATCAATGCCCTGTAGAGCCGCTGGTAGCAGCCCAACGGCTGACAATTCAGAGGTTCGCCCTCCCACCCAGTCGTGCATAGGGAAAGTGGTTAACCACCCTTCAGACTTGGCTAACTTGTCTAAAGTGCTGTCGTGGCCGGTGATGGCGACGGCGTGTTTGGCAAAGTTAAGCTGCCGGTTGGCAAAGGCTTTTTGCACCTCAATCATGCCATTGCGAGTGTCAGGCGTTCCCCCAGATTTGGAGATCACCAAAACTAAAGTCGTGGGTAGCCGGTCTTGGATTTGAGTGAGTAAACTGTCAATGCCGGCAGGATCGGTATTGTCGATAAAATGAATGGCCATTGGCGGTACATCTGGGGCCAGGGCTGCAGCCACAAATTCCGGGCCAAGGGCAGAACCCCCAATGCCAATTGAAAGCACATCCGTAAACTTGGGGGCGTCGGGAGGGTGGATGCTGCCGCTGTGGATTTTTTGAGTAAACGCTTCGATTTGCTCTAAGGTTTCGACAATTTCTTGCTTGAGTTCCGGTGCCGGTGCTAAGTCAGGATCTCGCAGCCAGTAGTGGCCCACCATGCGGTTTTCGTCCGGGTTAGCGATTGCCCCCCCTTCCAGATCCGCCATATTCTTAAACGCCTTTTCAAACTGTGCCCGTCTTGCCTCAACAAAAGCGTCATCAAATCGCATCCGACTGACATCAACGTAAAATTCTAAGCCTTCGTGGTAGTAGAGCCAATGCTGATAGCGTTGCCAGAGTGCTTTACTCGCATCCATAACAAATCTCAAGTAATGTTGTTTTCAACACTCACAAGTTTACCGATCCAAGTCAAGAGGAAACGACGCAACACGAACATCTGCTTCTAATACTCGGACAATTAGCCAAAACTAAATATAGTGAGAAATAACCGGAAGGCAGGGAAATAATGCCATGTCAGCCAAGGCAACAGAACAAACCATCCTCACAAGAGTTCTGGAGTAAATAGGTGGGAACCCCATCTGTTTCACTTCCATGCCCACTCAGGACTCAGGACTTCCCTCACTGTTGAGGTGTAAGAGGCGTTCCCAGTTGTGGGGTTACTTCGTCTCCGGGGGAGAGAATAACCGGCGTTGTGGCTTTTTCACCCTTAAAAATCGCTTCCAGTGCCTGCTCAACGGTTTCTGCCATTGCGATTCTATTTTCGTAAGCCACAATCACGCGGACTAACGTGGGCAGGCTATTTTGCTCCGCTTCAAGGTAGAGGGGTTCAACATAGAGCAGAGATTGTTCAATCGGAATTACTAAAAGATTTCCCTGAATAGCTCGTGAACCCTGACGGTTCCAAAGCGATATTTGCTGAGAGATGGCTGGATCTTGGTTAATCCGGGCTTCAAGTTGCTCTGGGCCATAGACGAGTCGCTGTTTTGGGAACTGGTAGAGCAACAGTTTGCCGTAATTTTGGCCGTCTGAGCGACCGGCTAGCCATGCGATGAGGTTGTTACGGCTGGTGGGTGTGAAGGGGTTAAGCAGAATAAATTCTGAAAATTCGGCGGTTGGCAACTTCATAATCAGGTAGTAGGGTTCCACCGGCTGCGTTTCGTTGCCGTAAATCTCATTAGGGACTTGCCACTGGTCTTCCCGGTTGTAGAACACCTGGGAGTCTGTCATGTGGTAGTTGAGCAACTGTTCAGATTGGATGTCGAAAAAATCTACGGGATAGCGGATATGACTGCGAAGGGAAGTCGGCATCTCGCTAAGCGGTCTGAACATTTTGGGAAAGATGCTATTCCAGGTTTTAATAATGGGGTCTTGGGGATCAGCAATGAAGAAGTTGACGCTGCCGGTGTAGGCATCAATGACTACTTTGACGGAGTTGCGAATATAGTTAAATTCATACCGACCCGGATCTGAATAAGGATAACGATCACTGGTTGTATAGGCATCAATAATCCAGTACAGGTAGTTTTCCTGGGAGGTGCCTGCTGTAGCAGCAGAAGAGGTGCCGGCACGATTGTTGTCGAGATTGCCTTTGGCGACGACCAGATACGGGTCTTTGTCATAGCGCAGAAACGGCGCAAGCATCCGCACCCTGCGATTAATATTGCGGCGAAACAGTACCTTTGTTTGGGGCGTAAAGTTTTGAGTTAACATCATCTGCCAGTTGTTGAGATACTTGGCAAACAACAATCGACGCCACCAAGAACCAATTGGCACTCCACCGGCACCATCATAAGTGTTGTAAACATTATCATCCCCGCTCGGATAATCGAGTTCCTTAACTTTGGTGGGTGCCATCACGTAAGTATCGGTGATTTCGCCGTAGTAGATGCGGGGTTTGGCGATGGGGATACTGGCGCGAATTCTTTCGCTAGAGGTGCGTAGCGTGGTTTCTCCGACTCCGATATCTTTAACGAAGTAGTCTGGCAACCCACCAGGGCCAACAGTATTCACCGGCGACAGGGTAAAGCCGTAACCGTGCGTGTAAATCAGATGTTTATTCAGCCAAGTCTGAGCCTGCTGGGGAACGGCTGTGTAGTCTAACTCCCGCGCTGCCAATAGCACCTGTCGTTTTTCTGTTTCTTCGCTATCGGCGATGGGTTGTCTCTGTGTTTCTTGAGCTCTTTGGTTGTCTTGTCCTGTGTCCGCCCGCTTCTGCGATTCTGCCGGCGGGATGCCTTTGCTACGGTTGGGATCTGCTTTCAGCGTATAGCGGTCAATATCGGCATCTGGAAACTTATAGTACAGTCGGATTTGCTGTAATTGCCGATTGGTTTGCAACAACGGACGCTGATCCCAAACGCGGATATTACGAATAGTTAGATCGTTTGCTTGAATGTCTGCGTAAGTGAGCTTCCCTTCTGGATCGAAGGTTATAACTTCGATATTCGTCAGATCGAACGCTCGGCGAGTAAAGTTAATGCTGTGCTGGATATAGGGACGCTCCCGTCCCAGTTCGTTGGGTTGAACGAGCACGCGCTGAACTGCTGGGGGGAGAGCAATATTGGTTACTACGACCAATATCAGATAAAGTCCCAAGGCAAACAGAAATGGGCGAGGATAGGGTATGCGGCTGTATTGATTGAGTGAGGGAGAGCGGGAAGTGCGAGGTAAGAATTGAGAATTAGGTAATCTTGGTATTTGCTTTCTCGTTTCTGTCTTTTTCTTAGCCACGCTAGGCCAAAAAATTGTCCGCGCCAGCAGATAAATAGAGAGTAGCAAAGCAAGGAAGCTCAGCAATCCATAAGCCGGCAGCAGTACCTTCACATCGGTATAACCGGCTCCATAAGTAACGCCACTGGTTGAATAGAGCAAACGATAGCGCGACAGCCAATAGCTGAGAGCAACAAGCAATATTAAGCATCCCCCTAACCCGTGCAGGTGACGCTGCTGCTGTTGCGAAAAGCCTAGAAACCGCCCTTCCGAAAGACTGTTACCTGAAAGTAAATAAACCAGGGAAACTGACAGTAAGGCGTAAAAAAATAGCCCAAAAAGCCAAAATTCTAGCAGTTCCCACACCGGCAGCCTAAACACATAGAAACTGATATTGTGACCGAATAGGGGATCGCTATTGTTAAAAGGGGTGGCGTAGATAAACTGCAAAAATTTGGCCCAGTTGTTAGAGAGTATCCAACCAAAGCCTAAACTCATCAGAAGTGCGCTCGCCCACAGCAACTGAGGGACGAGTACCACGGCAAGCGCTACGCCGGCAACACCGAGTAGTTGCCAGGGTTGGTAGGGGAGTTGTCGCAACACCTGGGAAAGCGCCTCTGGCTGCAACTGAGAGTATTGAGCGCGAGACACCCCAAGCAAGCCGGCGCTCCAATTCCAGTAACTAGCTGCTACTAAGCCATACTGAAGCAGGAGCGCCCCGATTAACAATCCCAAGGCAAAGACTATCGGCAGCAGCCAAGGCAAGGTGAGCCGTGAGGGAGAAAGGGGAAGCGGGGGGGATGAGAAGAAGAGGGGAGCATTTGCTTCTCGACTCCTCTGAACTTCTGTTTTTTGGGGATGTTTGAACCGGCTGGTGAGTACCAAATTTCCGATCAGAAAGCCGGTTGTGATGAACAGCGCCACTAACCATAGTCCTGCACGGGTTAGCTGCCGCAACCAAAACTCTTCTAAATACCCAGTTTCTTGAAACCAAAAACTTTCTGCTGTAATGTAGGTGGCAAACTCCACAGTTAGCCATAGTCCTATCACCAAGCTAATTAATTGAAAACGCCGTTTTCTCAACCAAACTAACATAACAATTTTAGATTTTAGATTTTAAATTGTAGGCCGTGATTTGTCAGCCATGTGGCGGAATGATGCGAGTTGATCCGTATCGATTTCCACTTTTTTTTACCGGCTTGCGCTCGCCTGTTGCGTTGTCAGTTATCTTTGACGTTTGAGTGCTTACCAATAATCACTAACTGATCGCGACCTAAAATCCAAAATCCAAAATCTAAAATCGGATCAGCTATATTGTTCGCTTGAGCGACTTTCTGTCTCTAGGTTGAACAGCATCCGCAAGGTTTCCATTGCGTGCCGTCTCGCCTCAATGTCTTGCTGCGCGCGTAACTGCACCATTGGATCGTGCAGAATTTTATTGACAATGCCTCGTGTCATGGCTTCTATCACTTCTTGATGTCTTTCAGCAAATTCTGAACCCAGACGTGAGAGGGCTTTTTCTAACTCTTGTTCGCGGATGGTTTCGATTTTTTCCCGTAGGCTGTTGATGGTGGGGACGGTTTCGAGTGAGCGCCACCAAACATCAAAGGCTTCTACTTCTTCTTCTAGTAATCCTTCCGCTTCCATCGCCATTTTTCTGCGACTTTCTTGATTTTGAGCCACAACGGCTTTCAAGTCATCGACATTAAATGCTTGAACGTGATCTAGTTCGTTCACATCCACATGGACGTTGCGAGGAACGGAAATATCGAATAGCATTAAAGGCTGGTTTGGAACCAAGAATGCTTCTAGTTTTGCACGATCCAGCAGTGGTTCTGTGGCGGATGTGCTGGTGAAAACGATATCTGATTGGGCGATCACCGGCATCATTTCTGACAGCAGGTGCAACTGTATTTGCGCGTCTGGGAACTGACTGGCTAATTCTTCAGATCGTCGCAAGGAACGGTTGAGAATTGAAATTTGAGCGGCTCCTTTTGATACCAGATGTTGTACCAAAAGTTTAGACATTTTGCCGGCACCGACAATCGCCACCCGACAAGCTGCTAAATTCTGGACTTTCATCTGAGCTAGCTCAACTGCCGCTGAACTGATGGAAACTGCACCTGTGCCGATGCTGGTTTCTGTGCGAACTCGCTTGCCGGCTGTGAGTGCTTGCTTAAAGAGCCGGTTGAGAATGCGCCCGATGCCGTCGTATTGCTGGCCGAGTTTGTGGGTGTTTTTGACTTGAGCCAAAATTTGCCCTTCTCCCAAAACCAGACTATCAAGACCGGCTGCTACGCGCATCAAGTGCATCACCGAATCTTGGTGCAACAAAATGAATAAATGCTGGCGTAGGTGGTGCAGAGGAAGCTTACTGTGTTCTGACAAAAATTGCGTAACTTCCCGCACACCCTGCTCAGTTTCACTTGTTACCAAATAAATTTCTAAACGGTTGCAAGTGCTGAGGATGGCAATTTCTTCAATATGCGGATATGACTTTAAAGCCGCGATGGCTGATTCAATTTGAGGTTCTGGAATGCTCAGTTTTTCCCGAACTTCTACCGAGGCTGTTTTGTGACTAAGACCTACAACTGCAATATTCATTTGCTAATGGTTAATTGCTAATGGCTAATTGCTAATGGGGAAGAGGGGCTAGGGAATGGGGCATTGGGAATGGGGCATTGGGAATGGGACGAGCCTGAATATCTCACGATAGATAAGGGAAGAGGCAGTGGAAACTACTAAATCACCACCTAGCTATTCCTATGCCCAATCCCCCATGCCCTATGCCCTATGCCCAATCCCCCATGCCCTACAAGGTGACTATTTCAATTGCAGCCTCTGTGTGTCTTCCCACATATGGATGGTGTCAACAAACCGAGCCGTCTTGGATTGGCTAGAAATGACCAGAGATTGAGTCCGCGCTCCACCGTGAAAGAAGCGAACGCCTTCCATCAGGGTTCCGGGGGTGATGCCGCAAGCAGCAAACAGCACGGTTTGCCCAGAGGCGAGTTCGTGAGCATCATAAATCTTGTCGGGGTCTGTAATGCCCATTTCTTTCAAGCGAGCGAGGTTCCCTTCTCGGCTTTCACCAATCAAGCCGGTTTGCACTACTTCTGGATCGTAGATCAATTGACCTTGGAAGTGCCCGCCCAAGCAGCGCATGGCTGCTGCTGAAATTACGCCTTCAGGAGCTGCGCCGATGCCCATGAGGGCGTGGATATTGGTGCCAGAAAACGCGCAGCATAGAGCCGCTGACACGTCACCGTCGCTGATTAAGCGTACCCGTGCCCCAGCGTCACGAATTTCTTTAATCAGGTCTTTATGACGGGGACGATCCATGACCACGACCACGAGTTCTTCAACCGTGCGCTGCAAGCACTCGGCAATAATCTTGAGGTTTTCGGTTGCAGACTTGCGAATATCGACCTTGCCTTTAGCGGCTGCCGGTGCGGCTAGCTTCCGCATATAGAAGTCGGGTGCGGCGAACAGCCCACCTTTTTCGGCAATGGCGAGCACTGCCATTGAACCGTTTTGACCGTATGCAACGAGGTTAGTACCTTCGCAGGGGTCAACCGCGATGTCGATCTCTATCAGTTCATCGGGGTTGCAATAAGCTTTAGCATCCTCGCGGGTACAAATGCCGACTTCTTCGCCGATATAGAGCATGGGGGCTTCATCGCGTTCCCCTTCGCCAATCACGATCCGGCCTCGCATATAAATTTTGTTCATCCGTTCCCGCATGGCTTCTACAGCCACTTGGTCAGCGATGTTTTTCTCGCCTTTCCCCATCCACCGGGCGGATGCGATCGCAGCTTGCTCAACAACTTCAATAATTTCTAGACCGAGCGTATTTTCCACGAATACTATCCTCCCAACTGCTGATTTTGCGTCGTTTCATAAGCCTACTCAAGTGTTAAAGTCTATCAGAGCGCGGCTACCGAAGGGCGAAGTCTCGCTGTTCTGTTTGTGTTAAGTTTTGCTGCTATGTGTCGGCTATGGCTGAAATTGGCTCATTTATCTTGAGAGGCTAGATAGTCAGGACAGCCTTTATGGTTACAAGAACTGCCGGTTTGAGTTGCGATGAGACACTGGACAGACCGGCACAGATTAATCCTGGGCCAACTTCGGCGCTGTTGAGTGTCGGTGGGCCTTTCGGTGTGTTGCGTGCGGATTGTGGTCGGTTGTGATTGGCGGTGGCATTGATGCCGGTGTCGCAGTCAAGCCGGTTTTGATACGCGACTGCTCATCCTAGCATCAACAGAGTTTCTCTGTCCGCAAGTAAGAGTTTGGGTAAACTGAATTTGGGATAACTCCGGGATTCAATAATTTATCTTTGCTAAAGCTTTTTAAATTTAGACATAGCCAAGACGTTCTGGAGCCTTCAACGCTCAAGGAAAAAAAACTTCTTAAACAAAATAATAATCTGTTAATGGACTCTGGCCTTCGCCTAATAAGCGCTGCACCGGCACTTTGATATTTGGAAAAGCTGTCGGCTGTTTACGAGTTTACTGTTATGCTATCCCGAAGAAACTGCATTTTCTGCCGGCAGCACCAAGTTAAAGGAATTTAAATTTGTATTAAACTAGATAGCTATTCATTCGCCAGTAGCACAGGGCTGCTTGGGGTGCGTCTCACTTTTGTAAAGATTAGCTGACATTTTGTGTCGAAAATTTCCGTTAAGCGGACTCAATAGGCCAATATATTTTTGAGACGCTCCTGACCAAAGGTTTCACCCAATGCCATTGAAACAAAACAATCCTATAAAAAGCGAAATCAAAGCGTATAATCTTCTTTATTGTTGCTTTTTTGCTTTTTCTTTCTACTTTGTCTTGACTGCTGGGGAGCTACTCGCGCAGCCGGTTGATCCTCCTCAAGTTCCGTTGCCACTTCCTCGTCCGCAAGAACCCACACCGCTACCAACCCCGGAACTGCTGCCACCCCCAGAAGAATTATTACAGCCTCCCACCACGCCGGCACCCCCCCAACAACTGGTTCCAGATAACGTTCCTGGAAATATTCAGGTGGAACGCTTTGAGTTTGAGGGCAATACAGCATTCAGTGATGAAAGGTTACGCCAGGTACTAGATGAGTTGGAATTAACCGGACGTGCGCTCACCTTTGCGGAACTGCTGCAAGCACGTTCTGCTATCACTAAACTTTACACCGACGAAGGATTTATCACCTCTGGGGCGCTAATTCCGCCGCAAACTTTGGATGGAGGTGTCGTCATCATCCAAATCGTTGAAGGGGAATTAGAAGATATTAATGTAGCCGGCACTAACCGCCTGAACGACGATTATATTCGCAGCCGCATCGGCATTGCTACTCGCAGGCCCCTGAATGTCAACAAACTGCTAGAATCCCTGCAACTGTTGCAACTCAATCCTCTGATTGCAACGGTGTCTGCCGAACTTTCTGCCGGTTCGCGTGCCGGTAGCAGCTTGCTAGATGTAACGGTGACGGAGGCAAATTCTTTCAGTCATCAGCTTACGTTTGATAATGGCCGAACTCCAAGTGTCGGAAGTTTCCGACGCCAAATAAACTTAAACGAAGGTAATGTGCTGGGGCTGGGAGATGGTCTCAATTTAGCTTATACCAATACAGATGGTAGTAATGCGTTTGATGGCAGCTATACTTTACCCTTCAATGCTCGTAATGGCGCGGTTACTTTTGCCTATAGCCGAAGCAGTAGCAATATTATCGAGCCTCCGTTTGATCAAGTCGATATCGAGGCGAGATCGCGCAACTATGAGGTTAGTGTGCGCCAGCCTTTAATTCTCACTCCGACGCGAGAATTTGCTCTGGGTTTAAGCGCAAACCGGCAAGAAAGTGATACAACGCTGCTAAATGTGCCCTTTCCGCTTTCTCCAGGTGCCAACGAGCAAGGACAAACCCGAATTAATGCGATTCGCTTTTTTCAGGACTGGACACAGCGGGATGCTCAGCAAGTCTTCGCTGCACGTTCTCAATTTAGTTTAGGAATCGGCGAGAGAGCAACCGTCAACGAAGAACCTCCCGACAGCAGGTTCTTTGCGTGGCGAGGACAGGCGCAGTGGTTGAGACAGTTCGCGCCAGATACGTTGCTGTTAGTGCGCGGTGATGTCCAAATGGCATCTAGGGCACTTTTACCGTTAGAACAATTTGGCTTAGGCGGTATCGAAAGTGTTCGCGGTTACCGACAGGATGCGTTACTGAGCGATAACGGCGCTTTTGCTTCCGCAGAAATTCGCATTCCCATTTATCGTTTACCGAACCAGCAAGGAGTTTTGCAAGTTGCCCCATTTATTGATATTGGTACAACTTGGAATAGCTCTGGCAGAGAGGCACCTGATCCGAATACGCTGGTTTCTGCCGGCTTGGGTTTACGGTTCCAATTTGCTAATCGCCTCACCGCACGTATAGACTACGGTATTCCGTTAGTTGATATTAATTCAAGTAACAGAACATGGCAGGAAAATGGGTTATATTTCTCCATCGTGACCTCACCTTTTTAGCTTAAAAAACGGAGGAAGATACAACTTTTCTTTAAGCAGGAGCGCCGGCAGTCTGCGCTGCTGCATCTTTTGCTAAATATCCATCTTCCATGTGAACGATGCGATCAGCAATGTCTAAAATCCGGTTGTCGTGAGTAACCAGTAAAATCGTGCTGCCCTGTTCTTTGGCTAACTTTTGCATAATTTCTACGACATCTCGACCGGATTTACTGTCTAAAGCTGCAGTGGGTTCATCTGCTAAGATTAATTTCGGATGACTCACTAAAGCCCGCGCTATAGCAACCCGTTGCTTTTGCCCTCCTGAGAGGTTTTCTGGGTAATAATTGACTCGCTCTTTTAATCCAACTGCTTCTAACATCGCCATTGCTTGAACTTTCATCTCTTGCTGAGGAATCTCTGGATGTAAATCCAGGGACATTTGCACATTTTGGAGTGCAGTTAAAGATTTCAGTAAGTTGTGAGCTTGGAAAATATAGCCAATATCTCGCCGGACTTGCACAAGCTTGTTTTTGCCGGCACCACAAAGTTCTTGTCCAAATACTTTCAGGCTGCCCTCTTGAGCTGATCGTAATCCACCCAGTAATGTTAGCAACGTCGTTTTTCCCGACCCCGAAGGGCCGGTCATTAGAACAATTTCTCCCGGATATATTTCTAGGCTAATATCATATAAAACCTGTTTTTTTAGTGACCCTTGACCGAAATAATGATTCAGGTTTTTAATGCTAACAACGGGTTCTTGAGTCATCATTTTATTATTTAAGTATTAAAAAAACAAAAAGTTAGCTTTCTTGTCCAAATGTTTTTTATGAAATTTGCTTGTTTTCTAACATATAACCTCAACAAAATCACTTAAAAAATATCAGCGGGGTCAGCCGCATTCAGCTTACGGACAGCAATCGCACCCGAAACAGAACACATCACCATTGTCAGAATCAGCACGGTCGTGGCTCTGGCAAGTGTCATGATCATCGGTAAACTGGTTGCATTTTTAGTTAAATTATACAAGCCTATCGCCACAGCGCAACCAGGAATATAACCTAAAATTGCCAGAATTAACGCTTCTTGAAAAACCACAATTAAAAAGTAAATGTCTTTATACCCCATTGCCTTGAGAGTTGCATACTCCGCCAAGTGGTCAGAAACATCTGTATAAAGAATTTGATAAACAATTACAATCCCGACAATAAATCCCATTGCAGTCCCCAAAGAGAAAATAAACCCAATAGTTGTGCTTGTTTGCCAATATTTTTTTTCCCAAGCCATAAATTCTTGTTTTGAGAAATATCTCACATCAGCCGGCAAATAGGTTTTCATTTGTTTAAGAACATCCTCAACATCGGCTGCCGGTTTTAATTTAACAATTCCGACATCAATTATTCCCTTTTTTCTATTAGGGAACATTCGTAAAAAATTTAAATCACTGGTTAAAATATTCCCATTCGCTCCAAAAGATGCCCCCATTTCAAATAATCCTCTGACCTCAACTCGCCGTCCTCCCACTTCGGTTGTGACGGATTCGCCCTGATTGAATTTTTCAGCAACCGGCCCAAATTCATCACGAGAAGCGGCATCAAATAAAACCTTATCTGTGAGTTTAACTTGGTTAATATTATCTACGACTCCTGGTAAATTAAATACAGAATCATCTGGATCGAAGGCAAGTACGAAAATGCCCCGCGTGCTGCGATCCACAGGGTTTTTCCACAACGCGAAGTCTAAATATACCGGCTTGACTGATTCCACCCCTTCAAAAGCGAGCGTTTGATATAAACGCCGTTGAGGAAAGCTTTTCATGGCCGTTAATGTCGTAGACTGGGGGCTAACTAAAAAAATGTCTCCATCTAAATTGCTGTGTACCCGCACGGAACTATCAAAAAGTGCATCCCGAAATCCAAGCTGCATAAACATTAAGATGTCAGCAAATCCAATTCCCGCTAATGCCACAAGTAAGCGCATTTTTTCACGGGTAAGTTGCAACCAAGCTAAAGGAATTTTCATAATTTAAGGGCTGGAAACTAAAATGTAAGGAATCGGCATTTTTATTTTAGGCAAAGCATTGGCGCATAAAATGTTAGCTTTAACCGGCCTCATGATCAGCGGATGCTTTGCCTCAACAGTTTTCGCTGACATTTAAATAAATTAGAGATAAATTTTAACTTCGACTTGTAAATTTGTTAAACCGGCTACTCGCTTGCTATCTTCTGGATTGAGCCGAATTTTCACCTCAACCACTCTCGCATCAACATCCGCAGCCGGATCGGTATCGAGAACATCTTTTTTGCCAATTTGCAACCCGATTTCATCCACAGCTCCGCGCAATTCCCCATTAATCGCACTGCTGGTAATCGTAGCCGGCTGACCAACTTTCACTTGCTCAATATCGCTTTCATAAATTTCTGCCACCACAAACATCAGCTCAGTTTGACCGACATCAGCAATCCCATCATTGCCAACCGTTTCTCCGGGGCGAGTATGAACTTTCAAAATTTGCCCATTCGTCGGAGTTTTAATAAAAGCTTGGTCGAAGTCTGCCTGAGCTTTTGCCACAGTTGCAGCTGCGCTTTCAACTTCTGCTTGAGCGGTTCGCACATCAACAGGACGCACTTCAGAAATGCGCTCTAAATTCGCTTTAGCTTCATTGATTTGCTGTTGTAGAGTAGAGATTGTCTGATCTCTGGTTGATCTAGCCTCGTTGAGCTGTTCTTCCAGGGTTTCAACTGTCTTGCTTCGTGTCGCTGTGGCTTCGTTAATTTGCTGTTGAGTGGTGATATCAATTTTGTTGATATTGGCTTGCTGTTCAACAAATTGCTCCCGCCCGATTGCCTCAATCTTATTTAAATTTGCTTGTTCCTCAATCAGTTCCTCTCGAACTGTTTCAAACGTCAAACGCTTGCTATCAAGCAAAGAGATAGCGATCGCACCGTCTCGGTACAATTGTTGGTAGCGTGAATATTCGGATTCAGCATTGCTCAACTGCGCCTTAATTCTGTCAATTTTGGCTTCTTGAGCGGCGATTTCTCCTTTAAGCTGAGCGGTAAGCCGGCCAAGCGTGGCTTCTTGAACTGTGTTATCGCCTTCGCGCTGAGCATTAAGCCGGGTGATGGTGGCTTCCTGAGTTGCCTTTTCCCCGCGTAGCTGCGCTTCTAGACGGGCGATGGTGGCTTCTTGAGTTTCTTTTTCCCCGCGTAGCTGCGCTTCTAGACGGGCGATTGTCGCCTTCTGGGCCTCTATTTCCCCTGCTTTCGCACCGGCTTCCACTTGTGCCAGACGTGCTTCGGCCACTTTGACTTGTTTTTCAGCTTGTGCTAAAACCGCTGCTAAGCGTTCCCGGCTGTCAAGAACTGCAACTGCATCCCCCGCGCGAACTTTGTCTCCTTGTTTCACAAGAATTTCTTTGATGCGCGTTCCTTCTATGGAAGCCGGTGCTGACAGCTTAATCACTTCTCCTTGGGGTTCAAGCCGGCCTAAAGCAGTCACTGCCTTGGGAGGTGCAGGAACCGTTTGTGCTTCCTCTGCCTTAATCTTTGCAGCTTTAACTTGAGAGAGATGGTAGAAACCCGCCACGCTGAGTACAACTGCTGCCGCACTGATGATAGCTATCAACCGCCACCCCGCAGGTTTTAACAAGGGTTTATCCTTCGGGCGAAATTCCTGCTCCATGAGATATGTGAAAAATAGTGATGGAATCCTAACTAATCATCTATAAAAGCTAACATTCATTCCTGGTCTTGATGACAGATTCATTGAAAGCTGATATATAAGCTTCTCAAATGCTTGCTTTTAAAGAATACCCTCACAGAAGCAGCGGTCAACATCCCCGATTCACAACCGAGCGAGCTGAGTTATTGGGCGACATCAAATAACACCGTTGTCATGTAATATTCCGCCCATTCCGGGCCAAAAGCCTTTTCCAACACCCGGCGAGTTTTGTCATTTTTCTGTTGCTTGGTGCAGTAGTTGCGCTGGCCGGCAATCACGCGGGCCTCTTCTTCCCCAGAAACAGGGGCTTGTGAAAGCGCTTGCTGACAGTGGAGTTCTAGAAATGAAGTAACCCGCGCCAGAAACGTTGCATCTTCCTCCGGGCTACCCGGTCGTACAAACAGACAAAAATCAGAAAAGATATCCCCCCAAGCCGGTAACTCGCGAGGTTGAGAAAAGTGGGCAACCGGCAATGCAGTGAGTGCATTTTGATAAGCTGCCGGTAAAGAGCGGTCGGCATTCACCGGCGAAAGGTCTGCGATCGCGGCACTAATTTGGCCGCGCCCCCCTACCAAATCCGTGCCAAACATCGGCAACGGGTAATTAGAGCGGGGAAACATCACACAATGCAAAATATCCAGCGTACTGCCCACCTTCGCCAACTCCAAGTGAAGCTTACGAAACTGGGGGGTTTGATAGCAACGATTTTCAATCGTGAGTTTCTCTCCCTCCAACCGCCCTTCTACATACCCCAACTCTTCAGGCATCGGATAGAGAGCCAAATCTAAATAGCTTTGCCAGATTGCCTCGATGCGATTCGCTAAATCACGAATCAGCGGATGTTGTTCCTCTCGCAACGAGGGAGTTGCAGTGAATGACACGATTATTTCTCCAAAATCACCCTAAGCGGCAACCTCTATCTTAACGGTGCCGGTGTATCTCATAAAAGGGGATTGGGCATGGGGCATGGGGGATTGGGCATGGCTTTGCCAACAAGAACGGTAGGCGCAAGGCTTCGCCAACCTAAAGGTATGGGCATGGGGCATTTCTCCCTCTAATCCCATGCCCTATGCCCCTCTATTCCTCTAGCGTTCCTTGCAAAGCCGTTTGATTTTTGTGCCGGTCTAACTTGAGAACGAGTACACCCAAGGGAGGCAAACACAGGTCGATTGAGTAGCGCCGGTTGTGACTCCACCACTCATCCGCCCACTTGCCGCCGAGATTGCCCATATTGCTGCCGCCATATTTGCGGGCATCAGTGTTAAACAGCTCAGTGTAGAATCCGTGTTCGGGGACACCAACGCGGTAATGGCTGTGCGGCTGAGGTGTGAAGTTACACACGACGATGGCAAACTCATCCGAATCTTTAGCGCGGCGGATGAAAGAGACAACACTGTGCCGGTTGTCGCTGCAATCAATCCACTCAAACCCTGCTTCCGCAAAATCTTGCGTATAAAGGGCCGGCTCAGTGCGATATAGGTGGTTGAGTTCGCTCATGAACTGTTTGAGCTGTCTGTGGGACTCGTGCTGCAACAAATGCCAATCCAAATCGCCCCACACATTCCACTCAGTCCACTGGCCAAACTCCATACTCATAAATAGAGTTTTCTTGCCGGGATGCGAGAACATAAAGGCTAGCAGACAGCGCACATTGGCAAACTTCTGCCACTCATCTCCCGGCATTTTACCGATCAGCGGACTTTTACCGTGCACAACCTCATCGTGAGACAGTGCCAGCATGAAGTTTTCGCTGTGGTTGTACCACATACTGAACGTGATGTTGTTTTGGTGGAACTGGCGGAACCAGGGGTCCATGTTGAAATAGTCGAGCATATCGTGCATCCAGCCCATGTTCCACTTCAAATTGAAGCCCAAGCCGCCAACATAAGTGGGCCAGGACACCATCGGCCATGAAGTGGATTCTTCGGCAATTGAGAGGACGCCGGGAAAGTAGCTGAACAGTAGGTGATTCACCTGACGCAAGAAGTCAGCCGCTTCGATATTTTCCCGTCCCCCGTACTGGTTAGTTACCCATTCCCCAGGGTTGCGGCAGTAGTCAAGGTAGAGCATGGAAGCGACGGCATCAACCCGAATGCCGTCAATATGGTATTTGTCAAACCAGAACAGGGCGTTGGCGGCGAGAAAGTTCCGTATTTCGTTGCGGTTGTAGTTGAAAACTAAGGTGCCCCATTCTTTATGTTCACCTTTGCGGGGGTCGGCGTGCTCGTACAGGTGAGTGCCGTCGAAGAAGGCTAAACCGTGACCATCTTTGGGAAAATGGCCGGGAACCCAGTCAACGATGACGCCGATGCCGTGGTAATGGCACTGATCGACGAAGTACATGAAGTCTTCGGGAGTGCCATAGCGGGAGGTGGGAGCGTAGTAGCCGGTGACTTGATAACCCCAAGAACCATCAAAGGGATGTTCAGCGATCGGCAGCAGTTCAATGTGGGTGAAGTTGAGTTCTTTGACGTAGGGAATCAGCTTGTGAGCAAGTTCGCGGTAGGTGAGGAAGCGTGCGCCGGGACGCAATTCTGAGACAACTACCACCGGCTCTTCTTCGCCGTTAGGTAGTTTGGCCGGCTCTGCTGAGGAGGCGTGCAACCAAGAGCCTATATGACATTCATAAACGGAAATCGGCTGGCTTAGGGGTTCGGTATGCCGGCGCGCTTCCATCCAACTGGCGTCGTTCCAGCTGTAAGTATCTAAGTCAGCGACGATGGAAGCAGTTTTAGGCCGAGCTTCGGATTGGAAGCCGTAGGGATCTGATTTTTCGTAAATGTGGCCATCATAATTTTTGATTTCGTATTTGTAGCCATTGCCAACGCCCAATTCGGGAATAAACAATTCCCAGATGCCGTTGTCGCGTTTACGCATTTGGTTTTTGCGTCCATCCCAGTTATTAAAATCTCCCAAAACTGAAACGTTACGCGCATTTGGTGCCCAGACTGCAAAGTAGACGCCTTTGACCCCGTTGACTTCTGTCAGGTGAGCGCCTAATTTTTCGTAAATGCGGTGATGATTGCCTTCGGAAAATAGATGAATATCTAAGTCTGTTAACTTGGGAGAGCGAAACGCATAGGGATCGTAAATGACGCGCTCGTGCTCGCCTTCTTTGAGGCGAAACTGGTAGTTGGCCAGTTCCGGCCTTTCAATCGTGCACTCAAAGAAGTGGGGATCGTGAACCGATTGCATGGGATATTCTTGCCGTTCTTCCGGGATCACAACCCATGCGGCATCGGCAGAAGGTAGGTAGGCTCGCACTACCCAGTGAGTGATTTTGCCGTCCTGTTCGATGGGGTGAGGGCCGAGGATTTCAAACGGATCGTGATGTTGATTCCAAACAATGCGGTTAATCTGATCCGGAGCAACAAGCGTCATTGACATAAACTACCTATTATGCTAAGGGGCTTTGACTTTGAACGGTTTGCGCGATTTGCAGCGTCTTCTTTGAGAATTTTGCTGGTAAAAAGGCTGGCCTTTGTGAGTGTAGGACAGGGTTCTTTGTTGCTTGTGGCTTAGCTATCCTTGAGCTTAGCAGCATCTCTTCTTTTAGTTTGACAGTACGACCAGGAGTGCGAGGTTGTAGGCGCTACCGGCAGCGCACCCAAATACTACACAAATTTCAACAATCAGTAACGATCTGTTATAAACGGTAGCAAAAAGCCTTCACAAATTCGTCCATCCTTTGATAAAAAACCCGACACCTCTAGAGTGAAGTTGGCATCAAAGCCGCTTGGTGGCGCTGGTTGCCGGCTCGTCGTAGTCACAGCCCTATAGGCAATGAAGCGTATAACCCTGATAGGTAACATTGACAGTGCCGGCTGAGCGATTTCTCACCGGACAGAGGCCGGTTTTTACGCTACATCTAAAAATATGCTGGTTGAATGGGCAGGGCAAAGCTGCATTTGATAAAGTCTCATCAGCAGCAAGCCCTTTTTGGCCTATGGGTGAACGCAAGTTGCCATGAAAGACACCTTGAACAGAGGAAGACCGTCCAAACCAAGACTGACTCCATTGAGAATTACGGCCATCTACGTGATGATCGCAAGCTTATGGATCGGGTTTTCCGATGAAATCTTATTAGCGCTCATTCCTCACGCCGGCATCCTGAGCAAATTACAAATCTTTAAAGGCTGTTTTTATGTCACAATCACAGCCTCGATTCTCTATTGGCTAATCCAGCACTCAGAAACGGCTTTGAGGCACGCGAATGAAGCTTTAACAGCAACCCAAGCAAGCTTCAAACAAAATCTGAGCGAATTGCAAACGATTCAGCAAGAATTGCAAACCAGCCAAGAACGCTATCGTCTGATTTCCGAGCTAACCTCAGACTACGCCTATACGCTCAGTGTGGCTCCTGATGGGCAATTTGCGGTTGAATGGTTAGCTGAAGCCTTTTCCCGGAGTACCGATTACCCCTTGGCAGAACTTACTGGCCCTCAGGGCTGGGAAAAGTTGATTCATCCGGATGATTTACTTCTTGTTAACGTCAGGAACCGCAATCTGTTAGGTGGTCAGCCCAGTACACAAGACTTTCGGATCATCACCAAACACGCAGAAGTGCGATGGTTGCGAGATTACGCCCGTCCAGAGTGGGATGCAACCCATCAACGGGTGATTCGGATTTTTGGGGCGGCTCAAGATATCACGCAGTACAAGCAGGCGGAGGAGGCGCTGCGGGATAGCGAGGCCAAGTTTCGCGCCATTTCTGAAGCAGCTCCGATCCCGATTGTGATTTCTCGTGTGAGCGATGGTGTCATCCTCTATGCCAATGAGCAACTTGGTCAGATGTTTGCCCTTGGAACTCAACAGTTTATCGGTTACAGAGCGCCAGACTTTTACGACAACCCCGCTGATCGCCAAGCAATATTAGAGCTTCTTACAAAAGATGGGGCAGTTTACAACTATGAGATTCGAGCAAAAAAGGCGAACGGCACTTTGTTTTGGCTTGTCGTTTCGCTCCAGCTTGTAATTTTTAATAGCGAACAGGCGGTTCTGGGTGCATTTTACGACATCACTGAGCGCAAGGAGATGGAGGAGGTGCTGCGGGAGTCGGAAAGGCGATACCGGCTGTTATTTGAAGCCAATCCGCAACCGATGTGGGTTTATGATGTTGAAACGCTGGCTTTTGTAGCTGTCAACTGTGCGGCAACTCAGCACTATGGCTATTCTGAGGATGAATTTCTGGCGATGACGATTCGGGATATTCGTCCTCCTGAAGATATTCCGGCTTTGATTGAGGATCTGTCTAAATTATCCACAGGACTGCGGGCAGCCGGCAGATGGCGGCATTGCAAGAAAGATGGAACGATTATTGAGGTAGAAATTACTGCACATACTCTGAGGTTTGCCGGCAGGCGTACTCAACTTGTTTTGGCGAATGATGTCACTGAACCCCAGCGAGCGGAAAGGGCGTTGAGGGCGAGTGAGGAACAATATCGGGAACTGGTTAACAACATTCACGAAATTATTTTCCAACAAAATAGGCAGGGGCGATGGACGTTTTTAAACCCAGCGTGGTCAGAAGTGATGGGCTACACGGTTGCAGAAACACTGGGGACTGACTTTTTAAATTATGTACATCCAGATGACCGGCACGAGAGTCAAATGCAGCTACATTGTTTGCTGAATTTTGAAATCGATGATTGCCGGTATGAGGTTCGCTATTTCGCTAAGGATGGCAGTATCCGCACTTTGGCGATGTTTGCTCGACGCTTGCTTTCTACTGCCAGCGAGGTTGCCGGTGTGACGGGTACGCTAATGGATATTACAGAACGCAAAGCCGCAGAAACCCGACTTCAAACGCTTAACGTTGAGTTAGAACGGCAAGTTGAGGAGCGCACGGTGCAACTGCAAACGCAAATGCAAGAACTGCGGCAGCTTAATGAGCTAAAAGATGATTTTCTCAGTACGGTTTCTCATGAGTTGCGAACGCCGATGACCAACATGAAAATGGCAATTAGTATGTTGCAGTTGGCCATGAAATCGGCACAGGGGCGAGGGTTCGACGGCGAGGTTGCGCTCACGCAGTTTTACCAAAAATTTAATCGCTATTTGCAAATCTTAGAAAATGAATGCGAGCGTGAAATTAATCTGATCAATGACTTGCTAGATTTGCAACGTTTGGAGATGTCGCCGGCTGTACCAACGTGGGAAACAATTTGTTTACAGGAGTGGCTTCCTCAAGTGGTTGTACCGTTTCAGGAGCGTTTGCGTAATAGGCAGCAAACGCTGCAGATTCATGTTGATCCTGATTTGCTGCCCCTACATTCTCACTTAGCTAGTTGGGAACGAATTGTGGCAGAACTGCTGAATAATGCTTGCAAATATACGCCTCCAGGTGGTGAGATTAGGGTTAAATTACAACAAGCTTCTGGTAGTTATGGGGGTGCCGATTCCTCAAGTTTAGCGGGTAATGTTACCCAACTCATTGTTAGCAATTCTGGTAGTCAAATTCCTGCTGATGACTTAAGTCGAATTTTTGATAAATTTTACAGGATTGCTAGCAGTGATCCTTGGAAGCAGGGGGGTACAGGTTTGGGTTTAGCGCTGATTAAGCAATTGGTGCAGCAGTTAGGCGGCAGAATTTGGGCGGAGAGTGAACCTAACCGAACTTGGTTTACGGTGGAGTTACCGACTGATACTGAAGCGGTTTACAAAATTTCTGCTTGAGCCGGCTTTTTTAAACAGGGTACATCTAGCATTTGTAAAAATATGGGAGTGGGAGCATATTCCTTCCTGATTTGACGGCAAGCGGGCAAGATGCCGGCACTATCAATTTACAAAAATGGGATACTATCCTTAAAACAGTTTTCAAGAGTTTCGTTGGGTGAGTTCTACCCTAACAAAACTAATGCCTACCCCAATTTAAAATTGAGGTAGGCAAATGAAGTTAAGGATGGCTTTAACTAATTAACAGAGCGACTGGATAGTGTTGAAGAATTTCACCAATTGAAAGCCTTCCATTCCCTTGAATTGAGTGAGATGAAATCGCATCTTTCCATGAAGATGGAGTTCCAGTCGGCAGCTTAATTTGGGTATCCGCCCAGACTTGTTCACCGAGGGGATATTCATCGGGTTGAATCAAGCCGGTTAAAAAGCGCGGGGTGATAGTAATTGCCGTCTTTCCACCATAGCTTCTCGCAAAAGCGACAATATGATCCTTAAACTTTCCAGTCACTTCCAGAGGTTGGTAATCCCCTTCCAAGAAAAGTTCCCGATTTTGTTTTCTTGCCTCAAGGAGTTGGGCGATCAAAAACAGCTTAATCCGCCCATCTTCTTTGTTAGCAATTAAGTCCTCTGTCAATTTTCGAGGATCTTTTTGTACTTGATCTTTAATCTCGCGCAAAACAGATACTCGGTGTTCAAAGTTAACCGGACGCCGGTTATCGGGATCTACATGGCTCAGATCCCAAAATTCAGTTCCCTGATAAAAGTCTGGAACACCTGGGGATGTTCCTTTCAGCAGGGTTTGGGCGAGTGAGTTAAAGATTCCATAATGAGCAACCAACTTCTGGAAAGGCAAAAATTCCTTAATAAATTGATTCTCATTTGCTGAGTCTAAAACTGAATCAACAAAAGCCATGTATGCTGCTTCATACTCGCTATCGGGTCTTAACCAAGCTGTATGAACTTTAGCTTCTTTGACGGCTTTAATGACATAGTTTTTCATCCGCTCAATGTACTCGGAATCCACAACTCCATCAAAAGGAAAAGTCCCTACCAAGGTTTGATAAAAGAAGTATTCATCATTGGCATCGGGAATCATCCGCCGCTTCGCACGCGTTTTTTTAGAGCGATTCATGTCGCTCCAAGTTCTTACTTGCTGTTCCCATTCGTCAGGGATTTCTGAGAGAACATTGAGGCGTGCTCGCACATCTTCACCGCGTTTTGTGTCGTGGGTTGCGGTGGCATTCATTTTATGCGGCCAATTTTTCTGGTCCTGTTGATTTAATTCGTGAAATTTCTCCAGGGGGATGCCAAAGTGAATAGGGGCACCACCGACTTCATTGAGGGAGAGAAGCCGGCTATACACATATAAAAATGTGTCTTCAAACCCTTTTGCCATCAAGGGTCCGGTCATCTGTTGAAGTCTCATGACGAAGTACAAACGCTGTGCTTTTTGTTCTTCGGTTAGAAAATCCTCGTAGTCAAGTGACAAGAACTTCTCGATAAAATTGAGTTCTTTTAACAGGATTGGCACTTGCTCTTTGGCTTTTTCAATGACTTCCTGTATGCAGGCCCGATCGGTTTCGTTGATTCCTTGTGAGTCGATATAGGTTCGATAAATCGGGAATGCTTTCAGGACTTCTAAAAGCGCAGTTTTGAGACCATAGACAGTAAAATCTCTTCCATATCTCGATTGTTCGGCTATTTTTTTCAGCAGTTTTGCCAGATTATCGGCATCTCCCGCCAAGTTTTTATCGAGGATCAGCGCTTTTTTCTCAAGGACTAGCTGTTCGTAGGGGGTTCGTATGCCCGTAAATCGAGTATAAATCTCGCTAAATTTCTCTTCATTTTCGGTTTGGCAAAAAATGCCATTGACATAGTTTAAAAAGTCATAGCCGCTTGTCCCCTGAATCGGCCAGTTAGTGGGAAGTTCTTCTTGAGGTTCTAAAATTTTCTCAACGGTGATGTAACTGTCTCCTGCTTTCTCTCGCAGGCGTTCTAGATATTGAGCTGGATCGTAGAGTCCGTCAATATGATCAATTCTTAAGCCTGTGAATTTGCCTTCTTCAACGAGTTGGGTGATTAAAGAATGCGTTTTGTAAAAAACTTTGGGGTTTTCTACTCGCATTGAAATCAGTTCGTTGACGGTGAAGAAGCGACGGTAGTTCATTTCTTCTGCCCCGACTTTCCAGAAGGAGAGCCGGTAAAATTGATCGACCAGTAAACTATCTAAAAGGTTAAAACTTTCTGGATTCCCTGCTTCTCCATTGAAAGTTGTGAGGTTTCCGTCAACGAAAGTTTTGAATTCTGGTTGATTTTCGTAGAGTTCCCAAAGAAGTGCTTTAACAAAGGTAAGCTGATCGTAGCGCTCTCTGCCTTTTGCTTCTGCCGGTATGTTTTTGATAATATAAAGCACCCCTAGCAGCTTAACAAAATCCGGGTGATGTCTTCCAAGCGACTTTCCGAGTTTACCTAAATGATAAGTCAGAAACCGAGCGTAGGATTCTATTCGGATGGGCAATTTCAGGCTATAGTAATTGACGCTTAAGCCTGTTTGATCATAGTTGAGCTGAATTTCGCCATTTTCCAAACACTCATTATAAAAATTGCCTAATAAAGGAGCAAGGACTCCTTCGGGGTTATCACCGTAAGGAGCATTCCAGGCAATGTCAAAATAATCGAAATAGTCCGAATCCGCCCCATTTTCCAGCACGTCCATGAGCATCACGTTTTGGCTGTCGTAAGCCATGTGATTGGGAACAATATCTTGCACCCAGCCCATGCTGTGTGCTTGGATTTCCTTCACCAATGCTTCAAAGTTTTCTTGAGTTCCGAGTTCCGGATTCAATTGATTTGGGTCAACAACATCATAACCATGAGTGCTTCCTTCTCTTGCCTTGAAAATCGGTGAAGCGTAAAGATCGGAAATTCCCAATTCTGCTAAATAAGAAACAATTTGTTTAGCAGAATCAAAGTTAAAGCCGGCATGAAACTGAATTCGGTAGGTTGTTGTTGGAATTCGCATGATGAAATGAGCGCTCCTGAGTAATTAATTTTGAATTATAGCTACGACTACGATTTAATTTCGTATAGTGTAAAACTTTGTGAGTTCACAGTCAATTTTTGTGCCGATTCGATACTATCGGGTAATGTGGAGCCGGCACCCATCCATTCTGTCTCAGAAGAATCCAAAATCTTTTGCCAGTTGCCGGCTGGAATATTGACTGGGCAAGTGACATCTTTATGATTAAAGTTCATAATGCAAAATATCTGGCTATCCTCACTCCAACGTCGCAAAAATATAATTTTTTCCTCTTCAATGCTAGAGACTTCTAAACTTTCCTTATCCAACTTTTTCAGGGCTGGAATGGTTCGGCGTAGCTGAATTAATCGTTGATACCAGCCCCAGAGAGCTTTGTGTTCGCCTTCCTGTTTCTTTTCCCAATTCAGCTTGCAATTTTGAAAAGTCTCAGGACTTTGTGGATCTTGAAATTCTCCACGCCCTTCAAACGCTTTAAATTCGTTTTGTTTATCTTTCCGTATGGCTTCTATCAACGGCTCTTCTGAATGGCTGACAAAATATAAAAAAGGAGCTTCCTCTCCATATTCTTCACCCATAAAAAGAAACGGGATGTAAGGAGAAATTAAGACGATGCCGGCTGCTAATTTCACCCCTTCAAAGGACAGTAATTTAGATAATCGATCTCCTAAAATGCGATTGCCGATCTGATCATGGGTTTGGGAAAACACCACAAATTGCTCACCTGGCTGATCTTTAGCGGAATTTCCATGCTTTCGTTTTCTGTGGGGGGCATACTGCCCGGAGTAAACAAAGCTTTCTTTAAACGCTTTTTCCAGATGTTCGCATTTCCCAAAATCCTGATAATATCTGTCGCTTTCTCCGGTTAGCAAAGCGTGAAGTGAATGATGGAAATCATCACACCACTGAGCATCTAGCGCAAAACCACCTAATTCTTTTGGACGAAGAACTCGAACATCATTTAAATCGCTTTCTGCAATTAAATAAAGTTTCCGCCCTAGCTGTTGGGAAAGGCTGTCTGTGGCTGTTGCGAGTTCTTGTAGAAATGGTCGGGCACCAACTTCAAAAATTGCTTGAATTGCATCTAATCGCAGGGCATCAATGTGATAATTCTCAAACCAATACAGAGCGTTGTTCAGAAAAAAATCACGGACTTCATCACTGTATTGATCGTCAAAATTGAGTGCTTCTCCCCAAACTGGCCGGTATTTATCTGTAAAATAAGGGCCAAATTCAGGAAAGTAATTTCCTTCAGGGCCAAGGTGATTGTAGACGACATCAAGAATAACTGAAATGCCTTCCTGATGGCAGGCATTAACAAGCTTTTTCAACCCTTCAGGGCCACCATAAGAATTTTGCACGGCATAGGGAAATACGCCGTCATAACCCCAGTTGCGTTCGCCTGGAAATTGTGCCACCGGCATAATTTCAATTGCATTAACACCCAACTCAACTAAATCTTTTAGCCGGGGAATCATTGCTTCAAAAGTCCCTTCATCGGTGAAAGTCCCGACGTGTAATTCATAAATAATTATTTCTTCTATAGGAATGCCCGACCAATTCGTGTCATTCCAAGCAAAATTATTGCGATCAATTACTTGAGAAGGCCCGTGAACTCCTTTTGGTTGAAAGTCCGATGCTGGATCGGGTCTATCATTTTTTCCGTTTAATTTATAAAAATATAGTGTACCAGAATTAATATTTTCAGCGGTTACTTTCCAATATCCTTGCTCATCCTGCTCCATTGAAAGTAATCGATCATCAGGAGAAACAATATGTACAGCTACCTCTTTGAGAGTGGGTGCCCAAACTCTAAATTCACAACGTCCTTCACCTAAATAATATGCCCCATTTTTCACCGTAAATTCTCCCTTAATAATTTGATATTTAGATTTTTAGATTAAGAGGTACTGCCTGATTGTTTGTTTACAGAATACATATCTGTTGAGTTAAATAAAACTATCCTAGGGAGTATTGCTAATAAATTTTGGCTTACGGTGCCGACTACAGGTGCTTGAATGCTAAATGCGACAGCTAGCAGGGTTTGGGGGGTGGGTGCAAACTCATCGGCACTGATGGCTATCACTAAGGCTTGCCCAGCCGTCGGTTTCGAGGAAACCTCAAGGATGTGAGTTTATATAACTTCTGAGTAATAAAGTGCTGGCTTTAGATGGGCAAAATATAGGATTAACCTGAAAATATGACACTCTTTCGTATTACCGCAAACAATTGCCGCTCTATTAAGTCTTGAAAAGTGCCGGCAAGACGTGGTAATTTGATAAACTGTGATTATAACAACTAACAACTATCCTAATAAAAGGTGTAACCTTCAATAGTTTAACCGACATTTATGGCAGGACATAGTAAATGGGCGAACATCAAGCGCCAAAAGGCGAGAGTAGATGCCGTCAAGGGCAAGATTTTTACGAAAATCTCTCGCGAAATTATTGTAGCTGCGCGTAGCGGTGTCCCCGATCCCGCCGGCAATTTTCAATTGCGAACGGCGATTGACAAGGCAAAGGCGGCTGGAATTCCTAATGAGAATATTGACCGAGCGATCGCTAAAGGTGCCGGTAAATGGGGATCAGAAGGCGATAGTCTGGAAGCAATTCGCTATGAAGGTTACGGTGTCGGTGGCGTGGCAATTCTCATCGAAGCACTTACTGATAATCGCAATCGCACCGCAGCGGATTTAAGAGCGGCATTTAGTAAAAATGGCGGCAATTTGGGCGAAACCGGCTGTGTTGGTTGGATGTTTGACCAAAAAGGCGTTGTCACGATTGCCGGTGCGATTGATGAAGATCAGCTATTAGAGGCTTCTCTGGAAGCCGGTGCTGAGCATTATGAACTGACAGAAATTGATGAAGACACAGAGGGTGCTGAAGTTTTTACTGAAGCCATAAACCTAGAAAATCTTAGCCAAGTTTTACAAAATAAAGGCTATAGGGTAAATAAGTCTGAATTGCGCTGGATTCCTAGCAATACACTGCAAGTTACCGATCCAGAACACGCTCGATCTCTGCTCAAATTAATGGATGCTTTGGAAGATTTAGATGATGTGCAAAATGCCACTGCAAACTTTGAAATGACTGAGGAATTGATGTCTGCAAGTATGATGTGAGCGCTGATAAAAAATTAGTTAGAGCAATCCTGAATTGATTGTCAGATTTCTAGCGTGGGAGATGCCGGCACTCCAAGCATTTCTTTGTTGATGATGATTAACCAAGCACAGAGGATTGCTATAGCTACAATAAAATAAGGCTCAATATTAGAAGAAAGAAAGTCTTGAAAAATTCTTATTTTATAATTGAGCCTTGAAAAGTATCGACTAACCCCAATGGGACGGACTTTTATAGTAATCCGTCCTCAAAGATGCAAAGTTGTAAAGGCGAAGGGTTGGATGAGATCTTACTGTCGGCTCAACCCCCGCCCCAACTTTGTCTCACAATCTTCGCAGTTTAACTCCAATTCCGAGGTGAATTAGAAGAGTCGAAGCCGCCGGTTCGCATCCGCCGTTCAAGATCGCCGATATCTGGCGAAACACCTAGGGCGTCTTCGATGGTAATTCGGCCATTTAGCACTTGCTCGTAGAGGGCGACGTTCATGATTTGCATTCCTTCAATGGTGTCAGTTGACATCAAGTGGAAGGCGTCATCTTCATTACCTTTAAGCAGGTAATCTTTCATCGCCGGCGTGTTAACTAAAATATCGTGAACTGCCGTGCGACGACCATCGGTAGTAGGTAGCAGCAACTGAGCGATGACAGCCACAAGAGATTCGGTAATTTGAATTCGCATCGCCGGCTGTTCCTCTGGATTGTAGAGGTTTAACAAACGGTTAATCGAGTTGATGGCGCTGCGAGTGTGAAGGGTTCCTAATACTAAGTGGCCGGTTTGGGCAGCTTGCAAGGCTGTATTAATGGTGAGACGATCACGCATTTCCCCAATCAGAATCACGTCCGGATCTTCCCGTAAAACTGCCCTTAAAGCTAAGTGAAAATCAAAGGTGTGTAATCCCACTTCTCGCTGACTAATCAAGCACTTTTGGCTGGGATGAACGTATTCAATGGGATCTTCAATCGTGACAATGTGTTTGGCAGAGGTTTCGTTTAAATGACGGATCATCGCCGCCATTGTGGTCGATTTCCCGGAACCTGTTGGCCCTGTGACTAAAATTAGTCCTTGATGATTGGAGATAATTTTTTTCAGTACTTCTGGCAACTTTAATTCTTCAATGGAAGGGATGTGCAGGGTGATTAACCGCAGCACGATCGCACCACCAGTCAGGGAATCAAAACAGTTGACCCGGCAGCGCAAAAAGCCGGGATAAAAAATTGCTGTATCCAGTTCTTTTGTTTCTACAAACTGTTTTCTCTGAGCCGGTGTTAAAATTTCCGCCAGATACTGTTCATAGATTTGTGGTGTCGTCTTCCCGTGTTCTGCAACCGGGATCATCTCACCGCGAACCCGAATTCTGGGAACTTGGCCAACTCGAATATGAATGTCAGAGGCTTTGCGTGCGTAAGCCTCTTTTACCATTTGCTCAATCGTAATCGTGCCGTGGCTGACGCTTTGCGCTTGCCCTACCGGCGGTTTGAGCGGTGGGGGTGGCGGTGGTGTTTTGTGGGAGGGCTGAGCCTGAGATCCGGGTACTGCACCAGCATTTATTTGGTTCATTTTCTTTTCGGTTTCGAGGCGAGATTTATGGCAACGAATGGAAGACTTTTTAAGATTAATCGCTGTAACTTTCTGGAGTTGAGACCATTCTATTCGGCTCAGCACTCATTCGTGAATATACTTAAATTATAAAAAATCGTCAATCGGGTGTAAACTTGATGCTAGTGAGTGTTGCTGAACATCAAAAACACTGCCACAGGTTTCTTGTGATAATTTGCTATCAAATTGCCCTAAAAACAGCGAAGCCAGCAAAGAAATTCATTTCAGGAATCAAGCCAAGGCGCTAAAAAGTTTTCAAATTAAGTTGTTAAATTTTATTTCCCAAGCCGCGACCTCATAGAACCTTAAAAGATTTTTTTTCGACCAAAATCTGTTAACTTGTTGGCCAACTTAGACAAAATAGACTTGCGATGAAAATGTTTTATCAGTTCGCCGAGAGGCTAACCACGCAAATCACCGATTGGTTGGAAACCCACTGGGTAACGCCGGCCTTCGCGGGTTGGCTGCTGGGTGGGCTGGCCCTCTTCTACTTTGCCGCCGGCACTAATACAATGGCTGGGTGGTTGTACGCGATCAGCGGCATCAGTCTTGCCATTTTGGGCATTGCCATGACTTTGCCGATTCGGACGCTGCGCCCGCTGCAAGTTCGCCGTCGTCCGATTGAGCCGGTGAGTGTCGGCGACCAACTGAGCATTGAAATCGAGATAGAAAACCCAACTGAACAAACCAAGACACTGCTGCAAGTCTATGACATTTTCCCTTATGTCTTAGGGCAGCCGAAACCCGTTGCAGTTGAAGCGATCCCTCCCCAAGGCATACATCATTTGGTATACTACCACCCCACCGAACGCCGGGGCGTCTATCGGTGGGATGAGATTCATTTGAGGACGGCAGCCCCGTTAGGGTTATTCTGGTGCCGGCGATCGCGTCAAGCCAAAGCCACGGCGATTGTTTATCCCACCGTGTTTCCTTTAAAGGTTTGCCCACTGGTAGACGAAATGGGCAAAGAAGACAGCGCCTTGCTGTACAGTGATCGCCGGCAGCAATTGGGAACCGAAGGCATTACCCGAACCCTGCGCCCTTACCGATTTGGAGATCCGATTCGTCTGATCCACTGGCGTACCAGTGCCCGTTACGGCGAAATGCGGGTGCGCGAATTAGAAATTTCCACCGGCGGACAGCAAATCGTGATTAGCCTCGACAGCGCCGGCTCGTGGCAGCAGGATGATTTTGAAGCGGCTGTCATTGCAGCGGCATCGTTATACTTTTACGCCAGCCGTGCCGGGTTAAATGCCAGCGTTTGGACCGCTCAAACCGGCCTAATTCAAGGACATCAAGTGGTGTTAGAAACCCTGGCTGCCACAAGTGCCGGTGAAGATCCCCCTCCCAATGGCTTGCCGGAGATGCCCTTAATTTGGTTAACTCAAAATCCTGTAAGTCTAAGCAGCCTTCCCCCTGGCAGCCGATGGCTTTTATGGCCGGCAGCCGCTTCCCTCCCTCAAGAAGAAAACACCATTATCAAGCGGGATCGTCCAGGGATTGAGATCCGCCCAGATCGAGCCTTGGATTTACAACTGCAAGAACCTCTAAGCCGGTTTTAGCCCCAAATTTCCCAGAAGCAGTTTCCTAAAAAACCTTAAATCTGATTAGCCTCTTCAAATCCCTAGTCCCATGCCCCATGCCCCACTTCATACTGCCGGCCTAAGCCGTGCGGTACAATGCAATAAATATAATCTCCTCTTATAGTCAAAGCTAATGACCTCTCCAACAGACACCGACAACAAATCCAGCGATAAAAGCCTAGAAGCAATGGTGCAGTTTTCCCAAACTTACGCCCAGCGCACCGGCACCTACTTCTGTTCAGAACCTTCAGTAACGGCTGTGGTGATCGAAGGATTGGCCAAAAACAAAGATGACCTCGGTTCGCCCCTGTGTCCGTGCCGGCACTACGAAGATAAAGAAGCCGAAGTCGCTGCTGCCTACTGGAACTGTCCTTGCGTGCCGATGCGCGAGCGCAAAGAGTGCCACTGTATGCTATTCCTTACCCCAGAAAATGATTTTGCCGGCCCATCGCAAACAATGACGATTGAACAAGTCAAAGAAATTAGAGAAAGCATGGGATGAGTGAACCGATCCCTGATGAGTTTTGGCAAGGCGTCGAGCAGTTCAACCGGCAAGAATTCTACGCCTGCCACGACACCCTAGAGGCTTTATGGATGGAGGCGTCCGAACCCGAACGCACTTTTTACCAGGGAGTGCTACAAATTGCCGTTGCCCTCTATCATCTGGGCAATCATAACTGGCGCGGAGCCGTAATTTTGCTGGGAGAAGGCATCAGCCGGTTGCGAAAATATCAGCATCCATATTTTGATATAGATGTCAATCGCTTACTCAAGCAAAGTGCCGATCTGTTGAGCGAATTGCAACAAGCAGGGCCAGAAAATGTAGCAGATTTCGCCCTACAGCTGAGTCAAGGAAGTAATTCTTCTTTACAGCGCCCTCAAATTGCCCGATTTCCTGCACCCAACGAATAAGGCCGGTAAGAAAGCCATAACCTCTACTTCTCTACTTCCCCACTCAGGACTCAGGACTCAGGACTCAGCACTTAAGATGCGGAACCCTCACTAAATCTGGCAACGTCAAAATTGTGATAGCTTGGCGAGTGCCAACCACATCTGTAGGGATCTCGATAGAGTCTTCACCGGACACGTTAAACTACCTACAGCAGCCTGTCAGGCGATCCTCAGCCTGAAAGCTAGTTCCGCACCGCTTGTTCCTCCTCAGCCTCACAATCCATGATGTCATTTGCAAAACTGCCTGGTTTACTGATGCTACGCCTCGGATTAACCTTGATGTTGCCGGTGGCGGCTTTATTTGGGAGTATTGCTCCCACCTATCCCCAAACAAACCCAGCAGCAGTGGATAGACCGCTGACGCTGCGATCTGATATTCAAGAAGCTGACGCCAAAACTGGGGTGGTCACAGCGCGTGGGAACGTGCAAATCGATTATCCAGCAAGACAAATTCAAGCTACAGCTGCGCAAGCGCAATATTTCAGCAAAGAACGCCGCATCGTGTTGAGCGGCGATGTTTATGTTTTGCAGGAAGGTAACAGTTTGCGGGGTGAAAACATTGTTTACCTGATTGATGAGGGGCGATTTATCGCACTTCCAAAATCAAACCGGCAAGTCGAATCAATTTATCTGGTTCCAGAAGAAAACGCCGCTGCACCTGGTACTCAAACCGCGCCGGCAACGCCTGAATTTTAATGTCAAATGAGGATAGAGAGAGGGCACAAACCGGCAGAAATCTCCCATCACCCTCTCGCGAATCATCTATCACAAATCCCCAATGAAAATTTGGCTTGAAAATGTTCACAAATCCTATGGCAAGCGCGTCATTGTCAACCGCGTTAACTTGTCAGTGGCGCAAGGCGAAGTTGTAGGATTACTAGGACCCAACGGTGCCGGTAAGACAACAACGTTTTATATTACCACCGGCTTGATCAAACCCAATCAGGGCACCGTTTGGCTAGATGACGTTGATATTACCCACCTGCCGATGCACAAACGGGCAAAGCTTGGCATTGGCTACTTAACTCAAGAAGCCAGTATCTTTCGTCAATTGAGCGTTCGGGAGAATATTTTACTGGTATTAGAGCAAACCGGCGTTCCCCGTCACGAATGGCAGCAGCGTTTAGATTATTTGTTGCGAGAGTTCCGCCTGGAAAAAGTTGCTTACACCGCCGGCATTCAAGTATCTGGCGGAGAACGCCGACGCACCGAACTCGCGAGAGCATTGGCAGCTGGACAAGCCGGGCCAACATTTTTGCTGCTTGATGAACCGTTTGCCGGTGTCGATCCGATCGCTGTGGCAGAAATTCAGCAAATTGTCGCGGGACTGCGAGAGCGCCAAATCGGCATCCTGATTACCGATCACAACGTCCGAGAAACTCTCGCCATTACTGATCGTGCCTACATTATGCGCGATGGCCAAATCTTAGCTGCCGGCAATGCAGAGGAACTCTATAACAATCCCCTCGTTCGACAATACTACTTAGGTGAAAGCTTCCAGCGATAGCCGGCTCATTTTAGATTTTAAAGTGGGGATTTACTGGTAAAATCCATAACTTAATAAACTTTCAATGTTTGATCACTCACTTAAATTATCCAATCACCCTGCCGGTCTTCATAACCAAATTTTTGGCAAAAGTTGAAAATTTTTATAACCCATCTGGGTTTATCTGTGGTTAGAAAACTATTAATTTCTCTCTTTTTCCTCACACCTCAATCCCCAGCCGCAAAACATGAGATTAAGCCTGTCCAAATCCTTCCATTCACTTAGCTGGCTAACTCCTAGAATTTCGGTCATGGATCGCTATATTGTAATGGAGTTATTGCCGCCATTTCTATTTGGAGTGGGAGCTTTTTCGTCCGTAGGGGTAGCCATTGGGTCAATGTTTGACTTGGTGCGGAAGGTAACAGAAGCCGGCTTGCCAATGACGCTGGCGATGAAAATTTTGCTATTAAAGCTTCCTTATTTCGTCGTTCTCGCTTTCCCCATGTCAATGCTGCTAGCATCCTTACTGACCTACAGCCGGCTATCGAGTGACAGCGAGCTAATTGCCCTACGCAGCTGCGGCATCAGTATTTACCGATTGATCACACCGGCTCTGGTGCTGAGTGTTTTCGTTACAGCGATGACCTTTTTTTTTAATGAACTTATTGTGCCGGCTGCCAATTATGAAGCGTCTATTACCTTAGAGCGAGCGTTGAAACAAGATACAAAAGTATTTCAAGAGAAAAATATTATTTATCCAGAATTTAGTCAAGTCAAGCAAGCAAATGGCAAAAAACAAGAAGTTCTTACGCGCTTATTTTATGCAGAAGAATTTGATGGTCAAAAAATGAAAGGCTTGACAATTTTAGATCGGTCACAGGAGAACATTAATCAGATTTTAGTCTCAGAATCAGCAAGTTGGAATAACACAACAAATACGTGGAACTTTTTTAATGGCACCATTTATATTGTCGCACCAGACGGTTCGTACCGTAATATTTTAAAATTTGAGGAACAAGAATTAAATCTTTCTCGCGCCCCGTTTGATCTGGCTTCAAAAGACCGGGATTATAACGAGATGAATATTGCAGAGTCCCAAGAGTATTTAAAACTGCTGCAACAGAGCGGAAAAGAAAAGAAAATTCGCAAGCTGATTATCCGCATTCAACAGAAATATTCCCTGCCCTTTGCGTGTGTTGCCTTTGCCCTAGTCGGTGCGGCATTAGGGACTAAACCACAGCGAACCAGCAAAGCCACAGGCTTTGGCGTTAGTGTTTTATTAGTCTTTACTTACTATTTATTGATGTCGATTGGCGATGCGTTGGGGTTGAGCGGGGTGATCTCTCCTGTGATAGCCGGCTGGTTGCCAACCCTGTGCGGCTTTGTGATGGGAGCAGTCTTGTTAGTGCGGGTATCACAATAAGTTTTAGAGAGGCTAAAGAGACAAAACCAAGCTGCTGATGAAGAAAGTTTGTAAGGGTGGATGCAAGTTTAGATAGACGTGATTTAGAATCGTTGGGTAGATAGACTTTAAGAAGGTTGGAAGTTAAAATCCCTTAAAGACAAATTCAAGGCTAGGATGTAATCACACTCAACCTTCCTTTTGGAGACACTTTCCCACCGGCGCTTGTTGTCGCTCTAGCCGGCAGCCAGACAATTGGCATCGGGTGCATCTGGGATTTGCCAAAATATTGGAGTGCGAGCATCTTAGTGCCACAGATGACGACAAGCGGGCAAGATGCCCGTACGATAAGTTTGCAAAAATGGGATGCTCCCATTGGCATCAATGTCAGTGTAAAATTTCTGCCCCTTCCGTGCCAGATCAAACTGCGCTTAACCTATGTCACCTCACAACCAAATGCCTAACTCGATCCGCAACATCAGAGCCAAAATGCGAACCCTATTACGACCGGCTGTTTGGGGACCAGTAGGATTTCTGGTGCTAGTGGGACTGTTAATGTTTGAGTATTTGGCGAACCCAGAGCAATTTGCCGAACTCATTCCAAAGCAAATAGGGGCAGAGGAATCCGACGCAACCGCACTGTCGCCCGAAGAAAAGGCCAGAATCGCTGAGATTGAGCGCTCGTCGGCGCTGCTTAAAGAGTCGAAAGGTGGGGATGCTGCCGGCAAACAGCCAATGTCAGCAAATTCTAAAAGTCTGCTGGAACAAAGCCTTGGGCTGAACCCAAAGACTGGAAAGGAGGAAACCAAATCGGTTGATCCACAGAAAAACCCCAATGCAATCGGGCCAGAAACTGCAAATCTGTTAGCCGGCTCACCCTTAGCAACCGCACCGATTAAAGGCAATTCCTCCCCAGCGCGGTATGACACAGGAATTCCTAGCGCGATGCCATCAGCGGGGCAAATCTATGACACAAGTTTAGGCAACAGCTTGCTAAACGCCACGGGTGGAAGTGGCAACTTGCCTCCTGCCAGCCCCCTGCAATCGGCTTTGGACAGGTACAAGCTCGGCCAAAATTCATCGTCGCTACCTTCCGCGAATAGCGATACCGGCACTGAGACTGAAGCCGCTTTTAACGCAGGATTTACAGGCGTCGCCCAGTCATTTCCCAACAAGCCAGGAGTCACGCCAGCGGGTGGGAGTTTAGATGGATTTAACCCGCCATACCGAGGCCCAAGACCCGGACGAGATCCAGGCCGGCTTAGCCCTATGGGCACAGATGGCATCAATTCTTCGCTGACTCCTACGTTACCGGGACAGATCGCTCCCTCAACGAATTACGGCGCGCCAGACACGACTTTGACGCCAGGGACAGGGGCGAATACAGCCCCCGATAATTCCTACCAGTTTTTAACCGGCTCCCCATCTACCCCCACCGCACCAAACTCCGTAAACCTGGCACCATCGGCACCGACGGTTACACCCAGCAATTTGGGACAACAATCGCCATTACCGACCATCACAGCCCCAGCCCCGTTACCAACCTCCAATAGTCCTGTACAGCCCCAAATTAGGCCAGGTGTTCCCACGAACACCAGCCAGCCGGCTTTCCCCGGTTTTAACGCACCAGGAACACAACCGGGAGTCAGCGGCATTCCCAACAACTACGGGCAGCCGGTTTACCCAGGCTTTAACGCACCTGGGGCGCAACCGCAAGGATTGCCGGCGAGCCAGAATAACTACGGGCAATCACCTTTACCCAGTTTGAATACCCCAAGCACGGGCATCAACCCCGGATCTCCCATTAACTACGGGACGCCAGGACTGCAGCCGGCTCAGCCTAACTCACAACTGAATAATGCAGCACCGGGCGGCATTGGTAACGGTCAAATCAATACGTTCTCAAATCCGACAAGGTGAGGGAATGGGGCATTGGGCAAGGCTTCGCCAACCTAAAGGTATGGGGATTGGGCATTGGATGAAGTCCCACTCTCCCTCTCTTCGCTAGCCTCTAGTCCCATGCCCCATGCCCCATGCCCCTCTTCAAAAGTGTTGAATAATTGCCTCGGCAAACTCAGAACACTTGAGCGGCGGTTCCACCGGCGGTTCCATTAACCGGGCTAAATCGTAAGTGACTTGCCGGTTAGAAATGGCATCCCCCAAACCCTTCTTAATCAGATTGGCGGCTTCTTGCCAGCCCATAAATTCCAGCATCATTACCCCGGATAAAATCACCGAACCGGGATTCACCCGATCTAAACCGGCGTGCTTGGGGGCGGTGCCGTGGGTGGCTTCAAAAATTGCAGATGAATCGCCAATATTTGCACCGGGACCCATACCCAAACCGCCAACAATCGCGGCTGCGGCATCAGATAAGTAATCGCCGTTTAAGTTTAAAGTTGCAAGAATTGAATATTCTGCCGGCCTGGTTTGAATTTGCTGGAAAATACTATCGGCAATGCGATCATTCACCATTACCTTGTCTTTCCATTGCCCATTCCCGTGGGTTTCCCAGATGGAATTGAGGACGGTTTCCACTTCCTGACAAATTTTTGCTTGCTTATCAGGCGTTAGAGCATCAAATCCTGGCTCAATTTCACGGGCGTTGTCTTCGAGGGAAATATCGGGTTTGCGCTCTTTATTGCCTAAGATCCAAGATTCCTGTTCGGTGACACACTCAGCGCGAAACTCGCTGGTAGCAACCTCATAACCCCAATCGCGAAACGCGCCTTCAGTGTACTTCATAATGTTGCCCTTATGAACCAAAGTCACCATTTGCTTGGCTTTGGGCAAGCGCAAGGCGTGCTGGATGGCGCGGCGTACGAGTCGCTGAGAGCCGGTTTTGCTCACCGGCTTGATGCCAATACCGGAGTCGAGGCGAATTTGCTTGCTGCCATGTTCAGGCGTGGCAGGAATCAAATCGTTATTGAGCAAAGCGATTAATTTGTCGCAGATTTCACTGCCTTGCCGCCATTCAATGCCCAGATAAATATCTTCGGTGTTTTCCCGATAAATAATTACATCCAGTTTTTCTGGAGTTTTGTGCGGTGAAGGCGTGCCGGCATAATATTGGCAAGGGCGCACACAAGAATAAAGGTCAAAAATTTGCCGCAGGGCAACATTTAAAGAGCGAATGCCACCGCCAACCGGCGTAGTGAGTGGCCCTTTAATGGCCACGCCGTATTCTTTGATCGCTGTGAGGGTGTCTTGGGGCAGATATTGGTAAGTGCCGTACTTTTCGCAAGCTTCATCACCGGCAAATACCTTAAACCAGTTAATTTGCCGCTTGCCGCCGTAGGCTTTTTCTACAGCAGCATCAAGGACTTTTTGGGATGCCGGCCAAATATCAACGCCGGTACCGTCCCCGCGAATGAAGGGAATGATCGGGTTATCTGGGACAATGGGCTTACCATTTTCAAAGGTGATGCGTTCGCCGGTGGAGGGGGCAGTAATTTTCTCGTACATATCGCAGGCTCGTCACTTCTTCGGTAGAACTAACATCCCATAATTAGCATTGATGGGACGCGCAAAATGCTCATCCTACAACAAAATAGTGCTGAGTCCTGAGTGGGAAAGTGGGTGAGTCCGAGGGTTGCGGAGTTGGAAAGAAAACAACGACATCGGTAATCTTAGTTTAAGAAAGAGTCTGTGGCGAGCTGGAGCGTTCAATGTAAGTTAAGCTTTTTTGCAAATTGTATCCATTTTGGCTGCATCTAATGTTTGCTTTGTGAAGCTTCTCAATCTTAAAATTTTGAATATGGAAAGCACTCACACAAAAAGCGGTTTGAGCCGTACACAACATCTTTGGATCGCCGCCGGCATCTGGACGCTGGTTGGTGCCGGCCTGTTTGTCATGGGTTTGGTGTTTTGGTTCCATTTTCCCTATCTGGGATTTTTAGACACCCGACATCTTCTCGGAGGCGCAGCAGCCCTCACCGTTGGTTTGGTGAAAGGAAAATTGATTCTTGATCGCACTGCCGGCAGGGTAATTGAGCGGGTGGAAACTTTGCAAGAGCCTAACCCGTTTAAAAGCGTGTTTCAAATGTTTGGCGCGAAAACAATTGCCCTGATTTTGGCGATGATGGGCATTGGCATCGTCCTGCGGGTTGCCGGTGTTAGCTTTGAGGTGCGCGGCTTGATTTATATTGCAGTGGGGATTGCCTTGTTGTGGAGTTGTCGCCGGTATTGGGTGGCATCTTTCCAACCGGCATCCCTGGTTATCGGTGAGGATTCCTAGGGTGCCCGATTTGCCCGATCAAAAGAATTTGGATGAGATAGGTCAGATCGCCCGCGCCGTAGGCTGGAGGGCGGCTGAGATCCTGCATTCCTACTCCTACGGCGCAGGGGCTAGCCGGCTTAGCGTTGAGGAGAAAAAAGATGGGCCGGTGACAAGTGCCGATCTGGCAGTTGATCGTTACATCCTGCAACAATTACGCATTGCTTTAGGTTCTCAAGACTTCGGGTTTCTCACGGAGGAGACTCATAAATCTTTGCCGGCAGCCCACAAGTCTATCCCCGTCCCGCAATCTTGGGTGTGGATCATTGACCCGATTGATGGCACCCGCGAGTTTATTAAGCGCACCAGCAATTATGCTGTTCACATCGCCCTCGTTTGTGAAGGCCGACCTGTGGTGGCTGTGGTTGTGTGGCCGACTGAAGGTAAGCTGTACTACGCGCAATTAGGTGCCGGTGCTTTTGTGGAAAATCTGGCGGGATTTCGGACGCCGTTGCAAGTCTCCCCACGGGAACGCCTACAGGAATTAACGATTATCAGCGGCCACAACCACCGAAATGAGCGCTTTAATCAGTTAATGCGCCGCTTACCTTGCAAAAATCAGAGATTCGGCGGCAGTATCGGCTGCAAAATCGCCCAGATTGTTGAACACGAGGCAGATGTTTATATTTCGATTTCTGGTAAAAGTGCGCCGAAGGATTGGGACTTTGCTGCGCCTGAGTTAATTTTGACCGAAGCTGGGGGCCGGTTTACTCACGCGGATGGCACCCCCCTGATGTATAACCAGGGGGATGTTACTCAGTGGGGTTGCCTCATTGCGAGTAATGGTCACTGTCACGAGGATCTGTGCGATCAAGCGCAAAAGGTTATTTCTCAGGCAGAACGTAAAAAATGAGTGTTGATTGCTAAGATTGCCGGCTGGCAATGACGGCATAAAAAGGATCACCCCCACCCATTCCTAACATTTGTAGGAAACTTGGCGCACTTGATTGATGGGCCACAACTTCTGGTTTACTAAATCCTGGGACTGATTGGAAGTAGCTTTTAACCAGTTCAACTCGGTTAGTTTCTGAACCATCTCGCCACGCTTGAATGGCTTTTTGATAAAACATCCGGTTGGAGAAGCTAATAATGGCAATGCCACCGGGTTTAAGGATACGGTAAATTTCGGAAAAGACGGCATCTGGATATTGTAAATACTGTACAGAAACGCAGTTGAGAACGGCGTCAAACTCTTGATCCGGTAAGGGTAATTTGGGCGTTTCGTTCAGGTTTTGCAGGAAGTAATGATCCAGCCGGCGATTTTTGGCGAGTTCGTCCCCATTCATACCATGTCCCTCAACGTGGGCAAATTTCATCTCTTCTGGGAGATGAGAAACCCAGCTACTCATCATGTCGAAGATGCGTGTGTTGGGTTGGAGGCGTTGCCGGTAGAGCTTGGTTAATTGATCGATAAATCCTTCGTCTACGTGGGTGACGAAGCGCGGGACTGAATAAAAGTCGCTATCGCTGGTATCGTCTAATTTTGTGCGCTGAATTGGTTTGAGTACCATGATTGTGAAGAAATGTTACATATAATACCTCTTTAATAATATCGCAGCCGTCAGGGTACAGGAAAATAGAGCATAGCCGGTGAGGGTAGAACTCGGGATTTTTAAATTAATATTGATTTTTTGGTTATAAAATAATAAGAAGAAAAGCGGGGTGAGGGGTATAAAATATCGTCCTTGTACGCCTTCTATAAGGCCGGCACCTACAGGAGTCCAAGCAAGATACATAGCGGTTGTAATCAGTAAGCCGGTTAAAAGTATGATGATTAAAGTTATTGCTTTTTGAAATAATGAGATTTTAACATCGGATCTGTGGCTAACTAAGGCAACTGTGACAAGCAAAATTATATAGGATATTATATGAAAACTAGGCAATGAGGTGTCCAACCAGCCGAGTTTTCCAATTAACTGTTCTAGATAATTTAAGCCATAAGTTGAAAATGTGTTGAGTTGAGTTAAAATAAATTGTGTTGGATGATTTAAAATATAATTTATCTGTTCGCTTAACACGACATTGTCTGTAGCCGGTCTTAGAGGAATATATAAATCTTTGATTAAGGAAGACCAAGCTAGAATTGCTATCAAAGTTAATAAATTTATGCCGGCAAACCCTATAAAATATTTCACGAAACTTCCTAGCTTTTTAATTGGGATGAGAAAATACAATAAATTTAGCGGGAAATAAGCGGTTTTAGATAGTCCAATTAAAATAGAAAGTAAAGCGATACTGAGGATTTTAATAGGTTTTATAGTGGGTGCCGGTTCAAAAGCTATCTGAAAAAAAATAGCTGCCAAAAGAAATGAGGCACCATTTGTAAAAGCATCCGCAGATAGGGAAGCTGCTTGAAATAGTTGCATCGGAGTTAAAGCTAATAAAAATACTAACCATTTATAAATTGGAGTAACTTTAATCGCTAGATAGATAAGTCCCACCCAAACCAATAAGTTTACCGCTCTCCCCAAATAGAATATAATTATGGAAGAAACTCCAAATAATTGCCCAATTGCCATTCCTAAAGCTTGCGGTAAGTAAGGAATAGGGGAGTATAAAGCAGCATTGGGAAAACGTACAAAAATTTTATCCTGACGCTTAAGCGGTAAATTAAGCAAGGAAATAATATCTTGAACTTTTTGCTTGTTTTCTGGTTGAAAACGGAGATCAACTGTTGAGGCTTGTTTCGCGGTTATTAGAACACTTTTTGGCAGCATTCCTCCCACACAAATTGCTGCCGGCGTGTAAACCAGTCTTCCATGACAGTCAACGATTTTTTTTTCTGAGATGAAACCTCCTTGGGATACCTGAAAAGATCGATAAAAATGCTGATACTCATCCGCAGCTTGAAAGGGAGGCGTTATCAGTAAAAATAAAATGCCAAAAATGACACTGATAATAACAAAGGCTTTTTCAGGCGTTTTGACAATCGATTTCCAGTTTTGTCTCATTATAAATTTATATTTTCTACCAACTTTTTATTCTAAGTTTTCCCATATTTTGTGAACCGGCATCTTTGGAACATTTGTCACATCATAGTTAATTGCAGCCAATAAGGATTGAAATCCCAGAATAATCGGGAGAGACGCTAGCATGACTGTACCACTGGTTGCCGGTATTCCTCGTTGAATGCTTAAATACCAATTATATAATCCAAATATTAATCCCAGGCTGATTAAAATGATAGCAACAATCAATTCAACCGAACCAATATTAAAATCTCGTAAAAAGTAATTGTAAAAGATTCGTTTAAAGAAACGATTTAGGTACTTGCAGGGAAAAACTAAGATAACTCTACCAATTTTGAGATGGCTAATTTCTTCACCGTACTTTGCAGCCATCGGCAGATCATAAACTACTGCACGCACGGTATTTAATCGAAATAGCATATCACTTTCAAAGAAATATCTTTTATCTAATTTATGCAGAGGAATCATTTTTAAAACGCTTGTATGAATGGCGGTATAGCCATTCGTCGGGTCCATAATATCCCAATATCCACTGCACATTTTACTGACAAAAGACAGCAAGGCATTTCCGATTAGCCTTAGCTTCGGCATAGATGCCAGTAAATCTAAATCAAAAAATCGATTACCTTTAACATAATCTGCCAGATTGCCGGCAATGGGTTTAATAAACTTAGGAATTAAGGCGGGTTCCATTTGTCCATCGCCATCAATTTTAATAATAATGGTTGCGCCGGCAGCGATTGCTTCTCTATACCCAGAAACAACGGCACCCCCCACGCCTTTATTCGTTTGATGAAAGATAACTTTTACCCGTGAATCTTGACAATAGCTATTAACATAATCGCCTGTTGCCTCTGGACAATTATCATCAATCACATAAATTAAATCCACCTCAGATCCAATTTTATCAATGACTGCCAAAATATGCTTTTTAACGTTAAAGCAGGGAATTACAACAGCAACTTTTTGGAGCATCCTACTTTTTTATAAATTGCTATAATTTTCATCACGCTGCCAAGCGCTTACAAGAAATAGGGGAAATATATTCCAATATAAAGGAACAAAGGTGCGGCGAATTTGTTTAAACCCATGAGATTTCAGATAAGATTCGACTTCGCTGCCGGTGTGATAGTGATCAGCCGGCTTCGTAATTCCAAAAACTTTGCGTAAGCCGGTGTAAATAAAATTTTCGGTTGGCAAGGAAGTAAGCAAGACGCCATCCGGTTTTAACCAACTTCTCAGGACAGATGCCGGCACAGATAAATTCTGAAAATGCTCTAAGACATCAGCAGCAATAATCGCATCAAAAGACGCTTGAGGAATTTTGACAGCCGCTACATCATCTTTAATGATTTTAAGATTATTTAACTGATGCTTTTCAGCAACTTGTCGCGCTTCGATATCTTCTAAATCGAGAAAAAAAACTGTCTTGAACTGACGCGTAAGCGTTGGTAAAAATACTCCACCACCTCCGCCAAAATCCAGACAGGCATCTTTGGAAAGTGAGAGGCGTTGCAAGTGAAAATTAATCATCTTCAATCGCATCCAAAACACTTGCCTCACCGGCCAATATTTAGAGTAATACAGCGTGGGAACCCGATCCGAGTCGGTGGCAATGGTGCGAAGAAAATTTGGTTCAATCTCAACAAACATAAAAGCAATAAGCAACCATTAAGGAAGTTTACCACTGCTGTTCGCCCCTAAGCGGGAAGCAATTCAATGATGACTAATTCTGGCCGGCATAAAAATCTCACCCTCGGTGCAACGCCTCGCTGCATCCCAATTCCCCGCGATACAATTAGGGTGCGATTGCCCGTTAGTTTCGTCACGCCGGCAGCCCAACTTCGCGGTATTTTGGAACGGGTAAACACCGGCCCGAAGAAAGGAAGCCGTACCTGGCCCCCGTGTGTGTGGCCGGCAACCAGCAAATCGGCGTCCACATCACCCAGCGCAAAGTCCGGCGCATGACCTAAAACGATGTGAAAGCGATCGCAAGGCGCAACCTTTAACCGAGGATTTCTGGAAGCAGCCAGTGGTAAGCCGGTGAGGCAAAATTCAGGCAGCACCAGTGTCGTTTTTTCTCGCAATGCCGTCACTGGCAGCCCCTCAAACGCCTGCGGCCAGTTTGTCGGGTCGATAAAACTCTCTGTATCGCCCGCAACCGCATAGGTGCCTAAAGGTGCGCTAAAGTTAATTTGTTGGAGAAAAGAATTAAACTTTTGCCGCAATATTTCCCGACGTTGCTCATCAAATTCCTGCAAATAATCGCCGGCTAAAAGTATTAAATCAGGTTTTTCTGCCATTGTCAAACGTAGCGCTTGCCGTTCATATTCCCCCCACACATCTGTTTGGAAATCAGCGACAAGCGCAACTTTTAAAGGGGTTTTTAGTTTCGGTGTACTCAATTGAACGTGAGACACCTCCAGCCAAGCGGGTTCAATCGCAAAAGCATCGACAGCAATCGTTCCTAAAAATACCGCCCCCACAGCCGCCGCCATTGCCATTTTACGAGACAAAGAACGCAGAATAATCGCCAAGCCGGTGAGGACGATAAACCCGTGCACAAAAATGCCGTAAGCTAACAGTTGCAGGATGCCTAAGCCATATTCTCCCAAAAAGAAAGGTGCAATTACCCCAAATGTTGCTAACGTGAAGAAGCCGGCAATTTGCACCGTTTTAGGCATTTTGCACCGCACAAGCCATAACAGCGCCACATCGCCGGCGGTCATTATCAAGTTGTAAGGAATAGTATGCGTTTCAGGAGCCATATTAGAAACGTGGATACGAAAAACCTGCTACTTAATCAACCATATCCTATGAAGACGCTGATTTCGATAGGTGGAATGCGACAGGTTTTCGATTCAAAACGCTAAGCTATGGAGAGTTTGGATTTGATGTCGGCTTAAAAGCTGAAGAAAATCTAATCAAAAGCAAGTCACAAAAGTAAATTTTATATAATAATTTTAAGTGAGTCGTGATATTAGAATTTATATTTATTAAAAGATATTTTTTATTTTGTGGATTCAAAAAAATGCTTAAGCTTTAAGCTTTACCTGTTGCAAGAGATAAAAATAAAATTTAGAATTTTAAGACAAGCTTTTCAACTTCGATTTATAAAAAATAAATTAAAGTAGTAAGGGTATTATCTAGAAAAATTCACCATGACTCAAGATATCTTCGATTTGCCAGGGCCAGAAGGAAATTCCTTAGTTGGCAACCTTGCAGACTTTGGTCGTAATCCGCTGGAGTTTATGACGGAATGCGTCCAGAAATATGGGGATATTACCCCCCTCCGCTTAGGCTTAGCACCAGCCTGCGTGCTAGCCAACCCTGAATATATTCAGTATGTCCTTAAAGATCGAGAATTATTTGTAAAAAGTCGTGGGTTGAAGGCGTTAAAAACCTTGCTAGGCGAAGGACTTTTAAGCAGTGAGGGAGATTCTTGGTTTCGCCAGCGACGCCTTACTCAACCGATCTTCCACCAAAAGCGAATTGCTGGGTATGGGGAGGTCATGGTTGCTTATACTGAGCGAATGCTTGAAAGCTGGAAAGACGGGGAAACTCGTGATATCCATGCAGACATGATGCGTCTGACTTTAAATATTGTGATGAAAACGATATTTAACAGTGATATCACGGAAGGCGAAGCGAAAGATGTAGCCCATGCCCTTGATGTGGCGATGGATTGGTTTGAAAGTAAGCGGAAACAAGGATTTTTAATTCTGGAATGGTTTCCCCGACCTGAAAATATCCGCTACAGAAATGCGATCCAGCAGCTGGATAAAAATATTTACAACATTATCAATCAGCGCCGTGTTAGCGGAGAAGATCCAGGAGATTTACTCTCAATGTTAATGCAAGCGCAAGATGAAGAAGATGGTAGCAAAATGACCGATAAACAGTTGCGCGATGAAGCGGCAACTTTAATATTAGCTGGGCATGAAACTACCGCCAATACTTTAGCATGGACATGGATGCTTTTATCTCAATATCCTGAAGCGCGAACTAAATTGCAAGAAGAGTTAAGAGAGGTATTAGGAAATCGCGTCCCTACGATGGCTGACTTACCGCGTTTGCGCTACACAGATATGGTGATCAAGGAAGCCATGCGGCTTTATCCAGCAGTGGCGACTATGGCGCGTCAAACGATTAAAGACTGCGAAATTGGCGGCTATCAAGTGCCGGCTGGCTGCGCGATTATCATGAGTCAGTGGGTAATGCACCGGCATCCCCGTTATTTTGAGGATGCAGAAGAATTTAAACCAGAACGCTGGGCCGGCGACCTCGAAAAACAGCTTCCACGGGGAGTATACTTTCCCTTTGGGGATGGCCCTCGAATTTGCATCGGCAAAGGTTTTGCCTTAATGGAAGCAGTTTTATTGCTAGCAACAATTTCCCAGAAATTTGAACTCAACCTTGTGCCAGAACACCCAATTGTTCCCCAGCCATCTATCACTCTACGCCCGGAACACGGCATCAAAGTAACGTTAAAAAACCTTTAATTTAGGCGTAAATTTCCCTATCTACAAACCAAAAGCTTAATATCTTATCCTTGAAAAGCGCAGATAAACACAGAATACTTTTCTATTGGCATTTATCTGCGTTTATCTGCGAAATCTCTGGTTAAAAATCAGAAGGATTCAATTCTTCTGTGTAAATTTGCTCACAATATCATCAGTTCTCGACGCCATAATAAAATCGTTCCGGTGAAGTCCAGAGATAGCATGAGTCCACCAAGTAACCGTAACCTTCCCCCATTCCGTCAGTAATGCTGGGTGATGTCCGACTTCTTCGGCAGCATCCCCAATACTGTTTGTGAACGCTAATGCCGTTTTAAAATCTGGAAAATTGTAGCTGCGTTGCAAGCGCTGTTCTCCTTCTTCCTCCACAATATTCCAATCAGGAATATGGGGTTTGAGTTCAGCAATTTCTTCCTCAGTGGCACGAGGTGCACCGTCATGGCAGGCAGAGCATTTTTCTGTGGTCAGGTTGGTCATCGTTTCGCTTTCCTTTGTTTGTTGAAATAAGTTTAGCTGAAAATTTTTAATTTGAATCAATTGTACTTTAAGAAAGATACTTTAACATAAAACTCTTCAAAGAAATACAAGTGATTTCAAGCCAATTAAAAGGTTAGATTTCGCAAATTTTTAATAATTTGAACAGGATGAATAAGCGTGCCGGCAGCCTCTTCCTTACTCTCCACTTCACCGGCACTCACTCACAAGCAAACACAGCATTTTTGATGCCGCCAACTTTCTGAAAAAAAAGACCGACACTTTTCACCTCCATATTCTCACCGGCATAGCTTTGATCACCCTGTCACCCGCTACATCTCAGCAAAATTGCCTCCCTTGCCGGCAGACTCTGACAAAAATGTGGCAGAATCTCAGTATTTATACTGCTGCAAAATGCCCTGAGCGCCAGCACAATGAAGTGAAGTTGTTATTGCTGCCTTTCACATCTATCTATGGTAAGAAAAACAAGCCGGCTTTTTATTCTTATTGTTACTTGTAGTGCAGTTGGCGTCGTCCTCGGCGGAACTGCCAGCCAAGCTGAAATCAATCAGTGTCAAAATGCTACCTCTGTTACCAACGAGTGCCTAACTCAAGATCCCTTCAGCAAAACCCTTGAAGGCATGAGCGTTGGCTTATTGGCAGGCGCAGGCGCAGCCTTCGGCGCAACTTTCCAGATTAAGCAAAAACAGAATTAAAGTTCAGGCCGGTTCACAGAACCACTGCATCATTAATTTAATCATAACAACTCAGTCGGGTCGTACTACATCGTGCGTCCCTATTGTGCTGAAACCCGAGACACCGGCATTCACCGAATCCAGAACTTTTGCTTTTTGACCTCAGTTTTGAATCACGGCAAGTCAAATCAAAACCAAGGCCAAAAATCTTAACCTGGATTAATTGCCTTCGCGAAGCTTATCCAACACACCCCGATCTTCCAGAGTCGAAGTATCACCAGCAACCTCCTCACCGGCAGCCAGATTTCGCAACAGCCGGCGCATAATCTTACCGGAACGCGTCTTCGGCAAAGCATCCGTAAACCGGATTTCTCCTGGACGAGCGATCGCCCCAATTTCACTGACAACGTGCTGCTTCAACGCTTTATTCAACTCGTCGCTGGGGCTAGCCGTTCCTTCCAAAGTGACAAACGCCACAATATCTTCGCCTTTAATGTCATCCGGTTTACCTACAACCGCCGCCTCTGCAACCGACGGGTGAGACACCAGTGCGGATTCAATCTCCATCGTACCCAGCCGGTGGCCGGCAACGTTAATTACATCATCCACACGTCCCATCACCCAGAAATAACCGTCCTCATCACGACGCGCCCCATCGCCGGCAAAGTAGGTGTAATGGCCATCTTTGGGGGGAATATGCTCCCAGTAAGTACGACGGAACCGATCATCATCGCCGTAGACGGTTCGCATCATACCGGGCCAGGGGTATTTTACCGCCAGATATCCCCCTTGGTTAACCCCAACCGAGTTGCCGTCCAAATCCACAACATCCGCCAGAATTCCAGGGAACGGTAACGTTGCGGAACCAGGTTTGGAGGGAATTGCACCAGGCAGGGGGGTAATCATAATCCCGCCGGTTTCCGTCTGCCACCAAGTATCGACAATTGGGCAACGTTCACCACCAATTACTCGGTGATACCACATCCAAGCTTCCGGGTTAATCGGTTCACCCACAGTTCCCAACAAGCGCAGGGAAGATAGGTTGCGGGCGTTGGGCAGGTGTTCACCCATTTTGATGAAAGCCCGAATCGCAGTGGGGGCGGTGTAGAAGACGTTGACGCCGTATTTTTCAATGATGTCCCACATACAGCCAGGGTTGGAGGCGCGGGGCGCACCTTCGTACATCAAGGTTGTGGCACCGTTGGACAGTGGGCCATAGACGATGTAGCTGTGGCCGGTGATCCAGCCGACATCAGCGGTACACCAGTAAACATCGGTATCTTTGAGGTCAAAGATCCATTGGGTTGTCATGTGGGTGTAGAGGTTGTAACCGGCAGTCGTATGCACCACGCCTTTGGGTTTGCCGGTGCTGCCGCTGGTGTAGAGGACGAACAGCATATCCTCACTATCCATCGGTTCTGCGGGGCAATCTGCGGATGCGCCGGCTTGCAACTCATGCCACCAGTGATCGCGCCCGGATTCCATCTGGATTTCTTGGCCGGTGCGCTTGACAACTAGGACATTGTTAATACTAGGAACTGCGTTATTCGCCAAAGCTTTATCGACTTGAGCTTTAAGGGGAACCGCCGCATCCTTGCGCCAGCCACCATCGGCGGTAATCACCAGCTTTGCTTGCCCGTCGATCAGGCGATCACGCAACGCTTCCGCGCTAAAGCCGCCAAAGACAACCGTATGCGGTGCACCAATGCGAGCACAAGCCAGCATTGCGATTGCTGCTTCTGGAATCATCGGCATATAAATCCCGACGAGATCGCCTTTTTGCACACCTAACTGTTTCAGAACGTTTGCCATCTGGCAGACTTCCCGGTGCAGTTGTGCGTAGGTGAGGGTGCGCGAGTCTCCGGGTTCGCCTTCCCAAATCAGGGCAGCTTTATTTTTGCGCCAAGTGGTGAGGTGGCGATCCAGGCAGTTGTAGGAAATATTCGTTTTGCCGCCGGTGAACCACTTGGCAAACGGCGGCTGCCAATCCAGCACGGTGTCCCACTTTTGGAACCAGTGCAATTCTTGTTCGGCTAATTCCGCCCAGAATTTCTGGGGGTCAGCTTTGGCGCGTTCATATAGCTGTTGATACTCTTCCAGACTCTTGATGTGAGCGTTCTGGGAGAATTCAGCAGCGGGAGGGAATAGGCGTTTTTCTTGAAGGATTGATTCTATGCTGGATTCTGACATCGTTGTTTTTTGTCGCGGTTACTCTTTTAAACTATTTTTGCCGCAGATTGGTACAAAAGAATCTTGAGTTTTTTTAAAACTTCGCGGCAATTTACGCTCGTAGTCAAGCGCGGCTTTGAGTATCCATCTTGCACTCTCGTCGTTGAGCCGGTTGGAGTCGCTTTTAAATTTTTGTTTTTATCTTAAATGTTAGTGATTTAAAATATTATTTTAAATTCAATTAATTATAATTTCGTATTAGCGTTTTGTCCGCCAGATGTATTCTTAGGTAGCAAGATGCTCCTGATTAAGATTATTTTGTGGAGTTAGCTTATTTTTTTTATAACCTATCTTTTTACTCTACATGAAAGCCTATCTCTTCTTCAATTTCACCCATTTCTTTTAAAGATTGCCAGCCCGGTTGCCACTGAGAACGATCTTTTAAGATTTTGGAGTTAATCCAAAACCGGACATCTGGATCGCAAGAAGCAACCATTTCGGCAAATACCCACTCGCCTTGTTTTTTTCGATTAGCAACTTGGAAATGCCGCCAACCCCACATTTTTTGCTGGGCTGTCCATTTGGAACCGACTAGGTAAGGAAATTTTTGTTTTTTAGGCATGGTTTTTAATTAATTTTAAAGTTTACAAGGATTGGGCGCTAAAGTTTAGAAATATTAATTAAAACCACAGATTAACACAGATAAAACCGAATTATGCAGTTATGGAGAGGCAGATAAAGACGCGATAGGCGCGTCTCTACCGGCACTCTTTTAATTAACTGAATCTTTTGGGCGAGATTGCGTGAGCTTTGCTTTCTCTGCTTCAGTCAGGGGTTTGGGGCTGTTGAAACAGGGGGTTTCTTCGTCCGGTTCAGTTATTTCGGTTTCTTCGATTTTTTCTTGCCAATCCACTAATTGCTGAAAAATCGATTCGTTAATTTGAAACACGACTTCATCTTCTGGCATAAATCCTCCAGTCATTACTGTACTTTAGAATATTAACTACACCCGCTTGGCAGTTGTTTACAGAAAAATTGCTGCCGGCAAATTGCCTATACGTGTTGCTTGCGCCGCGCCAACATCCGTGCAGCTAATGCACCGCCTAAAAATCCAAACAAGTGCCCTTCCCAAGAAATTCCAACTTGTGCCGGCAATACACCCCAGATCAAGCCTCCGTAAAAAAAGCCGACAATTAATGACAGGAAAATGGAGGGAATGTTACGTTCAAAAAAGCCGCGCAGTAGCAGAAAACCCAGATAGCCAAAAATTACAGCGCTTGCGCCAATGTGAACCCCTGGCGATCCAAATAGCCAAACACCTAAACCACTGACAACCATTGTTACCGCGCTAACTGCAAAAAAGTCGCTGGTTTCTTGCAGCATCACCAACCAGCCAAGCGTCAGAAAGGGGATGGTGTTTGCCATCAAATGAACTAAATTCCCGTGAAGGAAGGGCGCGAATAGGATGCCGCGCAGCCCGAATACTCGGCGCGGTACAATCCCATAAGAATTTAATGCTCCTCTGAACACAAATAGATCCACAAGTTCCAAAATCCAGATGAGGGCGATAAACCCACCTAAGATCGTGGCTTGGGTTTTCAATTCACGGGCAATTGATTTTGTGTCATCCCTGCTCATGTCGTTGCCTCTGGGGTAGCCTGTCTCTTCTGCTTCCAGCGTAGCAACATCAGCGAGGACTAGGGTGAAGTTCAGCCGGCATGATGTCAGTTGGGTTGAGAAACTCTACGGCTCAAATGCTTGCCGTTGTTGAGTTTCGCGTTACTCTACCTAACCAACCCATCTGTCGCCTTCTTTTCTGAAATTGGGATGAGTTTTCTGCTCACCAAACCCGCCCCAAGCACAACCGACTTCTAGAGCGCCAGCCAATGACTTGGTATTGACAAAAGCAACATCGTGTCAACTCTATCATCAACTCGCTCAGGGCAAAAGATTCGGTTACGAAATTATTGCCGATTCGGATAAATTGCTCCCCGAATGCTTTGCCCTCTAAGATTTAGATTATTCAATCCAATTAATGTGACGCAGCCAGTTCCAAATGCCGGTTTTCCTTCTGAGGGTAACGCCTTCACTGTGTTCTTTAACAACATCCTTCAACTCGTCAGTTGTAAAGCTATAACCCAACTCTTCGGCAGCTTTTACAAATTCTTGCGGGTTATTGACTGATTTAAAATTTTCTTGAACCTCGGTATTACGAGCAGCAACTGATAAAAATTGGGTAGCACTTTGTTTAGACATTGTCAAAATCTCCTTTTGCAGTTGGGTGTTTATTATGCAGGCACAGCTACTTTAGATCTAATTAGCTTGACCAGTGGAATAAATCCACCGCAAGAAAGATTTTAATCGGCCTGCTCAATCTGTCGTAACACAAAACTCCCGAACCCGCAAAAGGCGTAAAAAATGCTTAACAATCCGCTCAATCCGTTTCACCGGCAAAGGTTCGCGCAATTATAAAAATTATTCTGTGCGCGAACATTTTGCCGCTGAAAGACAGAAAAATTCGAGTTCACAAGTTTTCAATCAACACCGGCTCTATATCCTCAGCCGGTTTAAACCCAAAAACCCGGGAATAGAAGTAAAATTCCCCATCAAGCGCACGTTTTATACTCTCAGCGCGACGGAAACCATGTTGTTCACCCTCAAATAACACGTAGGCAACCGGCAACCCTTTGGCTTTTAGCGCCTCCACCATCATCTCGGCTTGGTTTGGCGGAACCACTTTATCTTCCTTTCCCTGGAAAAAAATCACCGGGCAAGAAAGACGATCTGTGTAATGGATGGGAGAACGCTGCTTATAAAGGTCTTGCTGTTCAGGATAAGGGCCAATCAGCCGGTCTAAGTAGCGGGCTTCAAACTTATGAGTGTCCCTTGCCAACACCTCTAAATCGCTAACGCCGTAGTAGCTGGCACCGGCTTTAAAGGTATCGTGAAAAACCAGGGCACACAGGGTTGTATAGCCGCCGGCACTGCCTCCCGCAATGGTTAGCCGATCGCCATCCACCAAACCTTGTTCAGCCAGATAGCGCGCCCCATTGGCACAGTCATCAACATCTACCACGCCCCACATTTTCTCCAGCCGTTGCCGGTATTCCCGTCCATAGCCGGTGCTGCCGCCATAATTGACATCTAAGAAGGCAAACCCGCGACTCGTCCAGTATTGAATTCCCAAATTCAGCCGGCTGCTAGCTGCTGCGGTTGGCCCTCCGTGGCTTTTTACTAGCAGAGGTGGTTTTTTGCCAGCAGGCGCAGTGTAGTCGCAATTTTGGGGTGGATAGAAGAAGGCATAGGCGGTTAACCCGTTCTCTGTGGGGAATTCAATCGTTTGCGGCGTAGACAAGTAACCGCTATCAATTGACATTTCACTGGAACGACGCAACACATCTAGCTCCCCTGTCGCTAAATTTAGCTGAACCACGACGGTAGATTCGGAAGGTGAGCCGGCTAAAATCAACCCACGACCTTTGGCATCAACCAGTAGGGATGAAATTTCCGTGTAGGGCGTTTCAATTTTTTCGAGCTGTTTTGTCTTAGTGTCAAGACTTGCTAGATGCCAGACGCCTTCCTGGGTGTAGGTACAGATGATACGTTCCGCAGAAGCGAAGGTGTAGGTACACATCCCAAACACCCACAGGGGACGCCCAAACTCGGCTGCCATTTCCCACAGGGGTTCGACTTCGCCGGCATTCCAACGGTAAAGATTCCACCAGCCGGTGCGGTCACTTACAAAGTATAAAATGCCATCCGGTGACCACTCAGGCTGAAAAATCGATTCATCCACGCCACCGGCAATTTGTTGACGATCACCCAGGGAACCATCTGCGTTGAGTTGCGCCACCCACAGTTGCGTTCCATCCCACGGCATATTGGGATGATTCCAACTTAGCCAGCACAACTGAGAACCATCTGGACTCAGACGCGGTGAGGCATAAAAATCGTCGCCAGAAACCAGCACTTCACCGCTATCACCGCCGGCAAAAGGAATGCTAACTAAAGTATTTGCCGGCTCATGACTGCTGCCGGTGAAGTCTTCCCGCACGCAGATCAGGCGGTTATGTTGCCGATCAATGGCGGCATCTGCATAGCGCAGATCCACGCCGGCAGGCGTCAGCGGTTGCGGTTCCGAGTCTGAGGTTTGCCGGTAGAGACGCTGATCCGCAAAATTGGAAAAATAAATTGTGCCATTCGCCACGGCAAAGGAACCACCCCCATACTCGTGAACACGGGTGCGAACATTAAAACCGGCTGGCGTGCGATCCGTGATTTCTCCCTGTGGCGTTCGTTGCACTAACACGTTGCGTCCACCTTCTGCCGGTCGCATTTCCACCCAGTAGATATCTTCTCCATCTACGGCGATTGAGCCTAAGCCAATGGTCTCAGAGACAATTAAATCTGAGGTAATGGGCGATTTCCATGAACCGTAAGGGACTATTTGTGGTGCAGCCATTTAAATTCTCCAGTCATGTTGAGTCCTGAGATCCTCAGTGATCCGCGAGTGCCGGCACTCCTAAAAAAGCAGCTTTTGCCTGACTTCCTAACGTAGAAAAAGGAAGTCAGGAACCGCGTTAAAAAACGGTGTCTATGAATCTAATTTGCTGTTAAATATTTTATCGATTAGCTCGGATTCCCATAAGCAGAGGTGCGAGGAAAGCGCTCACTAACAGCAAGATCCAAAGCCGGCCTTCCCAAATGTAATAATCAGCTAGCACACAGGTACTTGAAACTATGGTTTTATAAGTTTCCGGGCACTGTCTAGGAATATTCCAAACATAGGCTTTAAGAATTAAATCCGCAATGGCTGACAGTCCTACCCATAAAAAACCCGTTCCTAAGACAGAACTTCCCCAAGTAGCTCCTCGATTTTGCCGAGCATAGATCCACGCTAATACAAAGAAAACGACGATCAGCACGGCTATTTTATAAACATGAGATCCGTACTCCCCAAATCCTGGGGCAATAAACAGATCGGCGATAGAATTATTACCGGCACCTATAGCAAAGGCAATCAACCATAAAACAAATGCAAGACCAAAATTTACCATATTTTTTTCACTGGATTGGATTCAATACAACTTGAGGAATGAGTACCGGCTCTGTTTCTAAATTCTCAAGCTTGCCAATCCCCAAAAGTTGGCTATCTTCATGATGCACTCGCACAACTGTTGTGGGATTTTGCAGTGACTCGTCAAATTTAGAACTTACTGATTCTAAACTGCTATCTTCACCGGAATTTACAATCAAATCCCTAAAATCTAAAATTTTTTGTCCCTGACACCAGCGCCGCGCTTCGGGTGCCGCCAAGGTAACGGCGCTTAAATGTGCCAAAACGGCTGCCGGTGAAATCGGTTGAAATGCCCCTTGCTCTAGCTGTCCACTGAACGTGTCAAATGTCAAGCTATCTGCCAAAGTAAAACCGCTGCTTTCCGTGCGAATCAGACGGGCCAGTGTGCCGCCGGTATTTAAAGCCGCGCCGAGATCCCGCGCAATGGCACGAATATAAGTTCCTGGGCCACAAGCAATCGTCAGCTCGATTTCAGGAAAATCTGCCGGCTTGTAGTCCAAAATTTCGATTTTGAATATCTCTACCGTTCGCGCCGGCACGTCTATCGTTTCGCCGGCACGCGCCATGTCATACAAGCGTTTTCCCTGCACCTGAATCGCGCTGTAGTTAGGTGGCACCTGCTGGATTTTACCCACAAACGAGCGCATCAGCGTCTCTTCTACGGTTTCCCGAGTCAACCCAGACACGGGCACCTGAGAAAGAATTTCCCCTTCTAAGTCATCTGTCGCCGTTCGGACGCCAAGGCAAATGGTAGCCCGGTAAGCCTTATCTGCCCTGAGAAATTGCAGCAACCGCGTAGCATTGCCCACAGCGATGGGTAAGACGCCGGTGGCAGCAGGATCTAAGGTGCCGGCGTGTCCCACGCGCTTAATTCGCAATAGGCGGCGCATCCTCGCAACACAATCGTGGGAGGTAAAACCGGCAGGCTTATTTAAGTTTACGAACCCTTGCACAGCACAATCATCCGATAAAAAGCCTGTGCTATTGTACTGTTTCTCGTGACCTACGACTTTTTGTTAGTAAAGTCCGCTCATCCCATCAGCATTTCAATCCAATCTGTCGGCCACACTAATAGCTACCGGCGGTTGAGCGCCTCATTTAGCTGAGTCTCAGTTAAAGATTCGATAAGACTAAGAGACAGGGGTTCTCGGCTAATGGCTTCGGCATAGGATGCTCGCAGATAAGGCCGGTATTGCGGATCTCCCGCGATATGGGTTTTAAAAAAGGCCAAACTTAACGCAGAAATATAGCGACGAGCTTGGGCTGGGGCTGGGCCAATCACGTCAGAGGGAATGGGTACGACGCCAGCCCCGCCGTCTGCTTCAGCCAGGGTAGAAAAGTGTGTGCCCCCGTTCATCACAACAAGATACTTTTCTGGTGCCGTTAGCCATGTAAACGGTTGAATCTGTTCAGGCAAAGCCGGCGCGGCTGTATCCCCGCTACCGGCAACCAGCATCACCGGCACTTGAATTTTACTCATGCTTTCTTGCCCCAGAGTGCTGCTATTAATCGGGTTAATCGCGATTACCGCCTTGACGCGTTCATCGCTTAAGTCATACTGCACAGTAGCCGGCAACTCTGCCGCCCGACATTGCAGCAGCAGCGAGATATTCCAAGACTCACTAGACTGATCGCAGTCTTGTCTCAGTTGGTCAAAGTTGATCGGCGCACCCGCCAGCGCTAGAGAGGTATAGCCGCCGAATGACTGACCGAGGACTCCCACCTGTTGCAAATTGAGCCGGCCTCGCAGTTGCGGATCAGTTTGTTCTAACTGGGTCAGTGTGTCTAGCAAATACTTCACATCCAGCGGCCTATAGACAAATTCTGTGGGTTCTGCAACGTCACTGGCTGTCCCGCTGATCAACGCTTGCAACAGTCGGGCGTCGCTGCCGGGATGCTGAGGAACTGCAACGACAAAGCCGTAGGACGCCAGATGTGTGGCTAAATACTGAAACGTCTTGCGATCTGAGCCTAACCCGTGAGAGATGACAATCACCGGCGCAGCTTGGCGAGTGGGTTGCTGGGGCAGGTAAATATCGACAGGAAAAATCCGTTCATCTGTTATGGCTGTTGGGATCTGGGCATTGCGAATGGTGATTTCAATGGATTTCACTTCGCTAGTGAAAGGCCCAGCCCGCCACAAATCTAACTGGCCACCAAGCGCAACCGGAAACTCAGAAGATCCGGGATCGACAGCCACAGGGATGCCACCAAACCCAGGCTGTGAGGCTGCCTCCGTTGTGGAAAGCCGGTCAACCAAGGCAATTGCTAGATTGGTTTGATTGATTGCTTGTTGCAATTGCCGAGCAATCCGCTGGACACTTTGCAAGTCGATGCGAATGCTCTCGGTAGGAAACTTCCGCAGTACACTCAACAGCGTTAATCCTTCAGGATCAGCGGCTGCTAGAATCAATGCCGAGCGAATTGCAAATTCACCCTCCTGCCGCGCGCCGGTTTGGATCACTTGCCCTAGCCGCTTGAGCAGCGTTTCTCCTTGCTGGGTATAAAGAAACTGGGAAATCGTGACGGGAGAGAGATCCACACGCGTTAAAAGAATCTCCCGTAGCTGTTCCAATTGTTCGGGTGCGGCGTACTGGGCGTAGCCGGCTAAATCCTCATCGATTTTGCCTTCTTTGGCAAAGGCTTCTAAGGCGGAAATGGAAATTGAACGCTCAAGCACCGCATAGGAAGCGTAAATTCTTTCGGCTGCGACGGTTGGAGTTGCCGTCAAAACTGCCGGCAGCAACCAAAGACTGAGGTTTAACAGCAGGCTTTTAGACGGATTTGAACGTTTGCCAGTGGGGCGAGCGATTAGACGCCGGTTAGAGCGTTTGGCAGTGGTAAATAATATTGGAAACAGGCAGTTCATTCCTCAAGCCTCTTATACCAGTTTGGGTTTTGGATTTCGGATTTTGGATCGATCAGGCCAATTTTAATTACACCTTTTCATATAGAGAAACAGTGTAAAAATAGCAAAAGCAGAGCAACGTCTTTTTTCGAGCAGTTAGATAAAAGAGCGATTAGTAACCACTACAGACGGTAAAAGGCGGTTTAAAGTGTCAGTGACTTTTCCCTGATGCCGGCGGTGATGAAATGATTTTCTGTAATTAATGATTGCCGGCTTGCCTCTGCCTCAAAGGGTGCCTCCCAAATTTGCAAAAATATTGTCGCAAGGAGCAAGATGCTCCCTGTGATTACAGTAAGCGGGCATCTTGCCGGCACTACAAATTGACAAAAATGGGAGGCTCCTACCACGAACTTACCTCATTACTAAATATCTAACTTTTATTTATCGAGTTTTGTGCTATGCAAGGTTGACTTTAGGGCGCTTTCCTAACGCAATCGTCATTGAACCGCAGACAACCAAAATTGCCCCTATTAATCCTAAAATTGTGAGGCGGTCTGATGGGATTAAATTTGGCGCTAAAAACGAAACTAGCCAAATCGATATCAAAGTAACAACAGGCGTCAACGCTAACATGGCACTGACTCGTGATGCTTCCCAGTGTTCTAATGATTCCGCAAACGCCCCGTAAGCCAAGGCGGTGTTTAAAGCGCAAAAAAGCAAAATCCCCAAATGGAAAGGACTCAGAGTTAAAATCAGTTTTGGTGTGGCAAAAGGACTGAACAAAAGCGCACAGCCGGCATAGATAATCAGCATAATGCTGGCAGAAGGTAATTTATGCAGCAATTGCTTTTGCGCTAAAGCATAAAGTGCCCATGCTGCTGCCGCAATCACAATCAATCCGCTGCCGGCTAAATATTGAGTAGGCGTTGTGATTAAAGTTCGCAATTTTTCTTGAAAAAATAAGCTAAATCCTGATGTTAACACCCCGACCCCAACCCACTGCTGCAGCGTGTAATGTTCCTTAAAAACAACCAGTCCTCCTAAACCCAAAAGTACGGGAGCCAGTTGGATGAGAATTTGTGCATTTGCCGGCGAGGTTTGTACTAACCCTTGGAGAAAAAGCAGATAATTAATCGCTAAAAATATAATCGCAATTGCCAGTAATCCTAAAGGCGTTGAGCGAAGTTTTTGGGGTGCCGGTAATTGCTGCCTTGCCGCTAAATAAATGGCGAGAAGTGTAAACGATCCAAGAAAGCGAAACCATGTGACGGTGTATACATCAAGCTCTTGAAGTATTACAGTCAAAGCGATGGGCAAAATTCCCCAAAGAAAAACAGTGATTAGCGATAGCGCCAACCCTAAACGCCACCGGCCTGAAGTGTGATGAAGTTGCATAAACTTTACAGTTGTGCCTTTAAAGTTTAATTTTCTAGCATTCCCTAAAACTATTCTTCCTCCAATCGGGTGATTTCCAAAAATTGAAGTTATTTTAGGGTTTAGGAATGGTTTTTAACTTTCTAAGAGAGTCATTAACTGCGCTTCACTTAGTTGAGAAATTCCTAACTCCTCAGCTTTTTTCAATTTAGAACCGGCATCCTCTCCCAAAACTAAATAATCGGTTTTAGAACTAACCGAATCGGTGACTTTGCCGCCAGCATTTTCAATCAGCGTTTTTGCTTCATCTCGCTTGAGAGTAGGCAGGGTGCCGGTGATCACAAAGGTTTTTCCAGATAAGAGCAAATTCTCCCCATTTTTCGCGGTAGAAGAAAGCGGAGATGTTTCGGGTTTGGCGAGTTGCAAACCGGCAACGCGAAGTCTATCGATTAAACTTTGATTGGCCGGCACCCGAAACCACTGAAAAACAGCATGGGCAATTTCTGCCCCAATTCCATATACAGCTTCAATGTCTGTTGTTTTTGCAGCGGCAAGCTGTTCAACTGTGGGAAATTGTTCGCTTAATGTTTTCCCATTCACACTGCCAACATGGCGGATGCCTAAACCATACAAAACTCGTGCCCAAGGTTGATTTTTTGATTGGGCAATTGCCTCAACTAATTTAGTTGCAGACTTGTTGCCAAATCGCTCTAAAGATGCTAGCTTTTCAACGGTTAAATCGTACAAATCTGCAACTGAATTTACTAGCTGCCGGTCAACCAATTGCAGCACAATTTTTTCACCTAATCCGTTAATATCCATCGCATCTCGACTCGCCCAATGAGTTAGCGCCCCTCGTAAAATAGCAGGGCAAGACGTATTAATACAGCGAGTCACCGCTTCACCGGCTTGTTTTACCACCGGCTGCCGGCATTCTGGGCAGTGGGTGGGCATTTCAAAAGCTTGAGCATTGCTAGGGCGAAGTTCTGGCAAAACACGCACAATTTCTGGAATAATTTCGCCGGCTTTGCGAACAATCGCCGTATCGCCAATACGGATATCCAGAGATCGCACATAATCAATATTGTGCAATGTTGCCCGTGAAACCGTTGTTCCTGCTAACTGCACCGGCTGCAACTCTGCTAAGGGTGTCAACGCGCCGGTTCTTCCAACATTAATTGAAATATTTTCAACCCGCGTCGGTGCTTCTTCAGCAGGATATTTCAGTGCAACTGCCCAACGAGGAAACTTTTGAGTGAAACCTAGCTTTTCCTGTAAATCAAAAGAATTGAGCTTAGCGACAACGCCATCTGTCATGTAAGGCAAATTTAATCGCTCAGTATCCCAACGATCATAATAATCTTTAACCGCTTGCAAAGAACCGCATAGTGTTCGATTCGGATTCACCCGGAAACCCATTTTTTGCAGCATTTCTAGGGAATCCCATTGGGAATTGGGCATTGGGAATTCGACAGGGGGCATTGGTTGTGGAATCTGCAAAGTATATGCAAAGAAATCGAGACGGCGTTTGGCAACAATTCGAGAGTCTAACTGACGCAGAGTGCCGGCTGCGGCATTGCGGGGATTGGCAAATAGAGCTTCACCGGCTTCGGTTCGTTCTCGGTTAATTTGCTCAAACACGGCTAACCCTAAAAACGCCTCCCCACGCACTTCCACGACTGCCGGTGGATTCTCCAAATTTAACCGCAGCGGAATTGAGCGAATCGTCTTAACATTCTGGGTAATTTCTTCGCCGGTGATGCCATCGCCTCGCGTTGCACCTCTCACCAAAACCCCATTTTCGTAAGTCAGCGCCAAGGCAGAACCGTCTATTTTCAACTCACAAACATATTCAAACTCATCGGTAGAGAAAACGCGCTGCCAGCGTTCTTGCCATGTGGCGAATTCCTCAATGTTAAAGGCGTTTTCCAGGCTGTAAAGGGGGATGTTATGCTGCACCGAGGTAAACTGACTTGCCGGCCTTTCTCCGACGCGCTGGGTGGGACTATCGGGCGATATCAGTTCGGGATACTGCGTTTCTAACTCTTGCAATTCGCGATAAAGCCGGTCATAGACCTCATCGGGCATCGTGGGTGCGTCGAGGACGTAATAGGCATAGCTGGCGCTTTGCACCTGCTGTCGCAATTGCTGTACTCGCTGTTGAGTTTCTGGTGTTAGCTGTTGCACGGCGTTGTCCCCTCGGCGATGAAATTGCCCTCTTTAGGGATTTTAGTCCGGGAATGGGGTATTTGGGGACGCCGGCATAGTGCCGGTGAGCGATGACAAGGAGTAGAGATGACGATTAATTTATTATTAATTAATCATATTTTTTAAACCCCGTAAGGGCGCAATACTTCTCGGTTAAGTCGTGGCGAATGGAATTCGCAGCTACACAAACTAAGTCTGCCTCCGCAAACTATTAAATTCCATTGCTTGCAACCTTTTCGTAATGTTCGACCGTCGGAAATGGCTCATAAAAATGGTGCAGCAGGAGACGCCATTTTTGATACGCCGGTGATTGTCGGAAACCAACTGTGTGATCTTCAAGTTTTCTCCAACGCACTAGCAGGATGTATTGGTTTTCAACTTCCAAACACCGCTGTAGCTCATGGCTAATGTAGCCAGGAATTAAAAAGATAATTGATGATGCTATCGTGAAGGCTGCTTCAAATTCAGCAGCTTTTCCAGGTTTAACGTGGAGGATTGCAACTTCCAAAATCATGCTTTTTTTATTGTTCCACTTCTATAAACCCCACCTTCTAGCAAGACTTCTTCGTTAAGCCTTTGCTAGTATTAAAGCTGCATTAGCTCTTGGTCGCTTTTCAGAGGTCAACAATCAATTTACCAGATTTTGGTATTAACCGAGAAGTATTATTGCGTAGGGGCGATAGCAAAGCGGCGCGTCAGCGCTAGCATTCGGCTAATAAATTCTAATTTTAAACCCTAATTTAAGATCCGAATACTTCGCCCAACAATCGACAGGTTAACTTGACGGATAATTGCTTGATAGCTCAGGCTTTTGCATAAAATTATCTACATCGGCAGCAAAAAATTGGCCAAATGTGGATACTTGCAAGCTGGGATAAGAAGTTAGCCGATAAGCTGTTTTAAGGGATCTTTCGGATGCCGGCAGCAAGTGAATATCGGTTGATTTCACTTCTGTTGTGTCTTGCTGCCCGAGTTCCAAGCTGCGAACACTTTGGTGAGTTGAGATATAGTAATCTCCTATTTTTTGGTAAGTGTCTTTGAATTCTAATTTTTCCAGCACGTCACCGGTTTGGGCATATTTGAATGTGGCGATATAACGAGTTCCTAAATAGCCTGCCGGTGTGTCTTCTGAATCTAATAAATCTACGGTAACTAAAACCGGCCCGGTAAATCGGTTGACTTGGGTGATTTTCTCCGCTTTAACTTCGTAATAAGACGGTGTATCCCCACCTTTTTGATCAATGTGTATTGCACCGGCACTAGGAGTTTCGCCAAACGTAAAGGTGTGTTTGCCATGCGCGAGTTTGAAGGGAACGGATCTGCGGTGCGTCACCATCATCCGCATCTGGTTAGAGACAGTCTCCGATGCGTCCTTACTTTCGATGCCGGCAACTTCAATACTGAGGTCAGAATTGATGCGGATTTGGCCTTTATAGGTTTCTCCGTCTTGCTTAACTTCTACTGTTGCCGTGTAACCGGGAAATTTGCTGTCCCAAGTGTAACGGTTTTCGTAAGCGGTGCGGAACAGATCAAGCGCGGAGGTTGATTGAGCGAATGCCGGCCCGCTGAATCCCCAGCCGACAACAGTTAAAATTACGCTCAGACCCCACAGTACAATTTGGCGTTTTAGTGATTGTTGCATAACACTGGTTTGAATAAGGTAGTCTTGTTCAAAATGGTTTAGCATATTCCTTCGGTCAGTCAAGATGGATGCAAACAAAAAGATAGCTATTCTTGCCGGCACCAATCACTAATCGACCGCTTAATGCCCGAGAAACCGGCTTTTTTAACCATCAATTACTCGCGGGTGATCCATCTGAGTCATGGGATCAGCCCGCAGATTCCCCAATGGCCCAACGATCCGCCGGTAGAATTTGAGCCGGCAGCGGAATTAGACAAAGATGGCTATTACCTGCGGCGCTTTTCAATGGGAGAGCACAGCGCCACTCATATCAACGCGCCAAACAGCTTTTACGCCGATGGTGTGGGAATCGATGCTTACCCCGCCGAGTCTTTAGTGGTGCCAGCAGTTGCGATCAATATTCGCACCCAATCTACTACCAATCCTGATTATGCGCTCACAATAGCGGATGTCCTCACTTGGGAGCAACAGCACGGTAAAATTTTTGCCGGCAGTGTAGTGCTGTTGTATACCGGCTGGCTGGAAAAGTGGTTAAATCCTGTGGCGTTTCTCAATGAAATGCACTTTCCAGGGTTTGCCGGAGAAACGACGCGCTTTTTAATCGATGAACGCCATATTGCCGGTGTGGGAACTGATACGCATGGGGTGGATGGATCGGATACCACTTTTGCCACAAACCGGCAGGTATTAAAACGCCGGGGGATTGTGTTAGAAAATCTAACGAATTTAGATCGCTTGCCTCCTATCGGCACCACTTTAGTGATTGGAATTCTGCGCTTGCGCGAAGGATCTGGATCGCCAGCGGCAGTGATGGCGTTTTATTAATGCTAATTGGCTAATTAATAGCCGCCAATTTCCACTCTACAAACGTTGAGCGATTTGCGGTGTGCGTCCCAAAAGGCCGGTCATTAATCGCAAAGCAAAAACTTTCACCGGCTGTACTTTCCGCAACCCCCACAAACCCAGCCAGCGCACAATAACCACCGGCAACCAATTATTAGAAAAGAGTCGGTCTAAAATATCGGTAAAACCCAAAATAGCGAGGTTTTCTGTTTTTCGCCAACCTTCGTAACGCTGCAAAACCGGCAATGATCCAATATCTTCCCCATTTTTGTGTGCATCTTGCAAGACTTGAGCAATCGCCGCAGCATCTCGAATTCCCAAATTTAAACCCTGACCTCCCACCGGATGACAGCAATGGGCCGCATCCCCAATCAGGGCAAGTCTAGGCTGAACGTAGCGATTGCTTTGCATCAATTGCACTTGAAACATAAACCGCTTCCCTTCCAATTCCAAACGCCCCATGTGATCGCCATATTTGCGCCGGAGTTCGACGAGAAACTGCTCGTCATCCAGTTCTAATAAAGCTTTGGCTTCTTCGTGAGGCGCTGTCCAGACGATGTTGCAGCGATTTCCAGGCAAGGGGAGGATGGCAAAAGGGCCGCTGGGCCAAAAGCGTTCGTAGGCGATATTATTGTGGGGTTTTTCGGGTTTAACGCGGGTGGTAATGCAAGATTGCCAGTATTTCCAGCCGTGGGTAGGGATACCGGCATCGTTGCGAATGCGCGATTTCATTCCATCTGCGGCGACGAGTAAGCGCGTGCGAATCCTTTGATTGCTTGTGGGTTGGGCATCTTGCTCATCTTTATCCCCGGCAACCTTCACTTCAATTTCCACAAAATCGCTTTGGTAGTCCACACTCACAAGTTCGGCGGGACAAAGCCAAGTCACATTGGGGCAGTCGTTGAGGAATTCTTGCAACACCGGCAGGATTGCACAATGTTCGCCGGCATATCCGAGTTCGTCTCTACCTAAGTCCGAGGGATTGAAAACAACGCCCTCTGTGCCGGTGTCTGAGAGATTAATTTGGGAAAAAGCCGTGATATTGGCGCGAATTTTGTCCCAAATACCCAAACCTTGAAAGATTTTCCCCGAAAGTAGGGTAATGGCATAAACTTGCTGTCTGGAGGCGGCGACGGCTTGCGGTTGCGCTTCAATCAGGGCGACTTTCAACCCGGAATTTTTTAAACCGGCAGCGAGGGTTGTCCCAGCAATGCCGGCACCGACGATTGTAATGTCATAGTCGAAATTCAATTCAGGTGCCGGTTCAGATACGCGGATTAACTGCTTTAGCGGCATTTTTAAGAGATTTTATCAAAAACAACTGTAATCTTTACATTTCTTCATTTTGCCGCAAATTGTCGCTTAAGGGGTAGGGGTAGTCACGCCATCCATCTTCCCCGGGTAGCAAAAAGGGCACCTATGGGCGATAGCATTCGCGCCATCCATCTTTGCCGTTTCCCCAGCCTATATAAGCGAATGCTTTGCCCAGCTTCTGCTTTGATCTCCAATTAAATCCGAAATTGATAGATTAAATTTTGTTCTGTGTTAATCAATACTTCAAAAACTCAAGATTATTGAGTTAGTAATTGACAAAAATGCTTTAAAATTCTCATGAAAGTGAGTAAATCATTCTTATTTCGGATATAAAACTGATCCGATTTTCCGTATGTGAGTGTGCCGTCTTGTGTCAGTCTTAAGAAGATGAAACTTGGGCCATTTATCACAAATCCAAAAGCCGATTTTTCAAAATAAGGACTTCCCATCATACAAGCCGCAGAATTAAACCGGCTCAACGGTAAACTCTGCAATGACGGGAAAGTGATCTGAGGGCCAAAATTTCTCCCACTGGGCAGTGTCTGCTGTCACTTGCTGCAACGTTAACCGGCTATCGTAATAAATCGTGTCAACCGCTGCAAATCCTTCGCCGGTAAAGTCATGAAACGTCATTTGAGCTTCTAATTCAATGCCGACAAACACATCAAGAAGCTGTATCCCATCGGGTAATTGACGCAGAAATGTTTCTCGCGGCGCTGTAGCCGGCTCAGCATTAAAATCGCCTGTGAGTAAGAGTAACGAGTCGGTGGAATTGACTTCGCTCATGCGCTGAAAAATCAGTTCAGCACCGAGTTCCCGCGCCCGCGCACTGCGATAATCCAAATGAGTATTAAACACCATCAACCGTCTGTCATTGTTGCCGGCAAATACCGCCCAACTCGCCATGCGCGGGATAGGATTTCCCCACTCTGTAGTGATACTCCCTGGAATGTCTGGCGTATCGCTGAGAAAAAAATCACCAGTGTTTATACATCGTAGTTGTTCAGTGCGATAAAAAATAGCACAATGTTCGCCGTCACCCCTGCCGGTGCGATCACCTCCGACACATTGGTAAGCCGGCAGCAGTTGTAGCAACTCGAACAGTTGATGCGGCAACGCTTCCTGGGTACCGATCATATCCGGTGCATAGTGGGAAATCATCGCTGCCACCGCCTTGCACCGCACTTTCCAAGCAAGATCGCCCGGATCGGGTTTGTCGTAGCGCAAATTCAAACTCATGATTTTGAGTCTCATAGCCCTTCCTGCCTCTTTTACTAATTCCATTTACCCTCAAACTGAACACCGAAAACATATAAAACTGGAATTCTGGGCGGCTTTCTCACTTTTTAATCTACTGGTTGCAAAAATTCTGGACTCCTCCGGATCGTCCGCTTTGATTATGAGAGAAGGAAGGAAACCTTTGCCAAAAAGCACGGAAGGATGGCGGGTTTTAGATGTTTTTCAGAAAAGTCTATTTCTGGGTTGCTCCTGCCAAAGTATTTATCCCTAAGAACCCTTTCCCTATAAGAAAAACGACTAAATATAAAAAGTCTCTTAAGCCCCGGTTGTGAACACTGTTCTTGAAAAGCCGTCCGAACTGTGGCAAGATTTCCTAGCAAGGCGAGTTGCCTTTGAATCTCAGTTTTTCTCAGTAGAATTACGGTGTTTTATCCCGATTTTTGCAAATAATTTTATTATTAATTCTCTTCACAGCTTCCAGCCAACTCTTTATGGAAACTTCATCGATTTTTTATGGACAGTAGGTTGTGTAAGTTGTTATTAGTTAATAAGGAGTTAATGAGGGGTTATACCCCTCAGGGGTAAGACTGCCTCCCGGACTCCGCCCACAAGTCTCGCACACTTCTTCCCGTTACACTCAAGAGGAGCTGATCTCACCATGTTACAAGTTCTCACTTCACCCAAGCTTGCGTCCAACAGTGCCCCTCGTTTCCAGCAACTCCAGAATCGGGAGGATCGTGTGAGCAGGCTTTGTGGGATGAATGCGTGTCAGATTGTCAATCTTAAGCAATTGCAAGCACTCCCCACCGGCAGCTTTGGCCGCGCTTGGGCAGATTTCCTGGATCGGCATCAACTCGAACCCATCAGCACCGGCCCAAGACGCCAACAGCTACATGATGGCATCCACGTTCTCACCGATTATGGAATCGATGCTGCCGGTGAGGCTGAACTTCAGGCTTTTTTGCTGGGGGCGAAGTTAAGACCACTTAATCTCCTACGGCTGCTTGGACTGCTGCAAAGACCTCAAACAGACCGGCGCAACCCAATTACCGGCGAGAGACTTTGGACAGCTTACCAGCGCGGTCGTTACTGTTTATTTGACCCCGATGATTGGCAGCCAGAATTACTCTGGCAATTACCGCTGATGCAGGTGCAGGCGCTATTCCGAGTTTAATTTGACAATCGTACACAAGCTAATTAACTAACCAAATTTAAGTTCCAGGTTTAAGTGCCATCAAAACAAATCTCAACACAAAAACGCCGGCTAGAATCCAAACTGCCGGCTTGACTTCATGGGCTTTGCCTTGAAAGGTTTTGAGAAGCGGATAAGTAATAAAACCGATGGCTAATCCTTCAGCAATTGAAAAAGCCAACGGCATAATCAAAATTGTTAAAAATGAAGGAATGGACTCTGCCGGATCATCCCAATGAATTCCCCGAACGTTGCCGGCCATCAAAACACCGACAATGAGCAGTGCAGGGGTGGTTGCATAGGCGGGAATTGCGGAAAGTAAGGGAATAAAAAACACCGATAGGGCAAACAATACCGCGACAATGACAGCCGTAAAGCCGGTGCGCCCCCCTTCAGAAACACCGGCAGCGGATTCAATATAAGTGGTGACGCAGGAAGTTCCCAAAACAGCACCAATCGTAGTGCCTAGCGCATCGGCTAGTAATGCTTCCTTGGAACGGGGCAATTCACCGTTTTTATCAATGTAGCCGGCTTGAATGCCCACACCGGCAAGAGTGCCAATGGTGTCAAATAAGTCAACAAAGAAAAAGACAAAGGTAACGGCTAGCACGTCCCAGAAATTGCTTTGCGTTAGCCCACTCAACCCGATAATCGCTTGGCCCACCAAATCTACTGGCATCTGAGGCAAGGCGACAATCCCATTTGGCCAAGGGGAGACACCCAAAATCCATCCCAGCAAAGCTGTGGCCAAAATTGCCCACAAAAGTGCGCCTTTGATGCGGCGGGCCACTAAAGCCGATGCTATCGCAATGCCGGCAATTGCCATCAGAGTTTGCGGCTGATTGAAGTTTCCCAAGGCAGTTTTGGTTACAGGATCGGCGACAATAATGCCGGCACCGCCGGTGACTGGATCGCCAGCGAGGGCGATGTAGGCGAGAAATAAGCCAATACCCGCCGCTGTTGATTGTTTGAGGCATTCGGGAATTGCTGTGAGAATTTGGCTACGAATGTTGGAGACGGTGAGGGCAATGACAATCAGCCCTTCAATCAGCACGGCAGTCAGTGCCACGCGCCAGCTGATTCCGAGTTTGAGAACAACAGAGAAGGCAAAAAAGGCATTCAAGCCCATGCCGGGGGCGAGGGCGAAGGGATAATTGGCAATTAAGGCCATCGCCAGGGTGCCAATCGCAGAGGAGATTGCTGTTGCAATTACCAATTCCCCCAATAGATCCCCTGGTTGTCGCACAAAGATGGCATTAGACAAAATCCCTGGATTAACTGCCAGAATATAAGCCATCGTCATAAACGTCGTGACTCCAGCCAGCACTTCTGTGCGGAAATTGGTCTGGTATTCTGCAAACTTGAAGAATTTGGCAATGTTTCCCAGCACACCGGCAGCAGGCGGCTGCTTGGGAGGCTGAGATCCTGAATTTGCGTCGAAATTACTCATGATCTTGAGGGGTTATCGCTAAAGTTCGCAAACAATGCGATTAGAGTACAGTTTTCTCTAGCAAGTTTTGGCACAATACTACACAATTACGTTTTGTACCGGGGCTAATGGCACCATCCGTCATCGGTCAAAAGTTAACAAATTGTACACAGAGGATAAACGGCGAAGGAACAATGACGCCATTACTCAAGATGAATCCAAAGTCTCAAATCTCAAAACCAAAATTCCTGAAACAGCTAACTCCCCAGCCTGTTTTTGGGTTTTGGATAGCAATAGCCGGCATTTTTCTTTTGGCAGCGACTCTGCGGTTTTGGCGGCTAAACCAATTTAATACGTTAGTGTTTGATGAGGTTTATTATGCAAAATATGCCCTCAATTATTTAGAGGGGGTGCCGCTGTTTGATGCCCATCCGCCTTTGGGCAAATATATGATTGCCTTGGGGATTTTAATCGGTTCTCACTTGCCATTCGGAACCGGGGCACCGAACGGATTCACCGGCATTCTGCTTTCTCCGTTTAGTTATCGCTGGTTGAATGCTTTTGTTGGGTCTTTATTGCCGTTAGTGGTTGCCGGTCTTGCGTACCAACTCAGTCATCGGCGCAGTTACGCGTTAATTGCCGGCTTGCTAACTGCAACTGATGGTTTGCTGTTAGTGGAGTCTCGCTATGCCTTAATTAATTTGTATTTGGTGTTTTTTGGATTTTTGGGACACTGGTTATTCTTGTTGGCATTAGATAGTCGAGGGAAGCGGCGTTCAATTTGGTTAATTTTTGCCGGCATTTGTTTGGGCGCATCTGTTGCGGTTAAGTGGAATGGCTTAGGATTTTTACTAGGAATTTATTTAGTTTGGCTGGCTGCTTGGCTTCCGACTATTTTGAATTTAACCATTGATGTTTTCGATTTAGACTATCCGAAATTCCAAGCGAAACTCTCAAAGCTAAAATGGGTTCGCGTGGGTAAAAATCAAACGCCTCTGCAAAATTTAAGGCGATTGCCTCTCTGGCAGATGCTTTTGTATTTAGGTATGATCCCCGCAGTTGTGTATTGTTTGGTCTGGATTCCTCACTTGCAAATCAATACAGATTATGGATTTTGGGGCGTACACAAAGCAATTTTGACTTTTCACAAGGGGATGCCTAACGGGAAGGATGTCCATCCTTATTGTTCGGCCTGGTACACTTGGCCGTTCATGCTCCGACCGATGGTGTATCTTTTTGAGAAAGCTCGGAATACTACTGAGTTGGTTCCCATTTATCCTCCTTTACCTGAAGGTGCCGGCCAGGTCATTTATGATGTTCACGCAATGGGAAATCCGGGCTTGTGGTGGCTTTCAAGTTCTACAATTTTGCTGTTATTTTTACTATTAGCACATCAGGTGTGGATGTGGCTAACTGATGAAAAAGTCGCCGCAGATCGCCAACCTGTTAACTATCCGGTCAATGGCAGCCGGTGGGGTGCGCCAACATTGTGGACACCGTTTTATTTAGTTATTAATTATGCGGCAAATTGGCTGCCTTGGATGGGGGTCACTCGCTGCACTTTTATCTATCTTTATATGAGCGCTTCTGTCTTTTCATTTTTAGCACTTGCCTGGGTGGTTGAGCGCTGGCTTCGGAGTTACCAAAAGCTACATCGCATTTTGGGGGTAACCGCAATTTTTGCAATTCTAATTGCCTTAGTTTTCTGGCTGCCGGTTTATTGGGGGTTGCCGATATCGCAAGCTGATTTTAATCACCGGATGTGGTTCCGTTCTTGGATATAATTAGGGTACAAGAGGGTTCTACTGATACAGCCGCGTAGGGTTACAATGGCAAGCCGGCTGTTAGTCAACCTCTCTTATTGGCAACTTAATGATAAATTCAGTTCCTTGTGCCGGCGCAGAAATACAGGTCAGATCTCCTCCATGTTTTTGCACCACAATTTGATAGCTAATCGACAACCCTAAGCCTGTGCCCTTATCTGTAGGTTTCGTCGTGAAGAATGTTTGAAAAAGCTTGGAACGCACATCTTCGGTCATTCCCACGCCGTTGTCTGCAATGCGAATTGTCACCCAACTGTCGCTCAAAGCTTCTGTACAAATTAGAATTTTACTGGGCTTTTGATCAATGGTAAAAGACTCTTCTAAAGCATCAATCGCATTGGCAATTAAATTCATAAATACCTGGTTGAGCTGTCCGGGATAGCACTCAACTAAAGGCAACTTCCCATACTCTTTAATCACTTGAATTCCAGGATGTGAACCTCTGGCTTTCAGCCGGTGGTTGAGGATTAACAGAGTGCTATCAATCCCACAATGAATATCAACGGCTTGCAATGCGCCAGTATCTTTTCGAGAGAAATTCTTTAAGGATTTAACGATTTCTTGAATCCGATCAGTCCCGACTCTCATAGAAGAAAGCATTTTCGGCAAATCTTCAATGAGATACTCTAACTCAATTGTCTCAGCATCTTCTTGAATTGCCGGCACCGGATTAGGATAGTTTTCTTGATAAAGTTGCAAATGGTTGAGAAGATCGGCAGTGTATTGCACTGCGTGAGAAAGATTGCCGTGAATAAATCCAACGGGGTTATTAATTTCGTGAGCAACGCCGGCAACCAATTGCCCCAGAGAAGACATTTTTTCACTTTGAACTAACTGAACTTGAGCTTGTTGAAGGTCATAAATTGATTGCTCTAACTGGGTTGCATAGGAGTGCAGTTGAGTTTCAGATTGCTGCAATGCTTGATTAGCAAATTGCAAATTCTGGTAAAGCAGAGCATTCTCTAAGGAGATAGCCGCTTGAGAGGTTAACAATTTTAAAACATCTAATCTATCCGGGGTAAAGACGCCAGGACTCAGATTATTTTCTAAGTAAAGAATTCCCAGGCGTTTACCTTTATGAAGGATCGGTAAACACAAAATTGATTTTGGCTGTTTTGTTAAGATGTAAGGATCAGAAGCAAAATTTGATTCATGAGCGGCATCATTTAAAACCAGAAATCTTTGCGTGATTTCAACATAATTAATGATAGCAGCCGGCAGATTGAGCGTGCTATCAATTGGAATTGATTGCAGTACAATGGCTTCTTCTCGGTCAATTGAACCTTCAGCTTCAATCACCAGTTGACCGCTTTTTTCCATAATCAGAAAGCCTTGTTGTGCGCCAGCACTCTCAAGGATCACTTTCATCAATTTATCCAGCAATTTATCCAGAACAATTTCTTCGGAAAGTGCCAGAGAAGCTTTCATCACCGTCGCCAAATCTAGTACGTTTGAATGACTTGTCGCGGTAGCCGTCGGCATCTTTGTGCTAGTTATTAATAGAGTTTCTAGGGTGGAAAGGAGGCCAGGAGTTTCTCTTGAAGTGATTCTAGTAAGAAATTGAGAATATCTTTTTTCTAAATCTTGAACTTTGGCAATAGCGCCCCAATGAGCGTAACCGTAGTAAGCATCTGTCAGATAAGTTTGAGCGATCTTTTCTCTTTCTAAATCCAGATAAAATTCTGCTGCCAGTTCATTGGCTAATGCTTCTTCTTGAATATATTTCTGTTCTTTAGCTCCAGCAATGGCACAATCGTATAACTTCATTGCCAGTCCAATGTCGCCCCCTATCCTCGCTTTTTCTGCTTCTACTAAATCGTATTTATGTTGAAAATTCATTGGGGCGCGCTCTGCCCAAAACTTCATTTTTTTCTGATTCAAAGCCACTTTTTCTAAATACTGCTGTCTTGCGGCTGCATTTGTATTGGGATATTGTCGCAACAGAGCTAGAGAATAGTAGAAGTTGTATTCAGGAACATAAATCAAGCCGGTGCCGCCTTTTTCGTATTCTTCCCCTAACTGAGCGGCTTCCACTGCTTTATCAGATTCTTTAAATAAATACAGCAGCATTGTTTTGCAGCAATAGAGGCTAAAAAGCAGAAAAGCATTATTATTCGATTTCCAAATAGGCAAAGATTTTGATTCATCAAAGCTTTCTCCCACCAAATAACTGGGATCGGCAGATTTACCCATCAAATTTGAAACTCGTTGTTTCCATATCTCGATCCAAGAAATGTGAAGTTCTAGTTTAAGTTTCTCCATCATTTCAAGATATTGAGATATTTTCTGATGCACGGAATCTAGCGGTTCTCCTATAAAGAAAAGGTGGTTTCCATGATGGACAGCATTATAAAATGCATATTCTAAATCTCCTGTTTCTATCCCGCTGTGAACGGATTCTCGCAAGGGTTCAATGGTTTCTCTTGCATGATCTTTCCAATATCTAACAAATGCGTTAAATAAATTGAGTGCTTTAACTTTAAATTCTGGAGCGTTAAATTTTTCCCATACTTTCACCGTGAGTTGCCCAAATTTATATCCTGCCTCCAGATCGTTGTAAACGCCACACAAGAGAACACCATAATAGCCGTAGCCAGAAATAGCCTGAGGTGAATTTCCATATTGAATAGATAGCTGGATCATTTTGCACGCAACCAGTTGCAACAATGCGGGATTCGCTTGATAAGCCGGCGCTAGTGTATTCATTAAAATTCGCAGCGCCGCGAGGTGATAGGGATCGCTCATCACCGGCAAGTTTACTAAATCCTCAATTCGCTTGACTCCAACCGTCAATTCTTCTTTGAGCGATTCTGCATAAGCGCTGATTTCTTCCTGGGCTGCCGGTAGCGATATCCCCAGCATTTTCAGCACTTCCATCGCTGTTGCTATCGCTGAGTGCGGCTGATTTTGACTAACATAAAACAGGATTTGAAGTTCATAAACTTTAACTTTGTCCAAAACACTTTTTGCCTGTTGCAACACTTCCTCAGATAGTTGCTTTGCCCGCTCAAAGTTGATGTTTAAGTATTCGGACTCTACCGCTTCTGCATAAATGTTAAGTGCTAGATCGTACTGACTCTGCCAGCTATCTACCGAGAGGAGTCCTAATGCCACATTCAAATACTTGACAGCAGGTTCATAAGCGGTTGCTGACTTCGCTTTACGACCGGCTATCAGATTTAGGGAAGCCAATTTATCTTTTTCTGCTTGACTGCTGATTATGATTAAGTCAACCCCGATATTCAGGTGGTTGACAATATCAAATATTTTCTCTTCAATTTCTTCAGACTTAGTATTTTTTAAGAGCAGTCGGCCAATTTTTAGGTGAGTTTCTTTTTTATTGCTTTCTGGGATAAGGGAATAAGCCGCTTGTTGCACGCGGTCATGCAAAAATTTGTATTCAACTGATAATTTATTTGTCCTAGAATCAGATGAAAAAGACTCAGATTGAAAAAATTTATAAACCTCACTAATGGGTAAAATTAAGCTAGATTGCAACGGTCTCCACAATTCAGTAGCAGTTTCTATTGGCGATTTCTCTTGGACAATTGATAAGGTTTCTAAATCAAATTTATGGCCAATACAAGCAGCTAGTTTTAAGACTTCTTGAGCTTTGACTGGCAGTTTTTGCAACTGAGATGCCATAAATTCAACGACATCATCAGAAACTGTCAAAGCTTTTATTTTAGCAATGTCACATTGCCAATAGTCGCACGTTAGGTCGTACTCCAACAGCCCATCTTCATACAGCGATTTTAAAAACTGAGTAGCAAAGAAGGGATTGCCTTCCGTTTTTTGAAACACCAGTTGAGAAAGGAGTTCTGCTCGTTCTTCCAAACAGCTAAGTGTATCTGCAATTAAACGAGTTAAGTCGTTCTTTCCAATTGCTTGCAAAACAATTTGGTTGACAGTAGCACCTGTCTTTTTAATTTCATCTAAAGTTAGTATCAACGGATGAACTGAGTTAACTTCGTTATCTCGGTAAGCACCAATTAACAACAGATATTTGGTATCCGGATCGCTCATCAATAGCTGAATCAACTTTAGAGAAGCTGAATCTGCCCATTGTAAATCATCCAAAAATAATACCAAAGGATGATCTGGTTGAGTGAACACCCGGATAAAGTTCTGAAATACGAGATTAAATCGATTTTGAGATTCTATTGCACCGAGTTCCGCAACAGGCGGCTGTCTTCCAATCAGAAGTTCTACTTCAGGAATTACTTCAATAATGACTTGACCGTTTTCTCCCAAGGCTTGAGCGAGGGTTTCTTTCCAAGTTGTTATTTTTAACAGATTTTCTGTTAAAAGCTGCCGCATCAAGTCTCGAAATGCTTCAATTAAAGAAGCGAAGGGAATATTTCGTTTAAATTGGTCAAACTTGCCCGATATAAAATACCCACGCTGCCGCACAATCGGTTTATGTACTTCATTCACTAGGGCGGATTTCCCGATCCCGGAATACCCAGCTACTAGCATCATTTCTGTTTTGCCGGCTCTTAACAGGTTTTGTCCAATCGTTGCTTGCGTTTCATCTGTTTTATCTGCTAAACTCGCACTGACTCGGTCAAAAGCTGCCATTAAAAGTTCAATTTCAGCTTCTCGACCATAAAGCTTTTCTGGAATTTGAAATCGTTCTGAAATATCTTGCTTTCCTATAACAAAACTTTCTATTCTGCCGATGGCTTCTAGTTGAGTTAAACAGGTTTCTAAGTCAGCTAAAATACCTCCGGCACTCTGATATCTGTCTTCAGCAATTTTAGCCATCAGTTTCATAACGATATCTGAAATTGCAGGAGGAATCGCTGGATTGATATCAATGGCCGGCACCGGCTGCTTGGCAATGTGGCAGTGTACCAATTCCATTGGATCAGTGGAAAGAAAAGGTAGCTGACCTGTCAGCATCTCATAGAAGGTTACTCCGAGAGAATAAAAATCTGTGCGATAATCAATGCCCCGATTCATTCTGCCGGTTTGTTCGGGTGACATATAGGCAAGCGTCCCTTCAAAACAGTTAGGATTGCTGAGACTTTGGGTTTCTCTGGGCAGCAATGAAGAGATGCTAAAATCGGTAATTTTGATCTCAAAACTTTCGGGATTAATCAAAATATTTTGAGGTTTTATATCTTTATGAATAATGCGATTGTGATGAAGTTCCTCCAACGATTTGACAATCTGAATGGCGATTCTTAAAAATTCTTTCAGCGTGATGGGATTTAATGTCAAATAATCTTTTAAAGATTTGGCTCCAAAATCTTCTAATATTAGCGCGAAGCCATATCTTAAGGTTTCCAAGCTTAAGGGTTTGACAATGCCGGCAACATCTAAATTTTTAGTAATCGCATATTGATTCCTAAAACGGATAAGTTCGGTTAAAGTAGGATAGTCCGTGTCTAGAACTTTAATAATCACCGCGGTTTGATCCGAGTCTCTACGCCCGCGATAGATCAGTGTCTTGGCACTAGAATGAATTTTTTCGTCTAGGGTATAACCGGCAACCCCATGCGTGGTGCTTTGTTGGTTCATAAACGTAGATTTAACCCCATATTAAATTTTTCTCCCAGCTTACTACTGAGAGGGAATCGCAATCTTCAGAAGTTTTACTGAAACCGGCAGCACAGCTTTAAAACTATTTTAAGAATTGTTTCGCTTCTTTCAACGAGACAACAACTTTACCTTAGCACACCACATTTTTACTTTTTGATATCTTCATAAATCGTGCCATCCGGCATGATCGTTCCAGTTAAAATAACATCCGTTAAATCAACGCCAGTGAGGTTGGCTTCTTGAAGGTTGGCTTTAATTAAATAGGCACCAATTAAATCAGCATTACTTAGATTCGCCTTGCTCAAGTTCGCCAAACTTAAGCGAGCGGATCTTAAGTCAGCGCCGCTTAAGTCGGCGTCTATTAAGTTAGCATTCTGAAGATCGGCACCCATTAAATTGCTATTACTCAAGTTGGCCCCTCTGAGTTTGGCCCCGTTGAGTTTAGCACCGGAAAGATCGGCACCGGAAAGATCGGCACCTTCAAGATAGCTATTGCGGAGATCGGCGTCACTGAGGTTGGCATTGGTTAGGTTAGCATTACTCAGATTGCAAACCCGACATTCTTTGGTTTGTAGCAATCGTGTAATGTGTGCTTGATTTGCTGCTATAACCGGCACAGTTAAACCGAGGGGAATTAACAGGGTGATGATCTCAATTACTTTTAATTTCATGGTGCCTTCACCTGTGCGTAAATCCATCGCCTCAGCAAGTTGCAAAGTTTAACGACGAACAAACAAAGCTCGATAAACCGGCTCACCCCGTTCTAGAGTATAAATCTCGCGTTCAGTTGCTACCGGCAGCGGATTTTCTGTTAGCCATTCCTCGCCATCGTGCGTTTTATAAAAGGCTGGATGCTCGTCAAAATGAGCGCACATTTCCCTCTCCACTTCTTCAACATCTGATTGAATAAAAACCTGTCCGCCGGCAGTTAAGCAGGCAGCTAAATCTTCTACCATTGCCGGTTGCACCATGCGCCGTTTTTGATGCCGGTGTTTAAACCAAGGATCGGGGAACTGAATCGTAACGCGCTGCAAAACGCCAGCCGGCAAGGATTCTAGCACAGGTTTTAATGAGTTATTCGCATTGCAAAATAGATAGTGCAGGTTAGTTAAACCTAGTTGATTTCGCGATGTGATTGCTTGTTCTACCAGTGCTTCCCGAATTTCCAATCCCAAATAATTCCAAGCCGGTTCTATTTGCGCCATACTGAGCAAAAATCGCCCCCAGGCGCAGCCAATATCCAGATGTAGTGGCTTAGCCGTCTCAGCATAGACTTGACTCCAAACCGGCGGCTGCACCGGCGTCTGATACATCTTGCTGAGTGGATTGACGTGTTGGCGTACTCTCACTCGTGCCACCGGCAATTCCTCCTTTAATTTTAATTTTGCAGTTAAGACAGCTATTATATTTTTAATCTTAGCCTTTCCACAACACTTGATGCAGTTTTTGCAATAGCTAACAAGAAAATCTGCTTTACCTCTGCTCAAAAAACAAAAGTTACCCTTCAAAAAGCGAAAAACAGCCGGTGAAATAAAAGTGCGATGAGTTTATTCAAACAGAATTTAAGCCAAGATTTATCCAAATAACCCACACGAATCAGCATTAGAACTATTGAGAAGGTTCTTCTTGCCAGTGTGCCTGAGGTTATTTTTACTTTGATAGGATAAAAACTTCATATCTTTAAATTCAAGGGTGGCTGAGATTTGGATTAAGGGATTAGGGGCTTTTGGCTTTTTCTGCCGGCAAGAAAAATTTACCCAAGAACACTTTTCAGACAACGCTTTCCCCATACTCCATATTATGGGCTTCATGTCAAGTTAAGCGATATACTTTTTATTAAGGGTTTTTCAGCCGGCAACCCTGCGCCACACAGACATTTTTCCCAATTTAAATGTTACAGATCAACCGAGTTAAATGTGTAATTTGACAAGACAAGTCTATTTGTTTGCCTTGTCCCGTTCAAATTCCAGCTTTTCAGGATATGTAACTGAGAAAAAGAGAAGTTAGAGTATGACGAGTTACTGTGCGGTCTGGATGGCATTGTTTCTTTTCTTAATAATATATTAACGATATTCCTCAAGATAGATGGCGATGGGAAAACGAGCGCATAGACTGATAACAGTGGGATTGAGCCACTAGCAACCCGCTTGAGAATTCATCTGGGTGTCAGTTGGTGGGATTCAATTGCAGCACTTAAAAAGCTAGATGTTGAGGCGATGACTGCCTCTGCATGAATGGAAACAGCCGCCGAACAATCGCTGACAATAAAAAAATATTACCTCGGCATAAAAGAAGCGGTTTAATTCAAGCAAAAAATCGGCTGAATACTATTTATATTCTGGGTGCTAACGGTTTTCTAGCTAAACACTCATTTAATTTCACCTTAAACCTATGCAATCATCAACCAGTCTCTACCAGTCTAATATTGCCGAATTGTATTGCTCGGCCTGGAATACTCGCAGTATTTCTTCTACGAGTCGGCAAAGTTTAAGATCGGCGTTATTAAATGATTCTTTGAATGAAGCTGACTACCGAATTATTAATCGAATGCTTTATGCAGTTCGTCGGGGATGGTTGAAACTAGCCGATTAAGCAAACTTGCTCAGGGGAGCTAGAATCGGCAGGCTATTGAAGTCTAAAATGCGACGCTTAGCAAAAATTTTTCACTTCTCACGCACAAGATCAAGACCATTGAACTCAAACCTAACTGCTTAAAATGCTCCGGGGTCCACTTCGGGGCGTTTTTGCTTGGGGAGTCATTGACACACGCCGGGAAAAAGCTTGTTTGGTAGCCAGCGTAGCCGATAGGTAATTCTATCAGGCAGCTTAGATGATTCATAGAGATTTAAATCACAAATCTTGAGTGATTTTGTCACAAAAGCTTTTGGATTCGCATCACAGTAAGAAAGGGAGGGATGATTCATACTATAAAGATAAATTTCAGAGCTTAACGCTATGCAATTTTTCGTAAATATTTCCCAATTAAACCTTGTAGACCTCTGCTTTCAGGTTTGGAAAACTGGTAGCATTAATCAAGCTCACCGGCAGCAGCTCAGGTCGGCACTGTTAGCCGAGTCCTTAAGCGAATATGATCAAATCATTATCAACAGAATGCTTTATGCGGTTCGCCGAGGCTGGTTAAAAGTGGTGAGTTAACCCGTTAAAAACCCTGCCCTTAAGGCAATGGGGTGCCGGAAAACGTGTTATAAAGTTAAACTTTATCGCGAGTTTCAATTAAATTTGTAAAAATTTCGTCTTGGGGGAAATGAATATGCTTAATTTAACAGCAATTTTGATTGATGCCTTTGTGCCGCAGCTGCAAGCCGGCTACCAGCGTACTTATGGGGCATATAAACCCGACTATGCAGATATTATTGCCTGGGCCGGCAATATGGCATTAGAAAATATTGATAATAGCGACGCACTTTATCACAACGTTGAACACACCATTTTAGTCACCTTAGTTGGTCAGGAAATTCTGCGCGGCAAGCACATCCGTGAAGGCGGCGTTTCCTGCGAAGATTGGTTACATTTCATTATTTCCCTGTTATGCCATGACATTGGCTATGTGAAAGGCGTTTGCCGGCAAGATGACGACGCACAAAGATTATACGCCACCGGCAAAGACGGGATGAAAGTCAGTATCCCTGCCGGCGCAACAGATGCCAGCCTTACCCCCTATCATGTGGATCGGGGCAAACTGTTTATCGATGAGCGATTTGGTGGACACCGGCTGATAGATGCCGAAAGTATTAAACGCAATATTGAGCTAACTCGCTTCCCCGCGCCCAAAGATCAAGATCATCAAGATACCATCAACTATCCTGGGCTGCTTCGTGCCGCCGATCTCATCGGTCAACTGAGCGATCCCCGCTACTTAAACAAAATTGGTGCCTTGTTCTACGAATTTGAAGAAACCGGCACCAATAAAGCATTAAACTACCGCCATCCCGGAGATTTACGGCGCAACTATCCCAAGTTTTATTGGAACGGAGTTTACCCTTACATTCAAGAAACCCTCGGCTATTTAGAACTCACACAAGAAGGCAAACAGATTATTGCCAACCTTTACGCAAATGTGTGCCGAGTCGAACACGAACAGCCGGCTTCTTTAGTTGCTTAACCTGGCAAATTCAAAACCAAATTTGTTAGAAATTTCCACTAAAAAGGGCGTTCAATTGGACGCCCTTTTTCAGCCAAATTTTCAATCCCCGGCCTCTTTTACAAAGGAGGCGCAAGCTTGAGCTTCTTGCCAGCACTTGAGTAGGAAGAATTCAGTACGATCACACAATGCTGTGACAAACACTCCCTCAGCGGTTTCACCGTCTGCCGCAAGCCAAGTCCCCCGCAAGCTGACTTCAACATACTCCGCATCAGCCGCACACACAGAGATCGTATCGCTTCCTTCTCGCGGCATCTCAGTTTCCAGGTAATGCAAACCGGGTAAATCCGCAGGGAGTAGAAAGGACGCCGTTATTGGTTCAACGCAGAGGCTTTGGCCAACTCGCATTGCCACAATCACTCGTGCGGCAACCAATTCCTCTAAAGATTGAGCCAGACGATCTAAATGAAAGCTTGTTTCAGTGTATGTGAACTTCAGCATTGCCGGTGGTCTCCCGTTGTTTTGAGTGCTGAGTGGGGAATGTACAGACCGATTCCCCATGCCTTATTCCCGAAGTTGCTGTTCGCGCCAGAAGTGTTCGGAGAATGAAACCGCTGGATGAATGGGTGCCTTGGGTTGGCTGCGAAGTTGCATTCCCGCCTGTAGGGGTGTGCGATTGCCTTTGTGGGAGTTGCACCGTTCGCAGGCGGTGACAACGTTATCCCAGGTGTGGGGACCCCCTTTAGACCGAGGAATGACGTGATCTAAGGTCAAGTGCTTGCCGCTGCCGCAGTATTGGCAGGCGTGGCCGTCTCGCCGCAAAACTTCCCGGCGGTTGACAGGTGGAACTTTCCAGATGCGTTCCTTGCCGGCTATCGTCAGACGGATGTATTCTGGCACCTGCAAAATGCAATTCGATGAGCGTACGGGCCAAGAAGTGCCCCCCGTTCCACCCACAAAATCGAGTGGTTCTGCCTTGCCGGTGACTAATAAAATAATTGCCCGCTTGATATTAATTCGGCTAACTGGCAAGTAGTTCTGGGAGAACACTACCACCGACCTGCTTAATACGTCAGTTATGCTTGTCACAGCTGAACTCCTCATAAAAAAACCCCCGCTTTCTATGTTTAGAAGCGGGGGCTGAAAAAGTCCTGTTTAAGTCTTTTCATCCTATTTTGGTACAGCATGACTCCTGTACCTCCCGCTTCGTTTGTTTAGTCGCCGCCCTACGATCCGCTGATGGCTGGCACTCTTGAAATTGCTGTTATTATCTTTGGCCCAACCTCGTAGGCTATAGCTACCTTCAAATATAAACTCCACGTCCATTGCCGCCAATTCCCAACCGCAAAAGCGATGGAAGGCAGACCATGTCGTGGAGATAAGGGTAATAATGTTCACGGTGATAGTTTTTGAAAGCAGCTATTTGAATCCTACAGCTTATATACTACACTTATAGTACAAGCCTGTCTACCCTCTGGAGGAAAAAAGTTATGCATACCCTCACTCGCACTCCGACCACTGAAATGGAAGTTACTAGCATACGCTTGGAGAGAGAGCTGAAGGAAAAACTCAAAGAACTCGCTGGAAATCAAGGATATCAAGCCCTGATCCGAGATTTGCTGTGGAATTATGTTCAGCAAAAATCGGGAGATTATCGACCGCAATTTTCAAGGGCGGATATTCGAGCGAGTCTGGCAGCAACCGCGCAAAAAGAAGAACACTGTGTCCTCACCGGCAAGTTAATTAGACCCCAGGAACCAATGTTATTAGGATTCACAACGAACGGTGATATGGTTCCCCTCAGTTTGGAGAGTTTGGCCGGCTAGCTTAATGAGAGCAACAGGTTCCGCCCCTTGCGCCAAAGAAGGGAACCTGTTGCTTCTTCTCCTGGATTATACCAGCGGCAAGCTTTTAATTATCTGCTCAATTTCTGTCATAATTTCCCGGATTTCTTGAAGGGTAATGATAATTTAATGATAGTAAAAAATGTAATTAAGTGATAATTGTATTCATGATAAAATCTTTTATGGATTCGCTTGCTATATTTTTTAAAATATCAAAAACTTAAACGATAGCTATTTATAAATATTACCAGCCGACAGTTAATATGATTCCAGATATTTCAACGATTCCCCTACTGCAACTTGCCTCGGGTGATCGCCTCTCGTTGCAAGTTTATAAGTTTGCCGGCATCCAACCGGGTAAAAAAGTCTATTTGCAAGCGAACCTACATGGCGCTGAAATTGTCGGAAATGCGGTGATTCATCAACTGATAGAATTCTTGATGACATTAGATACCTCTCAGCTTGCCGGCGAAATTTGGCTGCTGCCGGTGTGCAACCCCTTAGGAACTAGCCAGCGAGGGCATAATTTTTCCACAGGGCGCTTCAACAGCTATGATGGGAAAGACTGGAATCGAATTTTCTGGGATTATGAAAAAGAGTGCGAGGATTTAGACGTCTTCGCTCAAAGTCAGCTTGATTTTGATCCAGCTACTATTCGGCAAAATTATCTCAAGCGGATAAAAGAAAGCTTTGAAAAGCTGTTAGAAAAGATCCAATCTCCGGCAAGCGTACCCTATCATGAGCGTTACCGCTATCAGTTACAGTCTTTATGTATCGATGCAGATTATTTGATAGACTTGCATAGTTCCACCAATCAATGCGTGGATTTTGTCTATTACTTCCGCCATCGGGAAGAAAGTGCTAAATACTTTTTACTGGATTGTGGCATTGTCTTAGATAAATATGATGGGGATGCCTTCGATGAAGCTTTTATCAAGCCTTGGCTCGCTTTAGAGGAGAGTTTCTCTAAATTGGGAAGACAAATTCAATTTGATATAGAAGCTTGGACACTGGAACTCGGTTCTGGTATGCAAATGAATCCTAAATCTGTGGAGAAAGGAATTCGCGGTATAAAGAATTATTTGATTCAGAAAGGGATTTTATATGCCGGCACATTTTCCCATGATGAAAATATAGCACGCGAAATGATTTTTAAACAACGAAGCGAGATCAAAAAATACTTTGCGGCTGCCGGCGGCATGATTCAAAATCGAGTGGCTTTGGAAACTACAGTTAAGGCTGGAGATTGGCTTTACCAGATTCTCAGTTTTAATAAAGTTGGAGAGTTACCGGCTGTTTTGGATGTATGTGCAGAAGATGCCGGCATCGTTTTTGAACTTTCTATTAATGAGTCGGTGAATGAAGGCGAGTTTGTTTTATCGATGATGTAAGATTTGAGCAATAAGTTAAGTTTTAAAATTTCGCAAAAAAAGGAATCTGCTAATTTATTTGTGATCGTCTGGTTTTGATATTTTACTTTCTAATTTAGCTTCCATCTTCACCTTCTTTTTCTTCATTTGCTTAATTTGAGCAAGTATTTTTCGCCACTCTACAGCTATTTCTTTAGCTGAATCATCCGAGTGAAATTCCAGATAGGTAACTGTCTTGCGAATTAAATACTCAAATTCTGCCGGCGTCATAGAATTTTAGATTGATAAAAAGCAATTTAAGTTGATTTTAACCACTGAAAATTTTAGCCGGCAGACATCTTGCGCGAGTCGTCTTACCCGGCGGGTTGCCGGCATCAATCTCAATTCATCATTTAGAAATTCCTTGATACTGCATAACTGCAAAGCGAACCGGCAGCAGTTTAGATGCAACTTGTCCCAACGCAAATTTAATCTTCAGCGGCTTCGGTAAAGACTTCCAAGGAATTTCAACAAAACCAAACCGACGGTAAAACGGCACTAATCCCGACATACATTCTAAATACAGCGGTTGGGTTGCTTCCTCAATTAAATGCCGAGTCAGATAGGTAGCCAGTCCTTTATCGCGCCAAGCCGGCGCTACTACCAAACTACCGAGTTCTTGAACCCCTAAAAAGCTACGCAATTGCCCACACGCAACAATCTTTCCCTGATATTCAATCGTTTTGAACTGCTGCCACCGTAACTGGGTTGGCTCTAGTTTTGCCCCCAAAACTAGCTTCCGAATCTCCCAGATATCCTCAACCTTGGCTGGGCGAAGAACACATCCTGGTAATAGAGAAACACTTAACTGATTCATAAATTCTCAAGCTAACGCCGGCAGACTTTATGACAACCAAAGTAACTGAAATTGCCTCAAAAATTACCGGCTTTTCAAATCCGCAATCGCATTCATGGTCATTGTAGCAATTGCCCGATCAGTCGCCTTCGGCAAATGGTAATACTTACCCCCAGCCGATTGCGCCAACTCCTTGGCAAAGCCGGTGGAAACAAACTTATTCTCCGTATCAATCACCAACAACTGAATCCCCAGCATCCGAATTTTGCCGGCAATCTCTAACAATTCCCCCTTAATATCCGGCTTTTCACCCTCAACCGGCGGTTCACCCAGCGATCGCGCCAAGGGAATATTCCCCCGCCCATCCGTAATCGCTACAATTACCACCTGACCGATATCCCCAGATTGCTGGGCATTAACCCCCACGCGCACCGCTTGAGTCAACCCGTGTGCTAGAGGCGAACCCCCACCGCAGGGCATACGTTCCAGACGCCGGCGTGCGGTTGTAATCGAACGCGTGGGCGGCAGCAGCACCTCAGCCGCTTCCCCTCTGAAGGGAATCAGCGACACCTGATCGCGGTTTTGATACGCCTCCGTCAGCAGGTGCATCACCGCACCCTTTGCCGACTGCATCCGGTTCAGCGCCATTGATCCAGAGGCATCCACGACAAAAACCACCAATGCGCCGGCTTTTCTCGCCAACCGCTTTGCCCGAATATCTCCTTGCTCAACAAATACCCGCTTGCTGGGTACGGGTGGGTTTGGTTTATCGCTGGTTTGTGCCGGCAGCTCGGCATCTCCATGACGCGCCCGACGTGCCTTCTGATAAGGTGCAGCAGCGCGTAACGTCGCATCCACCGCAATTCGGCGAACCGGCCCTTTTGGCAACACCGGCTTCACATACCGCCCCCGATCATCCGAGAAAATAATACTGCGACTGCCCGACTTTCCGCGTCGCTGCGCCATTTGAGCGAAAAACAGCACTTCCGGGTCAAGAATCACTCCTTCAGGGTCGAACAGAAACTCCTCCGGAACGCTCATCTCCTCTTCCTCTGGGGGTTCGGGATTTTCCTCTTCCTCCTGTTCTTCCTGCTCTTGCTCTGACTGATCTTCCGGTGGTGGCGGTGGCGGCGGGGGTGGCGGTTCCTCCGGCGGGGGCGTCTGCACAATCGTTGCGCGAGGCACAATCACCAACTCCACAGCGCGGCGCAAATCCTCAGCATTCACCGCTGTGCGCCCGTCCAAAGCTGCTGCCACCTTCGCCACACGTACCGCAAACAGCTCAGCGCGATGTCCCCGCACTCCACCCCGAACCGCCTCTTCTACTAAATAGGCAATTTGCTCGCGGGCAATCGCCACATCCTTCAGCCACTCCCGCGCCAGAATAATCTGCGTTTTCAAATTATCCAAATCTTCTGCATACTGCTGCAAAAATGCTTGAGGCGAATCTGCGTAGGAAAGCGCTTGCTCAACAGCTTGCACCCGCTCATCCAATCCCAATACCCCATCCGCAGAGAGGGCGATCGCAATTCGATCCAGCAAATGCTCCCGCAGCGGCCCTTCTTCCGGGTTATAAGTGGCAATGAATAGAGGTTTGCAAGGATGCTCAAAACTAATACCTTCGCGCTCAACTCGGTTGCGTCCTTCTGTAAGCACACTTAGCAACAAGTTAGCAATATTGTCATCAAGCAGGTTAATTTCATCCACATACAAAACGCCCCGGTGCGCCTCTGCCAGCAACCCCGGTAAAAAGACGGTTTGCCCCTGCCTGACAGACTGCTCAACATCCACCGAACCGATGAGCCGGTCTTCTGTTACCCCCAGCGGAATCTGCACAAACGGTGACGGAATGATTTCCGTACTGGGAACTTCGCCCCCGATTTCTTCCTCCCACTCGCTGGGATCGGCATTCCAAAACGAACCCTTCACCGCTTCTATCGGCGGCAGCAGGGCGTGAAGTGCGCGTGCCATAACCGATTTAGCCGTTCCCCGACGACCGGCAATCGCAACGCCTCCCAACCCCGGATCGACCGCCGCCAGCAGCAGAGCTAACTTGATTGCTTCTTGGCCGACGACCGCTGTTAGGGGAAAAGCAGACATAGAAGTGGGGCTACTCAGCAAAGGCATGGTTTCTCTCAAGGCAGAATCAGAATTTTACCACAGCCGGCGCAACTGCCCTCATTCATTCAATTTAATTTCCCAAAAAAAACTTTTCAAAGCGTTAACCGAAACCGCTAATTCAACGACAGTTTATTCGGAAATTTTGACTTCCATAGGAAAAATTACCGTAAATTTAGAGCCAAATCCGACTTTTGAATTTAACTCGATTTTACCTTGTAATAGTTCCACTAATCTGGTCACAATGGCTAATCCTAGCCCCGTACTGTTAGGCACATAGGACTGATTGCCGGCATCTGCTCCTCGGAAATACGGTTCAAAAATTTGCAATTGTTTTTCTGGAGCGATTCCAATTCCCGTATCTGTGACAGTAATCGACCACTGCCGGTCGGGCAACATCTGGCACTTAATGTTAACTGAACCAGAGTCAGTATAACGAATTGCATTGCTCATCAAGTTTGTAACAATTTGCTGCAATCGCAAGCAATCTGTCACCACTGGCTCTGAAAAATCCTCACAATCTCCAATGACTTTTATATTTTTTGAACGAGCCAGCGGTTCTACCATTTCCGTAACATTAATAATAATTTCTTTCACATTCGTTACGCTTGGCTGCAATATCATCTTTCCGGCTTCATAGCGAGAAATTTCCAAGGCGTCATTGATTAAATGAAGTAACTGTCGGCCTTGCTTCAAGACTTTATCAATATGTCCTAAATTGGGAATCGAATCTTTAACTTCAGGATTTTTTTCTTGTTGCCGCAAAAATAAATCTGAATAGCCGATAATTGAAGTCAGGGGTGTTTTCAATTCGTGGGCAAGATGAGAGAGATTATCCTTACTTGCCCGAACTAAACGAGTCAGTTCCTGATTGGTTAGCTTGAGTTGATTTTGCAGATCCTCCAATTCCCGCAATCGTTCTTCCGTATATGTTTTGAAGCATCGGGCGATTACTTCATCCAGGCCGGTATCAATCAGCCGGCAGGCTCGAATCACTTCTGCCGACGAACCTTTGATTAAATCTTCTTCTAAAGTGGAAAAAATTACCCAGCGCAACAAGCGATATTCCCGCGCAATTTCTTCAGCGTCATAACCTTGCTTAGCTCTGAGCGTGCCGTGTTCTAAACTCTTTTCCACCAAAGTTTTAATATCATTGTCGTCAGAGGGAGATAGCATTCTGGCTATTGCCTGCAGAACAATCGGGACGCTATCACGCACCCCTTTATAAGTCAGTTCCTTGGCGGTTTCGATTCTATCATCCTGCCGAACCGTTTCAATCCAAATTTCTATAATTGTATCAATCTTATTGAGGAGCGCTTGGCTGAAATCCATCATAGTTCGTGCGAGAGGATGAGTATTTACAAGACTTGTCTCTATCTAGATTAAAGTAAAAAAGCGCTCTTTTCAAGAGAACATCGCGTCAGCCCGGATCACCGGCCTTTTTCTAATCAAAGAACCCAACCCTAAAAATTCACCCGTGATTTATCCCCATTCTCGCACTTTTCTAAAAGCAGCAGACAGCATCAAATTTTTCCAGTTTTGAATCGAGTGCCGGCTCTTTGAAATCACAGTTTAATTGTTTTCAAAAATAAAAGCAGTGACGCTAGCCTGTTAACAGGCGCACTCATCTTTAAATTAAATACTGACTAGGGAAGCAGCCCATTTTTTTCGCCATACCTCCCTAACTTAATCAAGAGAGCAGCCTGTAGCCAACTGCTACACCTGTGAATGAGTTTAAATTTTACATGGGCTACCACATCTAACTAAAATACAGTTTTCCCATATTTGCTCAAAAGCTAACAGCGTCTGCTTGCAGTAGGCCGGCATAAACGCTTATTTTACAGAGCGCTAACAGGACAAGCAACTCAGCTGACACTAGCTTCACCCCAGGGCAATTGAGGAACACCGGCACCCAGATTCGCCTTCCCTACCTCGGCTACCGTCAACCCTAAAAAGTGAAAAGCCAGAGAATCTGAGCTGTTGACGCTTCACCTACCTACCTTTGCGCCCGATGGTTGGCGGTTAAACAATCCAGCTGAGTTCAGCTTGATTAAGCTATGTTAGATTTAACAAAAAATAAAATCAGCCAGATTAAAATAAAAAAAATATAAAAAAAGTCCATTAAACCAACAAAATAAAATCTATCAGCTCTGTAAACTTTATTAAGACTCCCTAAAGCAAAGTGCCACCAGATCAGAGAATAAGCAGGTAAGAAATGGGAATTAACACATTGAAAAATCGAATTAATCAGCCTGCCGATCACGCATCGGAGGCTGATCCTTTTTTCAAAATCTCCCTAGATATGCTTTGTGTTGCCGGTTTCGACGGCTATTTCAAACGTATAAACTCGATGTGGGAAAACACCTTCTCATTAAGTGAAGAAGAACTGTTTAGCAAGCCGTTGATTGAATTCGTGCATCCCGAGGATCGAGAATCTACCCTGGCTGCGATTCAAACACTAGCCGGCAACACTGACACACTTTCCTTTGAAAATCGCTATCGCTGCGCCGACGGTTCCTATAAAAGACTGTTGTGGAATGCCACATCTATCCCACAAGAAGAATTAATCTACGCCGTAGCAAAAGATATTAGCAACAACGAAACCACAGCGCCATCAGAGCCGACAATTCAAACGGACGAATCAGAAGCACCTAACCCAAAGAAACCCCCCAAACTCACCCGTACCATCACCCTGCTTAGACAAGAAATTCGCAAAAGTAAACGCGTTCAGAAACAATTGCGGCAAAGCGAAGAACGCTTACGCAGTTACTTAGAACTCTCCGCAATCGGCATCGCCATCACCTCCCCCGAACAAGGCTGGCTAGAAGTCAATGACACTTTATGCAAAATCTTTGGCTATAGCCGCTCGGAACTGATGCAAAAAAGTTGGGAATCGCTAACGCATCCTGAAGATTTGCCGGCTAATTTAACACAATTTAACCGAGCTTTAGCCGGCGAAATTGATAGCTACTCAATCGATCAACGATTTATCCGCTCCGATGGCCAAACGATCCACGCGAACATCTCAGTGCGCTGCGTCCGCCAAAGTGACGAATCAATCGATTATTTCTTTACCTTAGTTCAAGATACCACCGAGCGCGTACAAACCCTAGAGGCACAGCGTCAAAGTGAAGCGCGGCTAAATCTGGCTCTCAAAGCCGCTCGGATGGGCGTTTGGGACTGGGATATTGCCAGCGGCCAAGTCACCTTTTCTGACAGCATGGAAGCCCTATTTGGCCTGCCTCCAAACAGCTTTGCCGGCACCTATTATGCCTTTCTCAACCTCATCCATCCTGAAGATCGTAGTCGGATGATGCTAGCCCTCGCTTGCGCCGTAGAAGCCGGCCACGAGTACAATATCGAAAACCGAATTATTTGGCCCAACGGCATCGTGCGCTGGGTTGCCGGTAATGGGAAAGTCTTGCGAGATAGCGCCGGCAACCCCGTACGAATGATCGGCACCGTCACAGACATCACCGCACGCAAACAAGCCACCGAATCTCTTACACAAGCCAACGAAGAACTGGAAATGAAAGTTGAAGCGCGGACTGCCGCCTTTCGACACGCCATTGGACAACTGCACGGCGAAATTGCCGAACGCAAGCGCGTCGGAGAACAACTTCGCAAATCCCAAGAAATGTTGCAGCAAGTGATGGACAATATTCCCCAATTAATTGCTTGGAAAGATTCCAATTCCGTTTATCTCGGTTGTAACCGCAGCATGGCTAGGGTGGTCGGCTTATGTTCTCCAGAAGACATTATTGGCAAAACTGACAGCGATTTACCCTGGAAGCTTGAAGAGGCCAATTTCTTGCGTGAAGGCGAGCTGCGAGTGATGCATACAGACACGCCTGAATATCACATTATCGAATCCCACCAGCAAGCCGATGGCAACCAAGTTTGGTTAGATAAAAATAGAATTCCCCTTCATGATGGAGCTGGCAATGTTGTCGGTATCTTAGTTACTTCTGAAGATATTACTGAACGTGCCTCTGCCGAAGATGCCTTGCGGAAATCAGAAGCACAACTAAGACAACAAGCAACGCAATTAGAAGCGACTTTGCGTCAGTTGCAAAAAACTCAAACGCAATTGATTCAAACCGAAAAAATGTCTTCTCTGGGGCAATTAGTTGCCGGTGTAGCTCACGAAATTAACAACCCGATTAACTTTATTTACGGCAACATCGAATACGCCAGCCAATACATCCAACAACTGCTCGAAGTCGTACATCTTTACGAAGAATGCTATCCCACACCGATGCCGGCAATTCAAGCAAAAGCAGAAGACATTGACCTAGATTTTGTAACAGAAGACTTGCCCAAAGTTCTCAATTCCATGAGGATAGGCGCAGATCGCATCCGCGCAATTGTGCTGTCCTTACGCAACTTCTCCCGCTTAGATGAAGCCGAAAAAAAACGAGTCGATATTCACGCCGGCATCGATAGTACCCTGCTGATATTACAACACCGGCTCAAAGCCAAAGCCGCTACTGAGGGAATTGAGATCATTAAAGAATATGGCAACTTACCCTTAGTAGATTGCTATGCCGGCCAGCTCAACCAAGTCTTTATGAATCTCCTCTCCAACGCCATCGACGCCCTAGAAAGCCGGCCCATCCCACGGATCATTACAATTCGTACCTCAATCAACTCTGAACCCCTTAGACCCAACTCTGATATTGAACAATCAACTCAAGACATCACTTCAGCCATTATTCGCATTTCTGATAACGGCCTAGGCATGACAGAGGAAGTCCAAACTCGCCTTTTTGACCCCTTCTTTACTACCAAACCCGTCGGTAAAGGCACAGGTTTAGGCTTAACAATCGCCTATCAAATTATCGTAGAAAAACACGGAGGCCGGTTGAGTTGCAATTCCGCGCCGGCGAAAGGTACAGAATTCATCATCGAAATTCCCCTGCAACAGACCCAAGAACATGAATAAACCCCATCTACACATCCAACACCCTTAAAACATCATCCGCGTGAATCTCCCAATCCCTAACCAAAACACTCCGCCTACATCTGCGTTTATCTGTGGGCGCAGGTGAAACTTGAATGACGAGCAAAGCACATTCAAGTTTCACCTGTGGAATCTGCGGTTAAAACATCCAACCTTTTTAATCCCTATTAGAACCCCAAAAACACTTACAAACTCGCCTCATTTCCCAACATTTGCAACTTATACAAACTCGCATAAAGACCTTCTTGCTGTAACAATTCCTCGTGACTACCCGACTCTACCAACTGCCCCCGCTTAAGGACAAAAATTCGATCCACATTGCGAATCGTTGAAAGCCGGTGAGCAATAATAATTGCAGTACGTCCTACCAAAAGACGATCAAGCGCATCCTGAATTAAAGCTTCAGTCCCTACATCTAAACTTGCCGTCGCTTCATCAAGAACCAAAATTTGAGGATTGCGAATTGCAGCGCGGGCAAACGCTAATAGCTGTTTTTGCCCGCCAGAAAGATTCGTTCCTCGCTCTCGCAATTGGGTATTATATCCTTGGGGTAGCTGTTCCATAAAACTCGCCACATTCGTTTGCTGAGCGGCTGTCTGGATTTCCTCAAAAGAATAATCATCTCCAAGGGTAATGTTGCTCTTGACATCACCGGCAAACAAAAAACCATCTTGCAAAATCACACTGAGATGCCGGCGCAATTCTGCTTGAGGCATCTGACGAACATCGACCCCATTCACAAGAACCCGCCCTTTAGTCGGTTCATAAAGCCGGCACAGCAGCCTGATAATCGAACTTTTTCCCGCGCCGGTAGGGCCAACTAACGCTACCTTTTCACCCGGACGAATTGTGAAATCCAAATCTTTCAGGACATATTCATCTTCTTTGTAGGCAAACCAAACGTGTTCAAAGCGAATTTCACCAAGTTGTTCGCTGCCGGCTGCTGACAAATGGCTTTTAACCGATGCTGCCTCTGGATCTCGAATTTCAATCGGTTCACTTAAAATATCGCTGATGCGTTCAACCGCAGTGAAGCCGGCTTGAATCGCGGTGAATTTTTCAGCAAATTGTCGCAGGGGATCAAACAAACGCTGGGCAAACAAAATAAAAGCAGATAATGTACCAAAACTCAGCGCATCTTCCATGACACGAACACCACCCAGCCACAAAACACCGCCAATAGCAACGAGGGCGATCCATTCCAGGGTTGCAGATACCGCTGAGTCGTGAAAGATGGTTTTATCCACCTCTTTGATATAGCGCAGGTTAATGGTACGAAATAGCTCACTATTAAATTGTTCGCGGCGAAATAGTTGTACCACCCCAATACCGGTGATGTTTTCTTGTAGGGTGGCATTTAAACTCGAAAGTTCTTCTCTCGCTTTATAATTCGCTTTGCGATATTGCTGTTGAAAATAAATAATTACACCGGCAACCGGCAACAACATTAGCAACAGCATCAGAGCCAGTTGCCATTGCAGGGTAAACATGGTGATGGTAATCACCACAATTGAAAACAAATCGGTAATAATGCCAATTGCGCCGGTGGAAAATACTTCTCCCAAGGCATCTACATCACTGGTGAGGCGAGTGATTAGCCGGCCTACGGGTGTCCGATCAAAAAATCGCACCGCCAGAGATGTGACGTGGTGAAATAAGTCATTGCGAATATCGGCAGTAATTTTTTGGCCAACCTTCTGCACCAAATAGCTTTGCACCGATTCTAAAGCTAGCCGAATCACGACAGTGAGCAGCAGCAGGCCGGCAAGTATATTCAACCCCTGCGATAGCGGTTTGCCTTGAAGAAAGTCAAAGGTATTGGGTTCAGAACGAATGAGTGAAATTGCCTGCCCAACAATAATCGGCTGAATGGCACCGGCAAAGGATAGGGGCACCAATAACACAAGGGAGATGGCCAGCAAACGCCCGCTACGTCGGGCATAGGGCACTAAACGCAAAAATAAGCGCCAGTCGTTTTCGCGCGATCGCCGGTTTTCGGGAGCCTGTGTCGGCGGTGATAAGCTAGTCATTTAAAACCTAAGCAGCAGCACTGTAGAAAAAACACGCTCTCCCAATGTAACGCAGTCGTTTGCACTGTCATCCTGCGCCAGAGAGAGACAAGCCGGCTAAGCTTCGAGCAGTTCTTCCCCAATCCACCCCACAATCAAGCTATTTGGCAAAGCAGACAGCCCATCTGTGTTCATCTGTGTGCATCTGTGGTTAATATAAAACTCTTGTATTTTCAGCGGAATGTATTGGCAATCGGATTTGTTGGGAAGTTGAGGGTTTTGATTTTTAACCGCAGATGAACGCAGATAAACGCAGATAATTTTTACGCTGAGTAGCAGGGGCTTTGGTCAATTAATTGTAATTATGCTGTGGCAAGTGTTGCTTCTCGCAATTGGGAAATTAAGTGTTCTAAATTATCGCTATTGAGGCGATAACTGAGGGGATGGGCGATTAGTCGTGCGCTGCTTTCAAAGAGTACGTCAATCTCAATTAATCCGTTTTCTGTGAGGGTGCGACCTGTGGAAACTAAGTCAACAATGGCTTCGGACATTCCGGTAATTGGCCCTAATTCAACTGAACCGTAAAGGGGTACAATCTCCACCGGCATATCTAAATTGTGGAAGTATTCGCGGGCGCAGTGAACGAATTTGGAGGCAACTCGTCCGTGTGCCGGCAATTCTAGGGACTGCCGGTAGGGACTAGAGGCTTTTACCGCTACCGACAGCCGGCATTTGCCAAATTTAAGATCGGCAAGGTGGGCAACTTTTGGGCTTTTCTCTCGCAGGACATCGTACCCCACAACTCCCAGTTGAGCTTGGCCGTATTCTACATAAACCGGCACGTCATGTGTCCGGACTAGCAAGGCTTTTGCAGTGCCGGTGGTGTCGTGGATCTGGAGTTGCCGGTTGGATGAATCGAGAAAAGCACTGAAATCTAATCCGACGGATTGCAACAGCTTGATGCAGTCTTTGAGTAGTGCGCCCTTGGGCAAAGCAACAGTAATCATGGGGGGTTGGTTTTGCAGTTAACGTCCAGCAAAATAGTAGCTGAAAGCTGACCTGTCAGATGTTGTGTGACGTTTCGTTACTTTGTGATGTCAAAGCAGATCCGATAGCACACACTAAACCCGAATCCATTGCTATGTATGAAGCTTAGGCGCGAATGGGTGGCAGTGTACAACGAAGTAAGCCCAAATCATGCGAATTCTTTTGGTTGATGATGAAGTGGAACTGACTGATCCTTTGAGCCGGCTGCTGACTCGTGAGGGTTACAGTGTGGATGTCGCCTGTGATGGGGCTGTCGGCACTCAGTTGGCATCTCAGGGAGGCTATGATTTGCTGATTCTCGATTGGATGTTGCCGCAACTGTCGGGGTTGGAAATTTGCCAGCAGTTGCGGCGCAAGGGCGACACCACACCTGTGCTATTTCTGACGGCTAAAGATACTTTAGATGACCGCGTGCGAGGTTTGGATGCCGGCGCGGATGATTATCTTGTTAAACCTTTTGAACTACGCGAATTATTAGCGCGGGTTCGTGCTCAATTGCGGCGATCTGCCGGCCAAGAAGCTACACTTGTTGCACCTCGGTTGCGCGTTGAGGATTTGGAACTAGATCTAGAAAATCAGTTAGCCTACCGGCAGGGACGCGTGATTGAACTGTCTGAAAAAGAAAGTCAGTTGCTAGAGTATTTCATGCGTCACCCCGGTCAATTATTGACTCATGCCCAAATTTACCAGCATTTATGGGCTGAGGGTGATAAACCTAGCAGTAATGTCTTAGCCGCACAAATTCGCCTGCTGCGACGCAAAATTGAAGGTGCCGGTGAGACTCCCCTAATTCACACAGTCTACGGCAGAGGCTATCGGTTTGGGGGTGCCGGCGACTTGGTTTAGGCTGCCGGTGAGTACGATGCCAGCACTGGCTGACATTGTGTTGCGCTTCAAAGGTGAGAAAGTCGGTTAATATTGTCTAAATTCTCAGCCTAATTTAAAGTGTGGTGCTCGGATGAGTAACAACGTGCCGGTCAAAACAATTTTGATTCTGGCTGCTAATCGTACAAATACTGCTCCCTTACGATTGGATCAAGAAATCAGGAAAATTGACGAGGGGTTGCGACGGGCAAATAAGCGAAGTTGTAGAAGCCGGACAATACAAAGAAACTTACGTTGACATCGAATTGCTCAAAAATTATTACGAAGGGGTTGATGTCATTAAAGTATTTGCAACGGTGGATGGAAGGAATTTTCAATTGTTAGAGTTACCCGCCTTAGACCAATCTTGGAAAGGATTTAGAAATCCAACACCAACTAATGCTTTAGAACAATTGCTGGCGGCGGTTGTGGATGAAGATAAACCTCAGAGAAATATTAGGGTTGTGGCTGATTCGAGTGAGGAATGGACAAAGGAAAAGGTGGAAATGATTTTGAAGAAGAGTGGGGTTTGAGTTAGGAATTGGGAAAAGTTTAAGAAATCTACTTTTTCTTTTCCCCTTCTACTGGTCGGTGAGGTAGCCGGCGCACATCTGTTTATCGTCTTTTGTGACATTACGATTGGTTTTCAGATAATCGCTAATCCAATTGCAGCCTTCTGACATAATGCTTTCTAAGTTATTATCGACTCTCCACAGTTTCACGGTATTGTCAGTACCTCTAGTTGCCAGAGTTTGACTGTCGGGACTCCAACTCATACTATAGGCAGACAAGACAAAACTCTCATGATCGCTAAGAGTTTGCAGGAGTTGGCCTTGTTTACTCCACAGTTTCACCGTCTTGTCACCACTTTCAGAAGCCAGAGTTTGACCGTCGGGACTCCAACTCACACTCCAAACAGAATTCTGATGACCACTAAGAGTTTGCAGGAATTTGCCTTGTTTACTCCACAGTTTCACCGTCTTGTCACCACTAGCACTAGCCAGAGTTTGACCGTCGCGACTCCAACTCACACTCCAGACAGATCCTTGATGACCGCTAAAAGTTTGAAGGAGTTGGCCTTGTTTACTCCACAGTTTCACCGTCTTGTCACGACTTGCAGAAGCTAGAGTTTGACCATCGGGACTCCAATTCACGCTCCAAACAGGTTCTTGATGACCGCTAAGAGTGTTGAGGAGTGTACCTTGTTTACTCCACAGTTTCACCGTGTTGTCCTCACTTGCAGAAGCCAGAGTTTGACCGTCGCGGCTCCAACTCACACTCCTGACAGGTTTTTGATGACTGCTAAGAGTATTGAGGAGTTGGCCTTGTTTACTCCACAGTTTCACAGTTTTGTCATCACTTGCAGTTGCTAGAGTTTGACCGTCGCGACTCCAACTCACACCCGAGACAGATCCTTGATGACCGCTAAGAGTTTTGAGGTGTTTGCCTTGTTTACTCCACAATCTCACCATCTTGTCACCACTTGCAGAAGCTAGAGTTTGACCATCGGGACTCCAGCTCACACTCCAGACAGGTTTTTGATGACCGCTAAGAGTTTGCAAGAATTTGCCTTGTTTACTCCACAGTTTCACCGTCTTGTCCTCACTTGCAGAAGCTAGAGTTTGACCGTCGGGACTCCAATCCACACTCCAGACAACTTCCTGATGATCACTAAGAGTTTGCAGGAATCTGCCTTGTTTCTGCCAGAGTTTCACTGTGCTATCACGACTTGCAGAAGCCAGAGTTTGACCATCGGGACTCCAACTCACGCTCAATACAGCTGCTTGATGACCGCTAAAAGTGTTGAGGAGTGTGCCTTGTTTACTCCACAGTTTCACCGTCTTGTCATTACTTGCAGAAGCTAGAGTTTGACCATCGGAACTCCAACTTACGCTCAATACAACTGCTTGATGAGCGCTAAGAGTGTTAAGAAGTTTGCCTTGTTTACTCCACAGTTTCACCGTTTTGTCACCACTTGCAGAAGCTAGAGTTTGACCGTCGGGACTCCAACTCACACTCCAGACAGGTTTCTGATGAGCGCTAAGAGTTTTGAGGTGTTTGCCTTGTTTACTCCACAGTTTCACCGTCTTGTCATCACTTGCAGAAGCTAAAGTTTGACCATCGGGACTCCAACTCACACTATAGACAGATCCTTTATGACCGCTAAGAGTGTTAAAGGGTTCACCTTGTTTGCTCCAGAGTTTCACCGTCTTGTCATTACTTGCAGTTGCTAAAGTTTGACCATCGGGACTCCAACTCACACTCCCGACAGATCCTTTATGACTGCTAAGAGTTTTGAGGGGTTCGCCTTGTTTACTCCAGAGTTTCACCGTCTTGTCATCACTTGCAGAAGCTAAAGTTTGACCATCGGGACTCCAACTCACACTATAGACAGGTGCTTGATGACCGCTGAAAGTTTTGAGGGGTTCGCCTTGTTTACTCCAGAGTTTCACCGTCTTGTCATCACTTGCAGAAGCTAAAGTTTGACCATCAGGACTCCAACTCACGCTATAGACAACCCTCTGATGATCCGACAAAGTATTGTGTTCTCCGATAGCATAAAGCGTTTGCTTCAAGGCATCTAACACTTCCGCTTGAGTGTCGTCCTTTTCCCAGAGTAATCTATTAAGTTGTTTGAGTTGTTGTCCCGCCCGCAATGCTTCCAATAACGCAGTGAATCCTTGACCAGAAACAAGTTTTTCTCTAGAAGATGCAGTTTTTAATCTTACGCCCGTTGCTTTCAGTATTTCGCTATTAACTATCATCGTCGCAGCTATAGAAAAAATAAATACACCCAAGGAAAGCCAACTAATCAAGCTCGCTTTTTGTCGAGCTTTCGCTAAAATTTGATTTGCTTTCTTCTGAGCTTCCAATTCTGTTTGAAGTGTTCGCTTGTCTATTTCTTGACTAAGGCTTAAAAATTGATAATCCAAATCGCTCAAACTTTTACTACTTGCCCAAGTTTGGGCATTTTGCAAGGCTTGACCCCGCAAGAGCCGCGATTCATCTTTACAACCAGACTCTATCCAAGCTTTAAAACTTTCGCTATAAGGGCGGAGATTCGCTAATTGTTTTTCCACCCAATCAGCCGTAAAAACTGATTGATAAATTCGGTTATAAACTTTAAGTTTGCCAGACTGCTTAACCACCAAACCAGTTAATCGTAGTTCCATTTGTTCGGGACTATCATCAGTCGCTATTTCATTATGCTGTAAAATTTGCTGATATAGTCCCAATAACCGACTGGCACGCTGTTCGCTGTGTAAAATGCGATCTCGAATCGTCTTTAAATGCTCTGGTTCATCCTGCATTTCCCAATTCTCAATCACCTTTTCTCGCACTAAAGTTTCTACCCACTCAGCGGGATTTTGCATGGATGCTGAGTTGGCATAATTAAACAGTAATTTACAAACTCTTTGCGTTAAAAATGGCTGTCCGCCGGTCCAAGATAACACCGCTTCTAGCAAGAGTTGAGACTTTTCTGCTTGAGCTTCTAACCCAACTGCTAAAGGTTGGGCTTCAGTTAATTGAAACCCCGTTAACTCTATCCCTCGACCAATATTAAAAGGAGTGCGTCGCTTGTCTTGAATTAAATCTGATGGAGTGGCTACCCCTAACATCGTAAATGTTAATCGCCGATAGTCGGGTTTATCCGCTCGATTATTATAGCAATCACGAATCACCGCAAAAAAATCTTCTATTTTAAAACTTAAACTGAGTAAGCTGTCTGATTCATCGACAAAAATTACTATATTTTCTGAAAGATTCTTGAGTAATACTTCTTCAATAAATTTACTAAATCGTTTAACATTCGATAGTAAGCTGTTCTTCTCCCACCATTCATCTAAATCAAAAACGTCATACAAATTTAATCGGCTGATGATGCTATCGATCACCCCTGCATACCACTCTTCTGGCGTAATATCTGAGGTGCCAATTTCTGTGATATCAATGCTACTACAGGCGATTCCCTCTGCTTGTAACCGCTGCATTGTCCGCACTCGCAGGGATGATTTTCCCATTTGTCTGGCATTGAGAACATAGCAAAATTCTCCTGCTTTTAAAGCTTGATAAAGTTCTTCATCCGCCTTTCGCGTGACATAAGTTGGGGCGTTTGCAGGAAGGCTCCCTCCAACTTGATATTGATCATCTTTCATAGGTCATTGTTAATTCATAGGGAAAAATTAGAGAATTAAGGAATCAATTTGTACAGGCGTACAGGTTCAGGAATTCCCTTTAACTCTTGCAAGCCCAAGTCAATCACATTTAAATCTGAGTGGGTTCTAACGACTTGATAAACTGTTTCAGAAATACAGATTCCTCCTGGCTCTGCTTTCCCTTCTAAACGAGCAGCTAGATTTACACCAGTGCCCCTGATATCATTATTAAGAAAGAAGATTTCCCCCAAGTGAATACCAATCCGATGTTGCAGGACATGACTTGCTGGTAAGGTTTTAGCAGCTTCGGCTAAATTTCGTTGTATTTCTAGCGCACAGGCGACTGCTTTTACAGCACTTTCTGGAAAGAAAATTAATAAACCATCACCCATTTCTTTAAGGACTTTGCCTTGATGTTTATCACAGATGCTTCGGATGATGCTGAAATCTCGATTCACTAATTCTAGTGTCAGCTTTTGGTTTGCAGCTGATAAAGCGGTGGAATTAACGACATCGGAGAAAATAATCGCTCCTAAATTACTCTCTATGTTCAAACTTGATTGGTTATTCGTTTGTTGCACAGCAGTCATTTTCGGTTGAGGAGCGGCTAGGCGATGTCGAAAATATTGACGATACAAACCACACAAGGGCATTACAGCATTCCCCTGAAATTTGATCAACCCCATACTTCGCAATTTAAAAGCCTGTCGGGTATTAATTTCTACAGGTTTTTCGCTGTTAATCACTTGTCTACTTGTTGCTGCTAGTTCTGCATCTGTTTCCAAGTTAACTAAATGCCGGCGTAAATGATCGTAGTAAGGGCCTTCTTCAGTAGGAGCAACTTTTAGCAAGCGCTCTAAGGTAATTCTCCCTCTGGCAACTTGGTAGAGAGCAACTCGAACTAAATAAGGATGACCACCCACCATTTCCATCAGATCACAAATCTCTTGCTCTGAAAAATTTAATTGGTGTCGATTCACTAAATCTGTTACCTGTCTCTGATTGAGTTCTGGTAACTCTATGGGCAATCCCACATTAAATGGCGACTGATTAATATTGAGAGGAATATAAACTTCTTGAGAGTGAGAAATGACTAACCTCAGCTTTTTCCAAATTGCCTCATTTTTTCCCCGCTCGTGCCAAGCTCGTAATAACCCAAAGAAGTCGGTGGCTATTTCGGGATGCTGAAAAATCTGATCAACTTCATCTAACCCTAGAACAAGAGGCTGATCACTGTTTAATAGGAGATAGCGTTGGAAATACTTTGTGCTTTTATTTTTACTGCCCAGAACACCTTTCCAATATTCTCCTAACCTATCCTCTAAATTTAATTCATTGGTAATTTCACCACAAAACCACTGCAACAAATCATCAATATTGGTGAGAAAACTGCTATCAGCCGATTGGAAGTTTAAATAAGCCGTTTGATATCCCTGTTTATTTGCCTCGTATAATATTCTCTGCACTAAGGAAGTTTTTCCCATTTCCCGGGGGGCTTTGATTCGGATTAAAGCTCCTGGTTTGACAATCGTTTGGTAGCAATCCGATTCAATGGGAGGCCGGTCAATATATAGGGGTGAATCTAAACTAACAGAACCTTCTGGATTATCTAAATTTGAAATAGAAACGGGAGGTGAATCGAGTGGTTGCAGATTCCCAACTGGAACCGGCTGCTCCTCAACTATATTGTCAATAGCTGGAGCAATCGCGACTTCTGTTATCGCTAAGTCAGAAAATTCTGATTTCTTCTTTAAAACTGGAGTGAGTTCTTCCGGAATGCCGGCCATCGCGATGCTGACGCAACCTGACTTATAAGCAAACTCGATAGATTCACCGGCTGCCAGTGCATCATAAAATCCTACGGCGAATTCCCTGGCAGCATTATCTCCCACTGCTTGCTTCATCCCAATCACGTAGGGGATATGGCGCGCGATCGCATTTGCTTGCACGTCCGAATAGCAGGCGTTGAGTACCACGCATTCTACCCGATCCATAAACAGTTCAAACAACGCGGCTAACGCTTTTGCATTGACCAGTTTAGCCGGCCCCGTCTCATCCTCCAGCGATAAACCGTCTTCTCCTGCACCATGCCCAGAGAAATGGACAATCTCTGGGTTACAATCGATTACAGCTCGCTGCATATCTCGTGGCGTCACTACCCACTGTTGCTCTAATTGAAACTTGTCACCCTTGTTAGCGAGTTCCAACCCCTGGGCAATTTCCTGAGCCTCTTTTTGTAAGTTTACATAAGTCGTATTTTTGGGGTTAGCAGCCAAAAACAGAATCGTTTTTTTCTTCCTGGAGGAGCTAATCATAAGCTGGAGCGTGGCTACAGGTGAATGAGTTGTTTTATATTTAATTGTCTTATATTTCTTCCCGGAAGGCTGTATAAGTGCGAATTGAATAGCCTACTGGCTGCAATCGGCACAGCTCAGTTAGAGAAGAATAATCGAAGGTTTAAAGAATTGTTTAGTAGCCTACACCACAAGCGAAATATCCGCAGATAGTTAGTGAACACTCGATATTAAAAACTTATCTGATCCGCGATGATATAGTAAGTTAATTAAAGTTCTCACACTTGTCCTTTAAAGTCAAGGTGCATCACTTTCTTGGCTTATATCTATGAAAAGTAACGATAGCCTCAATATTTCAACTCAAAAAATATACTAAGTATTAAAATATATATATTGTGTCATAAAACGTTTTGCCCTAATCTTTGGAATCAGGGCTTAACGAACGAGTTAACGAAGCTATAGATTCCACGCCCCATCTTCCTCTCAATCCTCTTCAGCATTGAAATGTGTGGGTGCCGGGAATTAAACGGAGAGGGTGGGATTTGAACCCACGGAACCTTTCGGTTCACTCGATTTCAAGTCGAGCGCAATCGACCACTCTACCACCTCTCCAAGTGGGCATAGTTTAATATTAGCCGGCTCTGCCCCAATTTGTTAAGCTTCCTGGGTAAATCAAACACTTTAATATCCTTTAAGCCGGCATCCCCACCGTACTGCTGCTTTGGAAAAGAACTTGTTCAGAGGCGATGGAGAAATCTTGAGACACCCAAACTAAGGTAATCTCGGACACCACACCGTTACTGAGGGAGACAATCGAGAAGTTACGTCGGCGTTCGTTCTCGGTATAGGCAATGCGAGGCACACTGGCAGCATTCAAGTAAACGGTGCCTTCAGAACTGACATGGACACTGCGACGCAATCGCTGCTGTGTGTGGCGTAAGTTATGGTGCATATGGCCAAAAGTGACAAACGGCACCTGTTTACCCAACGCTTGTGTTTGCGCGATTGCTTCCTCGAAATCTGGATCGCCAAAGTCTCCGCCAATCGGGTTCCAATCCTTGCCGCAGGGATCTTCCGGCAAATCACCTAAGCCGGTAGGGCCATTGTGACCGAGAAAAATCACGGTTTTATAAGCCGAACTCTTGGCGGCAGCGACAATACGATTGGTGGATGCTTCAAAGCCGGCCACATCAAAGCGCCGGTAAAAGTCGCTATATTTCCACTGTGGGCCACCCCAGCTAAACGGACGACTTCCCACGACGGTTAAATCTAAACTGGGAAAGTCTAACTTGCTGTAACCGACATGGGCTTCCCCTAATAAATCTAGCTGTTGCTGCACCCGGTCTTCTTCTTGCCGGTTGTAGGGACACTTGCTGCGCCCCCAATCTGTTGCCGTGTACCATGCGTCATGGTTGCCCATGATCGCTGCTTTGGGAAGATCAATGGATGCAATTTCCTGCACCACCGGCACCGACTCGTTGCCAAAGTCCCCCACAAATAGCACCAGATCAACGCCTAAATGCATCAGGGCGAGTCTATCTGCCTCTTCCCACTGATCATGAATGTCCCCAACTACGGCGATTTTAATCGGTTTATCCTGATGATTCTGATTGATAACCATGCCAATTCCTGTGCCCATCTCCTTTCCAGCATAGGCAAGCATGGCCGGTTTTGGCAGTATTCGGAATGGGAAATTGGGGATTGGGCGTGGGGGATTTAACCGGCTCTGCTTGTCCCCTGCAATTTTTGGTAAAAACTACTATAATTCCTTTACACACTAACCCCATTCCGGCTGAGGCAACTCCTAAACTGTGTTTACGACTGCACTTCTCCGACGCGATCAAACCGCTGATCTGCCCCATGACTTGTTTGCGGCGATTAATGCCCTGAAACAAGAGCTAAACGCTGTGATTCTGGCTCACTATTACCAAGACTCCGATATTCAGGATATCGCAGACTGTATCGGCGATTCTCTGGAGCTTTCCCGCAAAGCCGCCAACACAAATGCGGATGTGATTGTTTTCGCCGGCGTTCACTTCATGGCAGAAACGGCCAAAATTCTTAATCCCAACAAACTGGTATTGTTGCCCGATTTGGATGCCGGTTGCTCCTTGGCAGACACTTGCCCACCGGCAGCTTTTGGGGAGTTTAAAGCCGCTCATCCGGGACATTTGGTGATTTCCTATATCAACTGCTCAGCCGCGATTAAGGCAATGAGCGATATCATCTGCACCAGTTCCAACGCCGTTAAAATTGTCCGCCAAATTCCCGAAGATCAGCCGATTATTTTTGCCCCAGATCGGAATTTAGGCCGGTATGTGATACAGCAAACCGGCAGAGATATGGTGCTGTGGCAAGGCAGTTGCATGGTGCATGAAACCTTCTCAGAAAAGAAAATAGTCCAGCTCAAAATCGAACATCCAGAGGCTGAAATCATTGCCCACCCGGAATGTGAGGAGCCGGTGTTACGCCATGCTACCTATATTGGTTCCACGTCTGCGCTACTGAAATATGCTCAGCAAAGTTCTGCGAGTGCTTTTATTGTTGCAACGGAACCGGGAATCATTCACCAAATGCAAAAGCAGACGCCTCACAAACAGTTTATTCCAGCACCGCCGGTGAACAGCACTTGCGCCTGCAATGAATGTCCTCACATGAGGTTAAATACACTGGAAAAGCTTTATCTGGCAATGAAAAATCGTGCCCCAGAAATTACCCTTCCAGAAGAGACACGATTAGCGGCATTAAAACCGATGCAGCGAATGCTAGAAATGAGTCTTTAGATGAATGCAAAAGGATGAATAAAAATTCTGAATTCATCCTTTTGTATCCCGTTGAAGGAAGCTCAGCCTTGGATAAATTCCTCGATTTGGTGAGTGAGTTTATCAACAAGTCCTTCATCGCTATCGGGTGCGGCTGCAATTTCTGACTCGATGCGTTTAACCACATCTGCCGGCAAGTTAAGTAAGCTCACCAGGTTTTGGTAAGCGTCGGCTTCTTCCGTATTAATTGCCGGCTCATCAGGGGTGCGAGCACTAGAAGAAATGACTTCATAACCAAGCCTTAGCACTAATTCCCGCTCTTCGGTGCTTGCCAGTTTGGGAATCAACTCATTGAGCGGGATATTTTGCATGAGATAATCCCGCAATTCTTGTTGCAATTTTTGCTGCTGATTTGAGTTGGAAGCAAACAGCTGACTAAAGCGCTGTAGCATAAAATCTACTTCTTCTGTGGCAAGTTCCCCATCAGCCCATGCCATAGCTGTCACAACTCGCAGCAAAGTCATCTGACGGGGGGTAATTGGTGGGGGTGGGGGTGGTTGTAGTGGCATAATTATTCCTTCTTGATTTAACAGTGTTTTAGGTACAAAGTTGCCAACAACCTACCACGCGATCGCAACAGGTTGCTAAGACGTAACGATCTTTTTAAGGACTGTTGCTGGTATGGGGCATGGGGCAAGGCTTCGCCAACCTAAAGGTAGGGGCATTGGGCATTGGGCATTCTCTCCCACTCAGCACTCACCACTAAAAACTCCCCCTCTCCCACTCAGCACTTAGCACTCAAGACTCAGCACTTAGATCGAATGGTTGAAACCGGCACCCCTAACCAACCGGCAAAGTTTTCTGCCTGCGCCGGCGTTGGATCTTCCACCGGCACTACTTGATAACGGTTGGGACGGGGTAAAGTTAGAGTCACTGACAGACAGCGCAATTCATCTTGATGGAAGACTGCCACCTGAATCGTCTCGTTGGGTTGATAGTCTTTCAGCCGGTCATTGAGCTGATCTGCTGACACTCTAATTCCATCAATTGCCAGTAACTCATCACCGGCATCAATTCCTGCCACCTGAGCCGGTGAACCCATCTCAACAAATTTGATGACATCTTTACCATTTTCTGTCTTCACTGTCAAGCCCAAGAAAGGCACCACAGAATTGCTATCATCAGCAGATAACCGCAGACCAAAAGGCTCCAGGTACTCATCAAAGGGCAGTTCTTCAGTTCCGTCAATGTAACGAGCGAAGAAATCCCCTAAATCCATCTCTGAAACTGATTCAAGAACGTTCCGCAGTTGTTCTGGGGTGAAACCAATTTCAGGTTGCCCAAATTGCTGCCACATCAGGCGCATCACATCATCAAGGGAACGCTGATTGTTATGACGCTGCCGGATTAGCAAATCGAGCAAGAGTGACACCATTTCCCCTTTTAAATAATAGGAAATTTGGGAATTGCCAGAATTAGCATCCGGGCGGTACAGCTTAATCCACGCATCAAAACTCGACTCACTAGCCGGTTGCACTTGGCGTCCCGGTATTGTTTGCAAGCGAGTGATTTCTTTGCTCAAGTTTTCTAAATAAACGTTGACATCGTAAATGCCGGCGCGTAGAGGAATCACCAAATCGTAATAACTGGTTGTTCCCTCACAAAACCACAGGGAAGGGGTATAGTTTTCACCTTCATAATCAAACACTTCCAGCGCTTTTGGTCGAATGCGTTTGACATTCCAGAGGTGGAAAAATTCGTGCGCCACCAGTTGCAGGAAACGCTCGTATTTATCTCTAGCACGGAAGCCCAAGCGATTATAGTTTAAGGTGCAGCTGTCTTTGTGTTCCAGACCGCCAAATCCTTGAGCCGATAGATGCAGCAGAAACACATAGCGATTGTAGGGCAGCCCGCCAAACATCTCGGCTTCGACTTGGATGATTTTTTCAATATCGGGAATAATTTGCTTTGGTTTAGCATTGCCCTGCCCCCAAATAACCAGCTCATGCTGTTTGCCTAAAACTTCAAAGGGATAGAGTCGGTGGGTGCCAATTTCAAACGGGCTATCTACCAAAGTGTCAAAATCCGGCGCGTAAAAGGTGTTAGCTTGCCCGGAAACAGGGCTTAAAGAGGTGGAGACGCGCCATTCCGGTCGAGGTAGCAAGATGGTGACAGAAATAGGTTGCTGCTCAAATCCGGGCAGATAGAAGAACAGGGCGGCACCGTTAAAATAACCGTGGGTGCTATCCAGGTGATTTGTCCGGACTGTCAGCTCATTAGCATAGAGCCGGTAGCGCACAATGATTTCAGAAACACCGGCTGTATCAATTTGCCAGTAGTTTTTTTTCACCTTGCGCCAGCTCAATGGTTGCGCGTCAGCCGTTTGAGCGCCGAAGTTTTGCAGGTTTTTGGCGTATTCTCGCACCAAGTAAGAACCTGGTGTCCAAACCGGCATTTTTAAATCCAGTACCGGCTCATGCCAGTTGAGTACGCGTAGCGTCACTTCAAATAAATGCGATTCCGGCTGGGGCATCGCCACTTGGTAATGAATTGCCGGTGCTACGCTGGGTGTTTTGCTAGGGCGTGTTTGAGTTGCTTCAGTCATTTCATTTGTGCCAGTGACTGCAAGAAATGGGGCATGGGGCATCGGGCATCGGGCATCGGGCATCGGGCACTTATTCCCTTCTCCTCCTCCCTAGTCCCCTCGCCCCTGCCTTTAAACGTGTCCAGCTAGATGGGTCAATTGTTTGATATTGAGTAAGTAAATAGCGTCGCGATCAAGATCGATCTTGAGCCAGCCTTTTTCATTGAGTTTTTGCATAATTTTGCTGGTTTCTTCTACCCCGATGTCTGTAACATCGGCTAAGTCTTTGAAGGGAATGTTAAAAATTTCTATTCCCTTTTCAGTTGGCTGACCGTAGTTTTCTGCTAAAGAAACTAAGGTATTTGCGAGTTTGACTGCCGGAGGCCGGTTCCGCAGTTGGAAGCGAAAGTTAGTCTGTCGCAAACGCCGCACCATCAGTTGCAGCATCCGGTGGTGCAACTGAGCATCCTTAGAAAGGGTTTGAATAAATCGCTGAGCGGAGACACTGAGTAGCTGCACCGACGAGAGGGCGATCACATCTGTGGAGCGGGGAGATTCATCCAGAATGGCCATTTCGCCAAAGAAATCACCCCGGCCTAGAATGGCCAGCGTGACGACGTTCTCCCCGGCAAGGCGTCGGACTTTGACCCAGCCGGATACTAAGAAGTAAACAGCATTTCCCCAGGCATCCTCCATCAGGACGGCTCGGTTGGATGGGTACTCGTGTTCTACAGCAACAGAGAGTAGCCATTCCAACGTCTCTGGGTTGGCGGCACTGAAAAGAGGGAAAAGCTCACTAAAAGCTTCTGTCTGCATGAGAGCTCGTCAAGATAAGAAATCAGGATGGGTAGGAGTCAACGGCTAGGGAATTTGGGTTGCAAAAACCAACAACATAGATTCCTATTTATTGATGTTGACATACTACCCGCCACAATCGGAAAATACTGCAAGGATTCTCGATCTATTAACTCATCTTCAAGCGCTTTCCCCGGTTAAGTGCTGACTTTTTGGGCAGTTTTCTAGGCCGTAGTATCGGCAACTGCTTTCTGAATTCTTGGCAGCAGCGACTCAACGTAGTGGGGCCAACCAATAACAATGGTTTGTTTATGGGCTAAGGTGGCTGGATCGATGGCATCGGGCTGAAAGCTTAAAGGCCGGCCCTCTAAGTCGCAACAGGTTAACTGGGCCGCTTTTGCTAAGGCAATCGGGCCGGTGGTATCCCAGAGCTTGACGCGCCGGTTTAGATAGATATAAAGGCCGGCTCGTCCTTGAATCACTTCCAGAACTTTGAGGCCAAAGCTGCCCAGCGAGTAAAATTGAGCTTCAGGAATCAACTGTGTAAGCGCACGGCCAAAGTTTCGCTGATCTTTGGTGCCCACGATCACCGGACAGAATGATGAAGAAGGGGCCAAGGGTTCTTTTACCGGCAAGGGTTGTGGGGGGGCATCTCCGGCGGTTTGAAACAGACCCCAGTCTAGTCCCCCATAGTAGAGGCGATCCTCTGCCGGCGCGTAGATCCAGCCAGCAATCGGTTCGTGATGCGATAGCAACCCCACCATTACGGAATAGTGGGGCTGTCCTTGAATAAAATCTTCGGTGCCATCCAGGGGATCGATCAACCACAACCGGGAGTAGCCCGCCCCAAATGCGGTTCGCGACTGTTCGTTTTCCTCGGTAATGATGCCTTCGTGGGGAAACAGTTTGGCAAAGGCGGTTGCGAGGTGCCGGTCTAACCATCGATCAATACTGGTTACATAGTCATCCGGCCCCTTTTGGGCAACCTGAAATTGCTCTTTTGCCATTTCTGCGGCTTGTTGACCGCCCAAACGCATTAACTGCCGGATTTGTTGCTCTAGCTCAGGAGCCAAAGATTTCATAGAAAATACAATAATAGTGATTTTTGTTGATATTGCTAGAAATCACCTTAGTGTAGGGTAGGATTTCATGCAGGTAAAGAGCAGAGGAATTGAAATTACAAGGACAGGGATCTAGCGCTTGAGTTCCCGCACCGTCAAAATCTCCGCTTTCTCGACGCAGTTTCACAAAAATCCGCATAAAAAAACGGGCTAACCCGTAATTGGTTAACCCGCAAGCTTGGGAACGCACTCCGTGATATTACTTTTGCAGAACCAATTTGACATTGGCATTTTGCAGGCCGGGGCGACGAACTTCAGCCAAAGTCTTGTTAACTGCGTACTTCTGATTGATCGAGTTAATCAGTTCGGTTTGATTGTGCTTTTTGGCAACGCCCCAGAGGTCGGCGATCAAGTCAAAAGACCCATCGGCATTGCGAGACCAGCCCAGATCATATTCACCTTCCAACACTGCCACGATGTCTGAACGAACTCGTTGGCCATTGTATCCCCGGACATCAGCTTCGGTCTTGACATTAATGCCCAAGTCACGCAGAGAAGCTTTCAGGATTTCGGCATCGGTGATTTTGGTACGCAGGGTGCTGAAGTGAGACATTTGGATTTCCTCCTAAGGACTTTGAGAGATACGACAACGTTTGGATCTGAAGCAGGCCGCTGTGTGGATGCACATATACGGCGTTTTGTCAAACTGCTAGCCCTTTACTGGCTAGCCTTTACTCCTGTTGGGAGACAGGAGAAAGCTTTTAGAACTCCAGTCGCTGATATTCGGCGACGGAAGATGCAGCCGGTCTCGCTCGCTGCCTCGCCCAATCTCGCAGGGCGGTGACTTGCTCTGTCATCGTCTTTGACAGTGGCAGCGTTGACTTAATGGCGGCGATTATATCCAGCTGCGTGAATTCTCTATCTTGAGCGAAGGCTTCGTACATGGCTGCGATCAGTCCTTGCTCAATTTCTGCTCCTGAGAAGCCATCGGAGACATTCGCGAGTTGCTCGATATCAAACCGAGCAATGTCTCGATTCCGCTTTTTCAGGTGAATTTTAAATATTTCTTGGCGCTCTTCACTCGTGGGCAAATCCACAAAGAAGATTTCATCAAACCGGCCCTTTCTGAGAAACTCTCCAGGCAAGCGCTCAACCCGGTTAGCAGTAGCCATCACAAAGACGGGTGATGTTTTCTCTTGCATCCAGGTCAGGAAAGAACCAAAGATCCGGCTAGAGGTTCCCCCATCCGAGTCAGCGGAACCTGACGTGCCGGCAAAGGCTTTATCGAGTTCATCGATGAATAAAATCACCGGCGAGATGGACTCGGCTGTTTTCAAGGCATTGCGGAGATTCGCTTCTGATCGGCCAACCATTGACCCGTCATACACTCGCCCCATATCCAAGCGCAGCAAGGGCAGTCCCCACAGCCGACAGGTCGTTTTGGCGATTAGAGATTTACCGCAGCCCGGTACACCCAAAATTAGCATCCCTTTTGGTTGAGGTAAGCCATATTCTCTCGCCCGTTCTGTAAAGGCGTCGGAACGCTGTCTCAGCCATCGTTTCAATTCGTCTAGACCCCCCACCGAATCGATGGTTTCGTCTTCTTCTATATATTCGAGGATGCCGTTGCGCCGAATTAGCTGCTTTTTCTCGGAAAGAACAATATCTACTTCGGCTTCAGTGAGGCGACCGGCACTGACTTGAGCTTTGCGATAGACTTTTTCTGCTTCATCTCGCGTTAAACCCAAGGCTGCTTTTAGCAGCTTTTCTCGGGTCTCGGTGGTAATGCGGCGGGTTCGGGTCTCTGTCAATTGACTCGACAAAACTTGATTGAGTTCTGCCATTGTCGGCAGGGCGAAGTCTAACACAACGACTTCTTTTTCTAGCTCAATCGGAACCTGCTGCACCGGAGACATGAGAATAATTGTTTTTAGGGTGCCTTTAAAGCTTGCGATCGCATCCCGTAACCATCGGGTTGTCGCTGGGGCATCAATAAAGGGGTGTAAATCTTTAAATATAAAGATACCTGGTTCGCGCTGCCGAATTACCCACTCAATCGCTGCTTCTGGAGAGACAGTGTTGTGCTGGGTTGTATTGCGCGGTTGCCCGTATTCCACGATTCCGTGGGTGACTGTCCAAATAAAAACTTTGTGTTGGGGCTTGCTCTGAGCAATCGTTGCAATTGCTTGCTCGGCCCGCTCTTCCTCGGAGGTCACGAGGTAAATTAAAGGATATTGAGCTTGAATTAGAATACTGAGCTCTTCTTTCATGACCAATCGACCTTTTAGAGACGGTGCAAACATTGCGGGATTGGGATGCTCATCGCTGCTGAAGTTGAAGTGCGATTTGCGCTCGTCTTCAGAAAGCTAAGCTCTAGCAGGGAACCAATTCTTGTTCTCCTTGTTCAGGGCTAGAATTGACTTTTTGTACCCTTTCAACCGAAAGACCCTCTTCAGCTAAGACTCCGGGCTGATCTTTGAGAGAAACCATTTCTCCCTCTCGCAGAACCACTGAGTTTGTACATTCTGGGCAGCTATAGACCCGGTGAGCGCCGCCGTGAGATGCCTCTACTTCGTCTACCACTTCTGGATGGGCTAAGTAAAAAACTATTGCTCTTTCCGCAATGGCAGACATGGGTTCGGAGTCAACTGCAGCTCGGATTTTAAGCTGGCGATGCAGTTCGGGTGGAAGATACAACGTAACCTTTTGCTTATCTTGCATATGACTGTGAATTTGTTTACCCGGGTATGCATTTCAGAATAGCGGCTCAATTTTGAGCTGTCAAGATGCTAAAGCGCTTTAACGGCATTACTGTAATATTTCGTTACATTGATTCCCCGGTTCCCCATGCCTAGGGATTTGAATGTTAGATCGGGGCGAACAAAACGAGAGCAGTTGCAAAGATGTCTGTCACTCATTACATCAGGCGTTATGCCGTCACTGGGCTGGTTGTGGCGGCAATGCTGTCGGGGTGCCGGCCCTCTGAGTTTCAACCGGCAACCAATTTAGAGACTTATCGCAACCCGCGTTATAAGTTTGAGTTTCCCTATCCCAAAGCGTGGGTTGCGGCTGAACCCCCGACGAATCAGGATGGGCAAGCGTTTAACGATCCAAAAAACCCAGAAGTTGAGATTCGAGGTTGGGCCGGCTATCGGGTGTCAAGTAGCGGAAAGCACGGCAAGCACAAGCGATCAAAAAAAGACGAGTCAGAAGCTTTGAAGCAGAACTTTACAACCCAGCAAGGGGTAGCAGGGGAATTGGAAGTGAATTTAGGGCCACAAACCAGTTCGATGACCTTAACCTTGGTGCAGGGAAAATTGGAATATAACTGTTACGCCCAATCTCCCAGCGAAAAATTTGCCGATTACTATCGGCTTTTCTATAACATTGCCGGTCAGTATAAAATTCCTCCGGCACCCGAAAGACCTTAATCAAGGTGCCCTAGAAAGAATAAACGCGATTGAACAGATCAACCTGCGGCCAAAAAATCCTCCAGCGCCGGCACATCTACCCAGCAGCCGGTGGCGTGAGATTCTTGAGTTAAATCCATTAATAGCTGCGAGTAAACCCCCTCGCGCAAGCCTGATATCGGTGAACTGCCCCGATCAATCGCTTGCACCCAATGATCGATCACCCGAATGATCGGCGCGATCCGCCCGTCGGGGTAGGTACGGGGAAATTCCAGCCGCTGCGGAACTTCAATAGCCGCTAAAGGTTGCCCAGCCTGACTTCCCCACAGCCGAAATCCGTGTACATAATCTTGCTGGTTGTCACTGCCTAAAACTAACGTGCCGCGTTCGCCGTACACCTCTACCCAATGCCCACGTCCCTGATACGCCACGGAACTTAGGCAAACCTGACAGGGTGTGCCGTCTACCAACTCAAGCATCACTGTGCAACTATCATCCGCATCCACCGGCTTTAATTCCCCACCGGCAGCCGGATCGGGGCGTGCAGGAATTGCTGTGCTTAGCTGGGCGCACAACCGGCGCACCGGCCCAAACAACCAGCTAATATAGTCGAAACTGTGGGAGCCAATTGCACCTAGCGCACCGCCCCCTTTCTCTTTTTGGGCGTACCAATTCCAAGGTCGGCTGGCATCCGCGCGGCTGGCAACTAACCAATCAATCTTAATCAGACGTGTCTGCCCCACATACCCTTGTGAGAGCAGTTCGGCAAAATGCTGCCACGCCGGCACAAAGCGAAATTCAAAATCCATTGCGGCGATTGCGCCGGTAGATTGTGCCAATTTGTACAGTTCTCGCGCCTCTGCTGCTGCGAGAGTTGTGGGTTTTTCTAAGAACAGATGTTTGCCGGCACTCAACACCTGTTTCGCCATTTCATAGTGCAAAAACGGGGGAGTTGAAATGCTAACCGCCTTCACTTCTGGCAAGGCGATAACTTCTTCTATTGTATCACAAGCATGGGGAATTTTTTGAGCATCGGCAATTGCTTTTGCCTTATCAATATGCCGGTTGTAAATTGCTACCACCTGCGTTCGATGGTGTTCTTGAAATGCTGGAATGTGGACTTTTTGACCAAAGCCGGTGCCGGCAATTGCTACGCCGATGACTGGTTTTTCTACAGAAGAGCTGGAAGAAGAAAACATTTTTTACCTCAACAACCGAATGGTGTAGGGATAACGGTAAAGCTCGCCTTTTTTTGCCTTAATAGACGCAAATAGGGTCAAAAGTAACTGTCCTAGCCAAAGGATCAAGCCCATCAACCCTCCTAGAATTGCCAGTCCTACTCCAGCAACGATTAGCCCTAAACCAACAAACCCTAAAATCGCACTGGAATTTGTGCTAAATCCCAGCCAACAACTTCCCACGCTTAGCAACAATACAACGCCAATAACGAGACTGTAGAGGAGCAGGGTAATTTGAAAGTTTAAAGATTCCTTGCCGTGGGCATCAATCAAGGGGTGTTGCTTTTTCTTCAGCATCCAAATAATAAGCGGCCCTAAAATGTTGAGAAAAATTAGGGAAATGGGAATGCCAATCAGCAATATTGTAGAAAGTGATAATGGTATCCACAAAAGGGAAGAAAGATGACAAAGCATTGCCCATGTTCGGGCCGATTCGTTTTTGTTTTCTTCCGCCATCACCGACTCTCCTGGAAATTTCCTTTCTGTTGGCTTTTTAGGGCGGCGCTAGCTTCTTCTACCCATTTAATTACTTGATGTCCCAAGCGAACGTTATCAAGCCGATCAATTTCGCGGACGCCGGTTGGGCTAGTGACATTCACTTCGGTTAAGTACCCGCCTATGACATCAATACCAACAAACACTAACCCGTCTTCGCGCAGTTTTGGCGCGAGGTAAGTGCACATCTGGTGTTCTTGTTCGGTAATTTCAGTTTTAGCCACTCTGCCACCCACAGCCATGTTGCCGCGAAATTCGCTGCCGGTGGGAATACGATTTACCGCACCAATGGGATTGCCATTAAGCAAGACAATTCGTTTGTCTCCCTCCTTGGCTGCCGGCAGATAGGTTTGAACCATGACGGGAGTTTTACTGTTTTGGGTGCTAATTTCAATTAAAGAATTGAAGTTAGGATCGTTCGGTTGTAAAAATAAAATTCCTTCGCCGGCTTTACCCCCCAAAGGTTTAAGAACTGCCGAGCCTTTGCGATCTAGAAATTCTCGAATCACCGATTTATCTTGGCTGACAATCGTTTCTGGAATTGCTTCCGTAAATTGCAGGGCATACATTTTTTCATTAGCTGCCCGCAACCCTTTCGGAGAATTAATCACCAGAGTTTTAGTTGGGTCAATGTAATCCAAAATGTAAGTGGCGTAGAGGTAAGGAACGTTCACCGGCGGATCGGTACGCATCAGGACTGCATCCATTTCCTCAAGCGGCTGTAAAGTCCGCTCTCCGAGAGCGTACCAGTCGGGTGCTTTTATCCATCCAGCCTCGCCCAACTTTACGGGTGTCAGCTTCACCTGTTCGAGGATGGCATAAGCTTTGCCACCCACTACGCTTAAATGATTGGCTTGTGTTACCCAAACTTCGTGTCCCAGTGCTTGAGCTGCCTCCATGAGTGCCACGCTGGTATCGTGACCGGGATCGAGCTGTTTGAGCGGGTCTATGATAAAGGCAAGTTTCACGCCTAGTTTCCTCTGAATCGTGCATGAGCGCGTGCAGCGTTCCCTAGTTTATTACACGCTTCGACACGAAAGAGCGATCTCTGTTTGGAGATCGCTCTTATTCACTGGTTTAAGAAGCCCCTAAACTGGGCAGAAGGCTGTTAGAGGAGTTCATCGAGCTTGCCTTGGGCGTTCAGCGCATGAATATCGTCGCAACCGCCGATGTGCTGGTCATTAATGAAGATTTGCGGAACACTGCGCCGGCCATTGGCTCGTTGGGCCATTGCATCCCGCGCGTCTTCATCCCCATCAATGCTGTATTCTATAAACTCAACCTTTTTCTTTCTCAGCAAGTCCTTAGCGCGGATGCAGAAAGGGCAGGTTCTCCAGGTATAGATTTCTACTTTAGGAGTCATTGTATCCTCATCGTTTAAGTTTTATTTTTTTAATTGTAAACGGCGGATGCCTCTGGTGTTTAACCTGGCTCTAGCCAAAGTTTAGCCTATTGTTAAAAATTGCCGGTGTTGCATTAGAAAAAGTCTTACAGATAAAAACAAAACCCCCTGTTTGAGATTAGAGGGGGCAAAGTTATTATTAAATAGAACAAGTTTTGGCTGACCGTTACGATGCGGCTGGTTGTCGTTTGCGTCGTTGGGTGAAGATCGCCAGTCCTGTAAGCAAGACTGCAGCGAGTGTACGAGGTTCAGGAATGGTTTGTTTATCCGAAGACTGAACGTATATAAATTTACCTGTTCCGCCGGCATCCACATAACCTTCGCCATTAATGCTTTGATAGCTTATCCCAAAGTTATTTAGAGCAAACTTGCTAACAGAACCCTCGAAAGCCAAGGTGGTTGTAAAACTACTTTTCTGGGCAAGCCGCGTGCTGGTATCGTTGTCAACACCGCCGTTGCTGTCTTCCTCACAGGTGTTGCCGCCGGTAAAGCAAACATCTATTACGCCAAACTCATTGGAAAAGCTGCCGGTGTGATCGTTTGCAAATAGCCCTGTGGAACGGGTGTTTCCACTGCCGCCGGCACTTCCAACACCTAGCAAGTCGAGTTGATTGCCCTCTAGATCCGTGACATTGAAACCCAAAGCAGAGGTTCTGGACAGGATGCCGTTGCTAGAAGTATTTTCGAGGGTAATTTCAAAGCTCGCCTCGGTTTTATCGCCAGTGTTTGTGATGCCTAGAAATGTCCAAACTGCTTCTGAGGAAAGGCCGGCAACAGTCTGATTATTTACATTACCGTCAAAGGTCGTTGTGAAAGTGCTACCGATAACATCTTTACTCGCATCAATTTCAAGGCGACCGGCATTGAGGGTAAAAGCTGAAGCCGGGGCAGCTAGCGCCATCGCTGACATTCCAGTTGTAGCGAGAACAGCGGCACCAATGGCGAGTTTTAAAGGTTGCCTAAACATCTTTCTACACGGTTGATTACCGGAATATTTCGAGACGTGGCAATATCTGACTAAATCCTTTGTAACCTTGGACGGAAGTCTATACTTAGCGCCAGATATTGCCACGTCCGCGTCTCATGAGTAAAATTACTGAGTTGCGATGAGAGCAAATTTAAGATTGCTGATCAATAGTATCTTGTCTGCCGCAATCTCAGTAATCCTACTTAAGGGTGATTTTCAGCCGGACTCTTCAATAAATTTACTCAGGTGCAACCGCGTAGTGAATAAGTTGGGCAAGTCGTTGTCGCAGAGTTTCTAAGCCCAAAGCATTGGCTGCTGAGATGAACACAGCCTGGGGAAATTCCTCGTGGGCTAGGGCCAAAGTATCTCCATCAACGCGGTCAATCTTATTAAATGCAACCAGTGCCGGCCCTGGTGTCACCGGCATTTCAGCCAAAATTGCCATCACAGAGCGAATCTGACTGTGCCAAGCCGGATGGGACAAATCTACTAAATGCAGCAAAGCGTCAGCTTCGGTGACTTCCTCCAAAGTGGCGCGGAAGGCATCAATCAGGGCGGGGGGCAATTCGTGGATAAAACCGACTGTATCCGTTATCACAATGGATCTCGGTTCCTTGGTGACAGCATCGGGAATCACTAAGCGGCGAGTTGTGGGATCAAGGGTGGCAAATAGCTGGTCAGCGGTATAAACTCCGGCATTCGTTAGCACATTGAGCAGCGTAGATTTACCGGCATTTGTGTAACCCACAATCGCCACCGAGGGTACGTCTTCATGCTGTCGGCGGTTTCGCAACCGGGATCGATGGGCTTGCAGCTGGTTCACTTCCTGTTGCAATCGGGCGATGCGGCGCTGAATTGACCGGCGTTCGGTTTCAAGTTTCGTTTCACCTGGCCCTCTGGTGCCAATACCACCGCCCAAACGGGACATCGCTTGACCTCTGCCGGTGAGGCGCGGCAGCATATATTCGAGCTGGGCCAATTCAACTTGCAATTTACCCGCGCCGGTGCCGGCACGTTGAGCAAAAATATCTAAAATAACTTCTGTGCGATCAACAACGCGAATGCCGATTTGAATTTCCAAGTTTCTGACTTGTGCCGGCGAGAGTTCGCGATCAAACACAATTAGGTTAGCCCCCACTGTTTGTGCTGCCAAGGCAATTTCTTGAACTTTACCTTCACCGACTACAGTTTGCGGATGAGGGCGGGGACGCTTCTGCTGAACGGTTTGCAGCACTTGGCCGCCGGCAGTATCCACTAACCGCGCCAGTTCCGCCAACCCATCTTGAAACCGCTGAGGCGTACTGTCGCCGGTGATCACACCCACCAGCAGCACCCGATCATGATCGGCGTCTACCTGCTGGGCAACAAATTCTCGCTCGAATTCTGCTTCGAGTCCTTCTACCAAGTCGAGAAAGTCTTGGTTAGCCAGAACATCGAGGCTCATCGGCGGCGACACGAAGGTGCTGAGGACTGAGTGCTCAATGGGAAGATTCTCTCTATCCCCGTCTCCTCCTCTTCCCGTCTCCCCCGCTTCCTGGGTCACTAGATGCGCCAAGTAGGTTTCTTTCACATAGCCGGTTGCACCCCCACCCCGACGTTCAAAACCTGCGCCGGTGAGGGTGAGGAGTACCAATGCGTCCAGCCGTTGAATGGCCATTGCGGTGAGGGCCGCTTCGTCTGGTGCAGCCGGCTTGAGTTGGGTGGCAATGCAGCGGATGCCACTAAGACGACCGGCACCATAACGGGGTAATTCCAGCGGCGGGATTTGGGTTTGGCGAGGTGTACCCACGCCAACTCGAATTAGCTGCCCGCGCCGGTTGATGTAGGCAGACACCGGCTGACCAATTTCTGTACTGATGGCGGCGATTCGCTGGGCAAATTCGGCTGTTGTGATGAAGTTGGCCGGTAGCCGCTGATGGTATAGCTTTTGTAGCTGTTTAAGCTGGCTGGATTTTAGACCTTGCAGGTTGCCGTAGATGGTTTCGATAGGCGCTTTTGACCAGGAAATCTGGCCCCTCACTTCAGTAGTTTTATTGCTATCTTATCGCGGTGAAGCCTGTAAATTTACGCCTGTGGCCTTGACCGGCTTTCCCTTCCACAGAGAATTTTAAAAGTTTACGAATCTTTACATCTAAGCCCTTATGGGTTCGGCAAGATTTTCGGGCCGGTGGTTGGTATTCTTCACATTTTGCCTAGATGGAAACTGGATCTTTCAGGAGCTATCCATTAGTTTATTAAGCAAGCAATTCACTGACTGCTACATTAAATCCCTGTAAAATAGTTTGAGTGCTAACCACTTCATCGGCATTAAATAAAAGCCAGCGCTGTTCTGTGTGAATCATAATTAGTTGAGCTTCAGGGAACAGCACCCAAACTTCCAAACAGCCAGATTCTAAATATTCTTTTGATTTAGCAAATAACTCTTCAGCACTGTCATCAGGAGAGGCGATTTCGGCAATGAGTGGGAAACTTTCGGGAAGGACAGTAAGCTCACCATACTGTTGTAGCAGCTCAGTCGTGATGTAAGCAACATCAGGACGCCGAGCCTGCTTGTTAGTTCGACAAAGTGTTTCTGGACAAATTTCTCCGCCTTGCCCACTCGAAATGATGTGATTTCTCCAATAGGAGATCAACTTACCTTGAGCCAAACCATGCTTAATTGTCATACCTGTTTTCTCCACCAGCTCGCCGTCAACCCACTCCATTCTCTCAGGAGGATGAATCAAAAAGTCTTCGATTGAGATCCATTCTTTTTCTGTTGATTCTGTAGGGGTTTCTAACAAAACTTGAGTTTCTAGCATGGCGTTCTTCTTATTTTTACCGCAATTGCTTCTATTATGACTAACTCTTGCTTTAGGGTGAATAAGCGGGCTTGATAAAACTTCAGGCAAACAAGGATATACGCTAAAGTTTTAGCCACAAACCTGTGAATCTGAAAAGCTGTCTTATCACCCGTTTATGACTTGCACATTAGGTAGTTTTATCTGCCGGCTCATTCATCCAAACCTCAACAATTCAAAAGAATGGGAGCCTAAAAAGTAAAGGTCGTCCGAATCGTCCCAATCACAATATCTTCATTATCATTGTTGTGATCGGGTGCGGTGAGCCAAACCACACCAGGCGTAATGGCGATGTTATCTGTCACCTGATACTGGTACAAAGCCTCTATGTGCAGGGATGTGTCCTTATCTGCCCCAAACACATCAGGCAGTCCGGGGACAGCAGCACTTACGCTAGAATTGCGAACCATCGGCTCTACACCGACGATGATAGCGCCCAAATTCCCTTCTTTACCCAAATCGGGAAAGGCAAAGTTAAGATTGGCGTTCCAAATTTCCATATCACCGCGATCAATTTGTCCGCCAAGGGTGGAGAGTACAGTTTTGTTGACGTAGCCAACCCAACCACCCACAACAAAGCGCTTGCTGAGTTGCCAAGAAGCTTCAACCCCAAAAGCATTGCTGATAATTGGCAGATCCAAATCAGTTTCATTCCCCAAAACGGTTCGCAAATTAGCGCGGTTACTACCGGCACCCATTTCATTGTTGTAGGAATTGATATAGGTTAAGCCGATGTTAAGTCTTTCACTGGGTTTGACTAGCAATTGAGCCATCGCACCGTAAGCACCATTGAAAAACCCAAAAGTTGGATCAGGATCGAAGGCGTCAGCAGCCATATAACCCAGGTTCAGTTCTAAGTTATCGCTGAACTCATACCTCGCCCCAATGCCGGCACCCCCGATCATGTAATAAATAGGATGGCGGGTGGCAAAGCGAGACAGTGCGCCCAGCGCGCCATCTCCATCAAGGTATGGGTTGACGGTATTGGCAAAGTCATCTGCGGCACCGGCATTGGCGGCAACAGTGATCTCCAAGCGTTCGCCCAAGGGAAACGTGTAAAGCAGGGCGTCTATACCAAAGACATTGCCATCGCTTTCTTCGTAAGCATCGGCTGCGAAAAATAGATCCCCTTCAGGTGCCGGGTTGGAATTGGCAGATAAGGCATTCAAGTTGCCGAGTTGCAGTCGGGTTCTGAGCAAATCTTCGCCGGTGAAACTGGTTTCTAAGTTAAAGCGAGTCCGATGTCCGAAGTGGGGGACACTGCTCGATCCTGTGCCGATGCCGTCAACGGCGGCAAAGATGATTTCCCCTTCGAGTTTGGTGGTGGTGGAGAATTGATTGGCTTCGAGTTCATTAGCACGCGCTTCTAAGGCATCAACCCGACCCCGCAAGGTGGCGAGTTCGGCCTGAAATTCCTCAAGCAGCCGGTTAAGGAGTGCTAAGTCTTCTTTGCTAACAAAGTCTCCCCCTGGCTGAATCAGCTGGGTAATTGCTTCTAAGCAGGCATTTAAACCGGCAGCAAATTCATATCGCGTGATGGCGCGGTTTCCCCGGAATGTGCCATCGGGATATCCTGCGATACACCCATATCGCTCAACCAAATTTTGTAAGGCTTGAAATGCCCAGTCTGTGGGTTGAACGTCGGATAGCTGAGAAACGGAGGTCACTTGCTCCATGACGCTGCTTTCAGCGTTGGATGGGTCAATCTGTTCTAAATCGCTGACATTGCCGGTGGGGCTGTCTTCAGAGCTAAATGCGTCATTCTGTGCTATATCGTTCGGGCTTTGCCTCACCGGCACCTGAACCAAGACGTTACGGCTGATCGGCTCACTCAGCGTTATGTCTTTTTTGTCTACCGATTCCACAGATGCCGGTGGTTCTGCTGCCACTGTCGCGCCGGCGTAAACCGCGAGAGATGCGGCTACCACATTAGGTATTAATTGTAAATATTTCCACAAAACTTTTGCCATTGTTATTCTTTATCCTCACACCCTTTAAGTTGCCAAAATTTGCTCTTACAAGACTCTTATTGGGAAATGTTAGTTGAGAGTCAACGCGTTTTGAGAGTTGATTTGTGCCGATCTGAGCTATACCATTGTCGGGTTTATTGTGATGATAATGACAACTATTGTCAACGATTTGACAAAATTCTCAATGAGTAGGAGGGAAGCGCCAGTTAAAGCCGGACACAGCGGTTTGCCAAATCGGTGGTAAAGACGTGCCGATGTGACAGATCCTTAGAATAAGCCAGCGACAGCGTTTCAGAGTGCCGGTCTAGACAGGTAACGAAATCTGAGTTTTAATAGGTGAGTTTGCAGGCTGTCAGGTAAGCTCAGGCCAATAAAAACCATCCGGGCTAGAACATCTAAAGATTGGATTAAATAAAATCCCCCCTCGCTGGGGATCTCAATTGAAAGCCAAAAAAATTCTGAAAAGCGCGTGAATTCAAACCAGCAACAAGACAAACGGCTCATCAGCCTGTTTACAGCTATCTCGATTGTGGTAGCTAATATGATCGGAACGGGCGTTTTTACAAGTTTGGGCTTCCAAGCAGCAGATATAAAGTCTGGTTTCGCCTTACTGTGTTTATGGGTAATCGGCGGAGTCTTTGCCCTTTGTGGCGCACTTTCTTACAGTGAACTGGGAGCAGCAATGCCCAGATCAGGCGGTGAATTTCACTATCTATCCAAAATTTATCATCCAGCAATTGGTTTCCTGTCCGGGTGGGTTTCCGTTACAGTCGGGTTTGCCGCACCCATTGCTGCAGCAGCGATGGCATTGGGACAATATTTATCAAAAGTTTCCCCAATATTTAATCCGCTGTTAGTTGCATCCTTAACTGTCATTGGCGTGTCCATCATTCATACAAGTGATCGCAAACTTGGAAGCTACTTTCAGAATGTTTTCACTGTTTTGAAAGTGCTGCTGATTGTCTTTTTGGTTGCTAGCGGATTGTTAATCGCACAACCTCAAGATATCAATTTCCTGCCGGCTCCGGGAGATATGAATGTGATATTAAGTTCTCCCTTTGCGATTTCCCTCGTGTTTGTCATGTATTCCTATTCTGGTTGGAATGCGTCTACTTACATTGCCAGCGAGGTAGCAGAACCGGAAAAAAATGTGCCGCGATCTTTAATCGCGGGAACTTTAATCGTTCTCGTCTTGTACCTGCTGATTAACTTTACATTTTTGTATACCGCGCCCATTGATGAGCTAGCTGGACAACTGGAAGTGGGATATATATCCGCTACCCGGATTTTTGGGGTTGCCGGTGGAAAGATTATGAGCTTGCTGATCTCCTTCGGCCTGATTTCTTCGATTAGCTCAATGGTGTGGGCCGGCCCTAGAGTTACTCAAGTCATCGGAGAAGATATTCCGTTTTTTAAAGTGCTAGCCAGCAAAAATAAAAATGGGGTTCCATATCACGCGATTCTCTTGCAACTGGCAATTGTCTTGGCGCTGGTGATTACTTCTTCATTTGAGACCGTTTTAACGTATTTGGGATTTACCCTTACCCTGTCTTCGTTTATCACCGTTTTGGGTGTATTTGTTCACCGGCTAAGGTATCCCGATGCGCCCCGGCCTTACAAAACATGGGGATATCCCATAACGCCGCTGATCTTTCTAGGAATCAGTGCTTGGATGTTGATCTATATTTTACTCGACAAACCTCAGGAATCGCTGGCAGGATTGATGACGATTTTTGTGGGTTTGCTGGTTTACTTCTTTGTGTCAAGAAACAAGCGGCTGGCGTCTTCCGGCTCTAAAAACTAGATAATTCTTTAACTCTTTGTTGAGCGAACTTCCATGAATCGAAAGCACTTAATGTACGTCCTGAGCGCAACAATGACGCTCCAATTTTTTGTATCTGCTTGTGGCAACCAGGTTGGAGAAAATGCAAATCCCAATCAGCCTAATGGCACTCAAAATTCTCAGCAGCCAAGCAGTTCTACCACCGTCATCAATGCGAATCAGAAAAGTGATGGTGAGAATTCTAAAAATGCGGTCGTTACCGACATTCCTGTAGATAAAGCAAAAGCGGAAAAGTTCACAGATACGGCTAAGTTTTTAGCCGGCATCAAGGTGGATGCCGGCAGCACCCTAGCATCTTTACAAAAAAGTAAAGCGTGGAACGATCACGCCTACTATTTCGACAGTTCGTGGCAAAGACTAGACGCTCAACAACTGTCAAAAATCAGAAACTGGTCTAGTAATGAGCTAAAATCTCTCAACCAATCTTCAGATCCAATATTTTATCCATTCAGTGGGCCTGATTTCTTATATGCCTATTCTTTCTTCCCGAAAGGCAGTGATTACGTTTTAGCGGGATTAGAGCCGGTGGGAGACATTCCGGATCTTGAGAAAATCCCACCCGAAAAAATGGATAGAAAACTGCAGGAAATCACTACCTCGCTGAATGCTATCCTGCAATTAAGCTTTTTCCGCACTAATGATATGAAGGTAGATTTGGCGGAAAAAGGCGTTTTACCTGTCTTATTTGTGTTTTTAGCACGAACCAATAATAAAATTTTGGATGTGGAGTACATTACGCTCCAAAAGGACGCTACGGTTCAAGCATTTGAGAACGCACAAAAGGCTCGTGAGGCTAAAAACTTAATTCCTGGGGTTAAAATTTCCTTTCTACCCCAAGGAGAATCCAACCCGCGAACCCTGTACTATTTCTCCGTAGATTTATCCAATGGTGCTTTACAAAAGACTCCGGAATTCAATACATTTGTCAAACAGTTTCCCGAACCTACCACTTACCTGAAAGCTGCCTCTTATTTGATGCACCGAGAAGATTTTTCTAACATTCGGGATCTGATTCTAGCAGAAAGCAGCAGTTTGTTGCAGGATGATTCTGGAATGCCGGTTAAATATGTGGACAGTTCTAAGTGGAACTTGAAGTTTTACGGGAACTACACACAACCAATCGATCTGTTCAGCACTCGGTATCAGGGAGATTTAAGGGATATCTATAAGAGTGATAGCAGCATCAAGCCTCTAGATTTTGGGATTGGCTATAAGTTTCAAGTCAATGAATCTAATTTAATGCTAGCAACCTCCAAGAAGGAACAGCCGGCACCGAAGCCCTAGGGTTTGCTTGCAGAAATCAGCAGAGGTTAATAAAAAGAAAGAGTGAAGAGAGAAAACCTGATCCTCTCCTCACTCTTTCTTTTCGTGCAAAGCTTAGCTATTTCCTAAAGCTTTTACCAATCGATAGTTTGCAACGATAGCTTCTGCAAACGTTTCGTTCACTCGATATTCAACCTCAAACTCATCGCAAACTTCTTTGACAATTTTGGAGAGTTTGGGGTAATGAATATGGCAGATATGGGGAAAAAGATGATGAATGACTTGGTAGTTTAAACCGCCAAGATACCAGTTTAAGAAATGGTTTTTTGGAGCAAAATCAACGGTGGTTCTAACTTGACAAATCGCCCATTCGTCATCAACGTTGCTCGTTTCTGGGTGGGGAGTGATAAACTCTGCGTTGTCCACCACATGAGCCACTCGAAAAACGAGCGCGACTATAAAACTAAAGATGACTGTAGTAATTACAAACCCCACCATAATCTGTAAGGGAGTGTAACCCAGCCATAAAGGCAAACCGATAACATAAGCTAACCAAAATACCTTAAAGGCAAAAAAGGTAATAACATCTGCAGGTTTCGGTGTTGGGATCTCGTGGTCGTAATATTTGCGTTTGAGTAACAGGACATTGATATCCTCAACAAACCAGTGAGTCTGCAAAAATCCATATAACAACCAAGTGTAAATATGTTGGTATCGATAAAACCATCGAGACTCTTGATCAGGAGACAAGCGCACTAAACCCTCACCATTTATATCAAAATCATGCTCAGCAATGTTGGTATAAGTATGGTGAAGTTTGTTATGGCTGTATCGCCATAAAAAGCTAGAGGCTCCTAAGACATCTAAAGCGAAACCAAATAGACTATTGACCCATTTGCGAGAGGAATAACTTCCATGATTGGCATCATGTCCGACATTGAAGGCAAAGGCAACCATCCCCAAAGCTAGAACCACACAGCCGAGAATTTTTACCAACCCAGATGATGGCACGAAGAGAATAAATAGCCATGCCGAAAGCACCCAAGCGCAAATAATTGCGGTTTTCAGGTACATAGCCGGATTATCTCGTGGAGAAATGTTTTCTGTTTCAAAATAAGCTTCAACTCGTCGGTTGAGTTCTTTTCTGAAACCTATGCTTTTGGAAAAGGTGATCTTGGGAACAGCGAGCTGGGACAGAGTCATGTCATCCGTTAGATAGGAACCGACGTATTATAACGTTTTGACGGCAGCTTTAGCTGTGTCTAAGGTAACTTAGCCGGCTAGCTCTAGTTTCAGAACTTTGGGAGTATTTGTGTTAATATTAAAAGATTACTAATAGTTATAGATCGGTGTAGAAATTATGAATAGTCGCTTAAATTATCATGTCTGGGCCGCAATTCTTTAAATTCATGAGTTTGTTTAATTTTTAGTATGGAAGAGTGCGAGCGCTTTATCGAAAATAGCGTCACCGGCACGGGTTGTCAAAATTGCTTGCGCTAATTTAATAAAATCAATATCGGGATTGCTATCGCCTGTAATAACTTTGCTAGCTGAATAATAGGTGATATCGTCAACCACTAACTCATTGGTTGAGCCTGTTTGCAGGCATAATTGCTTTTGATTCCACGAAAGACATTTCCCTCTAAGCGTAAACTGAAACCAAACGATCTCATTATCTAGAAGATCAAGAAACATATCAAAATAAGGTTCGTCTCCTTGATACCAAATTCGGCTCATATATGCTTGGCTTTTTGATTTTAATAGCTTCTGATTGATGCGGTGCAATGAAGCTCCTAGCGCTACAATTTCATCTTGATTCATGGTGGACTCCACTGTCTAGATCGTGAACCCATCTGATTTGTTGATGCTGGGTTAGCCGGCTAGAAGTCTTAACTCCGAGTTTCCATAAGACTGCAACCGGAGACAGCGAACTCAGCGATATGAGAACAAACGTGCCGACATAACTCAGTTAATGGTAATCGCATTTCAGATTTAAAAAGCTAGATACCGGCACGTTTGTTAATTGTGTTTTTAGGCCCCAGCAATCTGCGACCAAGTGGAAAGCACAAAAACCACCACTGTTGCAATTGCCAGCACTCCTTGAATTAAATTTCCAATAAGCGAACCAACCAAAATTCCAACCGCTGCTTTAATTGCCAAATTCAAGTCTCGCTGGTAGAGATATTCACCAATGATTGCACCTAACAGCGGACCCAGCAAAATGCCCAGGAGCGGGCCACCAAACGGGAGTGCCGGCAGCAACCCTAAAAACCCCACAACTAAGCCCACAACAGCACCGATCTGCCCCCATTTGCTGGCACCGGCCTGTTTTGCCCCCCAGTACGTCGCTAGAAAATCAACGCCAATACTGACCAGCAAAACCGCAATCGCTACTCCCAAGGGCCATGCTAAGCCGGTGAAGCCGTAAACGACGCCCCAAACAACAATTGCTCCTAAAATTAAACTGGCTCCCGGAATGCCGGGAACCACCGCCCCCACTACACCCACGAGCATTACTAAAATAAGCAGCCCATAGAGAATTGTCATCGAATTTTAAATCTCCACTGGTGCAACATCATTATTTAAGCCAAACGCTCTGTTGGCTTCTTCACGCTTCAAGATATCGGCTCAGAGTATCGTCTAGTTTATTAGCAATTCCCTCAATCCAGTTTTCATCTTGTTTCGTATAACTGCGAGGGGCATTTGCGCCCAAAACCATGACGCCTCGATTTCCCACCGGCTGACAAATAACACCCTGAGTATTTTCTGGCAAATAGTCAAACTCGATGCGCCCTGGATAAAGCTTGAGCGCCACTAAATAAACCGGCTTTTGTTTATCTAAAACCCGCTGCAAAATCGCTCCCGGCTTCACCTGGGAATTTTCGCCCAAAATGCCCCGCCGCAGCAGCACACGCCCCTGATACCAAACAACCAGCGAGCGCGTTACTGTATTGGTGAGCAGTTGCCGAGATGCCCAGGCGAGTTCAGTTTTCACCGGCTCTGGCAAATCGGGTGCAAGTTCAAAGCCTTCTTCCCCCACCAACTCAACCACCTCCGGCGAGCGCGGCTGCACCTGCTGCCACAGCAGCCCTGTCAAAATTAACAGCGCACTTAACAGCACGCCCAAGGCATCCGAGCGAGCTTGTGACTCGGTTAACTGCGGTGTCAGAAAGCGGTTGAGCAGCAGCAGCACACCCGCCAGCCCACCCGCAACGAGAGGCAACTGGCGTAGCACTTGATTTTGGTCAGGTTTAGCCATGCTTTTTGTTCTGTGTCATTTGTCCTCTGTCCTTTGCAACTGACAAAGCCAGCTTGACAAAATTTTGATTTTGTTGTTTTGTTTCAGCCATGACAACTGACAACGGAATGTGGAATCACTCTTCGCCTGGTTCAACGATCCTTTGGAATAAATAGCCGGTGCCGCGTGCGGTGAGGATCAGCTCTGGATTGCTAGGGTCATCTTCTAACTTCGCTCTCAGACGCGAGATGTGAACATCCACCACCCGCGTGTCCACATGACGCTCTGGGGTGTAGCCCCATACTTCCTGCAAAATCTCCGAGCGAGAGAATGGCTCACCCGACCGGCTGACCAACAGTTCCAGTAAACTGAACTCCATGCCGGTGAGACGAATGCGCTCATCTCCCTTGTAGACTTGCCGCTTGTTCGTGTCAATCCGCAAGCTGCTGACATGAATGACTCCAGAACTAGGAATGCCAGACGCGCCGGTTTTGTCTACGCGACGCAACACTGAGCGAATACGAGCTTCCAGTTCTTTTGGAGAAAACGGCTTGACCACATAATCATCAGCCCCCAACTCCAGGCCGGTGATCCGATCCGCCACATCTCCCAAGGCTGTTAGCATGATGATGGGCACATCTGATTCTTTTCGCAACTCTTGACAGACACCGTAGCCATCGAGCTTCGGCATCATCACATCCAGAACTACCAGATCAGGAATAGCGCTGCGAAAAGTCTCCAGGGCTTCTTCTCCATCAGCCGCTGTCACCACATCATAGCCAATCATGGAAAGGCGCGTTTCCAAAATCCGACGGATACTGGCTTCGTCATCAACTACCAGTATCTTTTCCTTATGGTTTTCCAAGCTACCCAACGCTCCTTAAGTGTGATTTCTAAGGATTAATTTTTACTACTCTATCATTAGAATTGTCTCACGTTCCGTCGTCTTGAGAGGGCTGTAATTCTTATCTATCTTAGATTTCAGGCTTTTTAAAGATTTATATCAATATTCAGGGTTTTTAACAACTAAAGGAATGCCGAAGCCTCGAACCCAGTACATGTGTAACGAATGCGGTGCAGATTTCCCGCAATACTTTGGTAAATGTCCAGCCTGCGAGAGCTGGAACTCGTTGGTTGAGCAGGTAACAACCTCGGTGCCGGCGAACCCCTATCGCCCTAGCTTAAACGGCAGTACCTGGATGAAGGAAAACGGGGAAGCGCCAGATAAAAAAGCTGGCCAACCAAGATCCTCCTTTAAACTTTCTCAAATTGCCGATACCGCCCTAACTCGGTGCCCTTCTGGCTTTGGGGAATTAGATCGGGTGTTGGGCGGTGGCATCGTCCCTGGCTCTTTGGTACTCATAGGCGGGGAGCCAGGAATTGGGAAATCAACCCTGTTGCTACAAGTGGCCAATCAAATGTCCTACAATTCTCGCGTCCTCTATATTTCTGGGGAAGAGTCGGGACAGCAGGTGAAATTACGAGCGCAACGCCTGCAGGCTTACGAGCCGACAGAGAGTGATCATGATGTTGATCCCGAAGTCGGAGAAAGCCAGAGAGAGGAAGACAGGGAGCCGGGGAACGGAGGCGATGCTGGTAAACTCGTGCTTCAGTCCCATTTTGATCCAAGTTTCTACCTGCTGCCAGAAACCAATTTGGAAGAAATTCTCAGGGAACTTGAATCGCTTAAACCCAATCTGGCAGTGATTGATAGTATCCAGACAATTTACTTTCCCTCCCTAACTTCAGCGCCGGGATCAGTGGCGCAGGTGCGCGAATGCACAAACGCGCTAATGCAGGTGGCGAAGCGGGAGAATATTACCCTGTTTATTGTTGGACACGTAACCAAAGAAGGCGGAATTGCCGGTCCCAGAGTTTTAGAACACCTCGTCGATACCGTGCTTTTCTTTGAAGGCGATCGCTTTGCCTCTCACCGGCTCTTACGCTCAATGAAAAACCGCTTTGGAGCCACCCACGAAATCGGCGTCTTTGAAATGGTTGCCAACGGTTTACGGGAAATCGAGAATCCATCAGAGCTATTCTTGGGCAGCCGGGATGACTTCATCTCTGGCAGTTCTACGGTCGTGGCGTGTGAGGGAACACGACCGATTGTGGTGGAAGTGCAAGCTTTAGTTAGCCCTGCCAGCTTTGGCTCGCCGCGCCGAGCCACCACCGGCGTTGACAGCAACCGGCTAGTGCAAATTCTGGCTGTACTGGAAAAACGGGTTGGGGTTCCCTTGTCTAAGTTAGATACCTATGTAGCGACTGTGGGCGGAATTGGGGTACACGAACCGGCTGCTGACTTAGGGGTGGCGATCGCTGTGGTGGCGTCTTTCCGTGATCGCGTCGTCGATCCACACACGGTGATCATTGGGGAAGTCGGTTTAGGGGGACAAGTTCGCCCGGTTTCTCAGTTGGAATTGCGGCTGCGGGAGGCAGCAAAACTCGGTTTCAAACGAGCGATTGTTCCAAAGGGACAAATGACGCCTGATTTGGGATTAGAAATTTTGCCGGTTGCCAAGGTGCTAGATGCCATTTTGGAGGCGATTCCCGGTCAACCTTCTCAGCCTTCTGAATTGGCAAACTCCTATGCTGATGAGGAAGACGAGGAAGATGATGTATTTGGAGAGGAGGATGACGAGCCGGTGTTC